>JALOTD010000090.1 GCA_025458105.1 Tabrizicola sp. | reverse complement strand
CTTTTCCTGCCGTCCTGTTGCATCGTGCGCGCAGAAGGTCATATGATGGTAAGACTTCTTCTGAAAACTGCGGTCTGCGCATCAGTTGGCGCGCAGCCGAGGAGCAATGCCGATGAAGCGGAACTTGGTCCTCAGTTGATTCTGGAAAACCACATCACCAAGCGCGATCTTTCTCAGCGCTCGCTGTCGGAACTGATCCCCTGGATCAAGTTTCACACGCCGCAGCGGGGAGGCGCTACGGCGGCCTGATATGGTGAAGGGCTATTTCGACGAGGTTGTCCGCCTGTTGAAAGAAGCCGGCTACTACCGCGACGGCGGGTCGAAGCACCAGAAATGGCGTCATGACGGCGGGAAGCCGACTTTGACGGTGCCTCATAAGATATTGAGCCGTTCCACGGCCAACGGCATTCTGAAGGACGCTGGGATCGGCAAGAAGCTCTAGCGCTTCACCCCATTCGCCCGCGCGACGAAATCCGTCAGGTGGGGCACATAGTCCTCCGGCCCCGCGCCGCCTTGTGCCACCGCCCCCGCAAAGCTGTTCTTCGCGGCACTCGCCATCGTAGTGGTGACGGTGGCGGCGTTCGCCATGCTTTCCAGATAGCGCAGGTCCTTGTAGGCGTTTGCAAGGGTGAAGCGGTGGGCCTCGCGGTTGCCTTCAAGGGCATAGCCCATGAAGGTCTGGTAAAAACCGCAGTCCATGCGGCCGCGAGCATCTGGTCAACGATATGGGATCCAATGAACCCGCATCCTCCGAAAACGAGTACTCGCATCCCACGGTTCTTCCTTGATTCAGCAGACTGAGTAGGCCGTGAAACGGTTTAGCGCAGCCTTGCAACTGTGCGTCCGTTGCGGCGAGGATTTTCGCCAGGATAAGACAGTTCGGTCTGTCCCGTGGCGCCTCAAGGAGCCGGCGCGACGGCGACTGTGGTCGGCATCGCCTGCAATGAACGTTTGATGCGCCGCTTGAACCTGCGCACGCGCCTCCATGCCCGCAGGGCGAGAAGCGGATGCTGGAATAACAGCCGGCGTGCTCGCTCTCGATTGATCGCACCCCAGAAATACAGTTCAAAAAGAACCTGCAGCCGATTGTGATTGATCAGCTGCGGGATTGAGTCCTGAGGAAACATCCCGAAGACGAGCGCGTCGCGCCGACGCTGCGACAACACTGCGTATTGAGTGCGCAGCCTGCGGATCTCGGCTTTCCGCTTTCCACCCCGATCCGCAAGCAGATGGCTCGTGGACAGGCCAGAACCGACACGGTAGCGCACCAGCGGCTTGTCGATAAACCGGACGCCGTCCTCAAGCATGGCCCGAAAACCGTAGACGAGATCCTCGTAGGCACGGGGATTGGTCACATGCCCATATTTTTGCACCAGTTTTCGATGATAAGCTCCAGTTGCCCCAAGGTAGAGTCCGCCTGAGGTAGCGCAAGCCGCAAGGTCAGAGCCCTTTACAAGATCCGCTGTCAAGTAGGTGGGCGGTATATCGTTGCCCGCAAGATCAATGCAGGCTGCATGCGAGTGCACGAGCCAGGGATCACCAGAACTGAAAGCCTCTCTCACTGCAAGCGCGCGATCCGGCAAAGACACGTCGTCGCCCCAAGCAACAATCATCACGTCGCCCGTGCACCGCGTGAAGACTTCACGAAAATGCTTGACGAAGCCGAGGTTCGTCTCGTTCCTGCGGATCGTTACGCGATGAGGCCCCGTATAGCCTGCGGCAACGTTGCGCATGATCTGGTATGTGCTATCCGTAGAGCAATCGTCCGAAAGAATGATTTCGAGCGGAGGTCCTTGCTGGTCTAGAACCGAGCGTACAGCGTCCGCGATGTACTCTTCCTGATTGTAAGACAGGAGCACGAAGGAATACGTCGACGGCACCTTTACCCTCCAATCTGGGGAGGCATCGAGTTAGCCATCCGACCACAGTGTGTAGCGTAGTTGTGCAAAAGGAGCCAATCATGGTTAGGCACTGACGCGTGCCCTGTACGACGTTCCATTGTTTCCCACCACGCCTATTTTGGCCCCACTCCATTCGCCCGCGCCACGAAATCCGTCAGATGGGGCACATAGTCCTCCGGCCCCGCTCCTCCCTGCGCCACTGCCCCGGCAAAGCTGTTCTTCGCCGCGCTTGCCATCGTGGTGGTGACGGTGGCGGCGTTGGCCATGCTCTCCAGGTAGCGCAGGTCCTTGTAGGCGTTCGAGAGCGTAAAGCGGTGGGCCTCGCGGTTGCCCTCCAGCGCATAGCCCATGAAGGTCTGGTAGAAGCCGCAGTCCATGCGGCCGCCGCGGATCACGCTGTCGAACGTGGCGGTGGAGATGCCGACCTTTGCTGCCAGCGCCAGCGCCTCGGCATATATCGCGGCGTAGCCGAGCGAGAGGAAGTTGTTCAGTAGCTTCATCCGGTGGCCGTCGCCGACCCGCCCGATGTGGACGATCTTCCCGGCCCAGGTGGCGATGACGGGCTGGATGCGGGTGAAGATCGCGTCGTCCGCGCCGACCATGCAGTCGAGCGTCCCCGCCCATGCCTCTTTCGGCGTGCGGGAGAGGGGGGCGTCTGCGAAGTGGATGCCTTTGGCGGCAAGGTCGGTGGCGAGGCGTTCGGTGACTGTGGGGTCGGAGGTGGAGCAGTCGACGATTACCGTGCCGGGCTTGAGGTGGGGGGTCATCTTCGCGACCGCGTCTGCCACTTGCGGAGAGCCGGGGAGAGTGAGGAAAATGATCGTGGACCGGGCGGCGAGGTCTTCGATAGTAGCCTCGGTCGCGCCACGGGTCAGCAGGTCATCGACCGGCGCGCGGTTGCGGTGGGCGGTGACGGTCAGGGGGTAGCCCTTCTCGACGATGTTCTTCGCCATGCCGTGGCCCATCAGGCCGGTGCCGATGAAGCCGATGTCTTCTTGTGTCATGGGGTCCTCCTGTTCGGGCCAGAGTGGGGCAGCGGGGTCGGGTTGACAATCCGGCTTCCGCCGGGCCGACTGAGGCGGATCAAAAGGGGAGGCCGACGATGTTCCGCGCACTGGTTCTGGAGAAGGAAGGCGATGCCGCCGTGGCTCATGTCCGGGAGCTGGAGGACAGCGCGCTGCCGGCGGGGGACGTGACGGTGGCGGTCGAGTATTCGACGCTGAACTACAAGGATGGGCTGGCCTTGTCCCCGACTGGGGGTGGGATCGTGCGGACCTACCCGCATGTCGCGGGGATCGACTTTGCGGGGGTGGTCGAGGCTTCGGAGGATGCCCGCTACAAGCCCGGGGACCGCGTGGTGCTGACCGGCTGGCGGGTGGGAGAGGTGCATTGGGGCGGGTATGCCCAGAAGGCGCGGGTCAAGGCGGACTGGCTGGTGCCGCTGCCCGCCGGGCTGACCACACGGGCTGCGATGGCGGTGGGGACGGCGGGGTTCACGGCGATGCTGGCGGTGATGGCGCTGGAGGAGCATGGGCTGACGCCCGCGAAGGGCGAGGTGCTGGTGACGGGCGCGGCGGGTGGCGTCGGGTCGGTGGCGGTCGCCTTGCTGGCCAAGCTGGGGTATCAGGTCGCGGCGGTGACGGGGCGGGCAGAGACGGAGGCGTACTTGCGCGAGCTTGGGGCTGCCCGGATCGTGCCGCGGCAGGAGCTGGCGGAGGTGGTGAAGCGGCCGTTGGAGAGCGAGACCTGGGCGGGTTGTGTGGATGCCGTGGGCGGCGCGATGCTGGCGCGGGTGCTGGGGCAGATGAAGTACGGTGGCTCGGTCGCGGCGGTGGGGCTGGCGGGGGGATCTTCGCTGCCGGCCTCGGTCATCCCGTTCCTGTTGCGGGGGGTGAATTTGCTGGGGATCGACTCCGTGACGGTTCCCTATGAACGGCGGGTGCTGGCCTGGGGGCGGGTGGTATCGGACCTGCCCTTGGAGAAGCTGGAGGCGATGCTCCGGCCGGCGGTGCTGGCGGACCTGCCGGAGCTTGGCGCGGCGATCCTGAAGGGGGGCGTACAGGGCCGCGTGGTGGTGGACGTCAACGCCTGAGCTGTCCACGGGTGGACAGGGAGCGACGTCTAACAATTCCAAGGGGTTATCTGTGGACATTAGGGGTTCGTTAAGGGGTGGCAGATACGCAGACTTGAGTCCGGACCAAGAAAGCCGCGCGAAAGAGGGCGCACCGCGTGCGTCCAATTCCCAACCTGGAGACGGGCCATAAGCTAACCTTGTCTGCGGATAGGCCTTAAGTTGGGTCGGGTGCTGCCCGGTTTTTCCGAAATCCCATGGCAAGGCGAAGGGTGATGACCTGTTTGCGCCGTGATGTGCCCCTGGTTTGCTAGACACCTGCCTCGTTCAGTTCCTGCTGCTGGGTTTCGAAGTCAACGGGCGGCAGGCTTCCGTTTTTCGTGTGCTTGCGTGTCGGGTTGCAGAACATCTCGATGTAGTCGAACGCGTCGTGCCTTGCGGCTTCCCGGGTCGGGTCGGTGCGGCGCCAGTTGTGCGCCCGCTTAAAGAGCCGGAAGAAACTTTCGGTGACGGCAGTTTCGTGGCAATTGCCTCAGCGGCCCATGCTGGCTGAGAAACAGCTGGCACTCTCGACTTGTGGACCGGGATCCCTGGTTGGAATGGATCATCACCGTTGCCTTGGGCTTTCGCCGCCAGACGGCCGCACGCAAGGCCTGCAGCGCGAGGTCGGTCGTCATGCGGGGCTGGGCGGACCAACCGACCACACGGCGCGAGAACAGATCAATGACGACCGCCCGATAGAGCCAGCCCGCGTGGGTCTTGATGTAGGTGATGTCGCTCGCAATTGGGCTTGAACCCATGGAACTCCAACGGCCCCCCTTCATTGGGACGCACGCGCGAAGTACGCCATTGCTTTCTTGGGATGTCGCGCGCCTCGGTCGCCCGCGCCAGTTCTCGCTTCCGTCGCCGGTTCTCGGCCTCGCGGTCGACGCCGGAGGCTTGGGGGCAGGCTCAGCAAGAAGCTTCATCCACTTGTAAGGCGAGTGCGAAAGCACGCCCAAACGCTGCGAAACTTCTCGAACCGGATACCCACATACCAGGACCTGCTGCACCGCGTCACGCTTGAACCTATCGCGGTAGGTGCTCCTCCCTATCTCGGCCTCCTTGCCTCGAAGTCAGGGGCCAAAGCATCTGCAGATCAAGGGGCACCTCACTGCAGCGGAAACAGGATGATCGCCACCTGGACCAGAAGTCCGGGCAGGAGGAAGATGCTCTTCTGGCGGTACACGGGGACACCCTTAGGGAAAGGGGCCGCTTGGGCGTGCCCCCCCAAGATGGTGTCGGACCTTGGTTGTCTCACAGCGCCACGACGTTGTGATAGGCGTCGCGGACGCGGTCCAGGCCGATCCGGTCGCCGATCGCTTTCCATTCGGCAGCGACGGCATTCAGCGCCTCTTGCGCCGTTGCCTCGCCCGACTGGGCGCGGGCCACACCGGCCGCAAGCGAGGACATAAACTCGCCTGCACCCGGCACGCGCAGGTCGAAGATCCGGTTCTGGCCACTGTCGATGGACGTCGGGGTATCGGAGTAGGTGGTGGCGACACGCGCGACTGACCCGAGGTCCGTCTGGTAGAAGGCGGGGTCGAAATGCGCCGAGCGGTGGGATCGCCCTGAAACCAGCCGCATGGGCAGGGCAATGCGGCACAAGTCCACTATCACAAACGTCGCGCCGTTGCGACCGTCCCAGGTGCACATCTGGTTTAAACAGGGCCATTCGGCCTGTTCAGATCGCGGACGGACCGGCCCGAACGGTGCCAACCCATTGGGTAGCGCGAGTGGCTTGTGTAGACTCTGTACAGACGGAAGGCGGGTCAGGTGACCGGCTCATCGTGCTGCAGGTTCACCCGCGCCCCGACCATCCTGGAAGGCCGTCGGCCGGCATGCTTGTACTGGTGGATGACTTCTCGGTTCACGCCGAGAATCTTAAGGGTGAGATGTTCCTTGCCAGCATGCGCCACCTGATCGGGACCAGCTTCGAGCAGCGCTACAAGGATGTGGCCCTGCGCCTTGCCCAAGGTGAAACCCTGCGGGTCGGGGAGCGAAGGGGTTCTGCAGTGTCTATGCGCTGCAGTGCCAGTCGGGCCAGTATCACTCTCGCCGGTCGTCTGTTTTCAGGCACCAACCCCAGAACTGCGCGACAAAATCTGCCGCAAACGCCAGAGATCCGGAACCTCTTCCCCGACGTCGTGATCGAAGATGTGGACCTGGTCCGCCGTCTTCGCCTGCTTCCCAAGTTGGGGACAACGGCAACGCTCGTTTTCATCCAGGGCGAAACCGGCACTGGCAAAGCGATCATCGCGCGGCATTTTCATCCTGCCTAGGGTCGCTCCGGTCTGTTCGCGTCCGTCCATGGCCGTACGCTGGGAGCCGAGGCCGAAGCGGCTCCTCTCCGCCGAAGCAATCTGAACGCACGGACGCGCCCCCGTGCCCCCTCGCAAGACGACGGCGGCGACATTTCGATCGAAGCGCTTGGCCTGCTCGCCCGGCATGATTGGTCTGGCAACCTGCATGAATTGTGATCGATCATCGCTCAGGCCGCCCTGCGCGCCGGTGGTCTCCGGCTGGGAGTCGAGGAGTTTGCGGACCTGGTGCCGGACACGCAGGGGCATTTGCCTACTGCCGGGCGCTGCCCTCACTGCGCGGGACTTCCTTGGAAGGAACGCCAGTGTCGCTCTAGCCGCGACACCTTGCGACAAAGCGGTGGCATCGCACAAGCGGCCCGCACCCTCGGTATCTCGCGAACGACGATCTCCAAGGATCTTATGGCTCTTGCCTGACGAAAAACCTGGTGGATCAATCTTCCAAGACAACGCACTTACCGTCCGCTTTCCACCCCATGCGCATGCGAGGTCTCTTCCGGTCCACAGCGGACTTTTGACTTCAAGACAGGGTCTGTTCACCTCGTCTCTTGCGGAAGGATAGGGCTTGTGCCCGGATTGGCTTCCCAACTCACCCTTCGCCCGGGCGCATGTCGGCCTCTTCGGTTTCCAGGGCGGCCGCCAGCTGCATGGCGAACTTCGCCGACGCCACCGGCAGCGTCCGCCCGCGCATCTGGCCGAGGATCAGGTTTCCCATCGGCAAGTCGCGCTGGCTGATCGGGCGCAGGACCAGCCGAGGATCGTCCACCGGGCCGAGCCCTATCGGGATCTGGAATCCGATGACATTTTCCTGCAGGACATAGTGGCGGATCAGCTCGAAGCTTTCGGTCTCGACCACGGGCGACACCTGCCGTCCCCCGCGCCGCGCGCCGTAATCCAGAAGGTGGCGCACGCCATAGGTGCTTGAGGGCGCGATGTGGGGCACACCCAGGCAGTCGCGCAGACGAAGCTCGCGCTTTACGGCAAGCGGGTGATCGACGCTCATCACCGCGCAGACCTGCTGTGGGATCGACAGGATCACCTGGAAGTCGACAAGATAGACCGGCTCGAACACCAGGGCGAGGTCGCTGGCATATTCGGCAAGTTCCTGTTCGGCCCGGGCCCGGTCGCGCACGTTGACGGAAAAGGTCACCCCCGGATGCTGGCTGCGATAGCGCGCGATCTGGCGGGGCAGGAACGACGGCAGCAAGGCCTGCGAGCAGGCGATGGAGACATGGCCGCGCCGCTCGCCGCCAAGGTCGGCCACCTGCCCACGTACCCGTGAAAGGTCCGACAGGGTCGCGCGATAATGCTGCAGGACCAACTCGCCCGCTGGATTGAGCCGCACGCCCGAGGGCAGGCGCTCGAACACCTCGCTGCCGAACTCCTCTTCAAAGCGGTTGATCCGTCGGACCATGGCAGAGGCGGTGATGTTCAGGTCATCCGCCGCCTTGCGGATCGACCCGGCCCGCGCGGCGGCCTCGATCATGCGCAGCGAGTCCAGATGTCGCATGGTGCCTCCTGCCAAGGGTGGTGCAATTTTTTCACCGGATCAGTGCAAACTTAGCATTTCACGTCATCGCCGGAAACTGCCTTCATGCGGATCAAGTTGCCTGGGGTGGGTACGGATTCGGAAAAGTGCCGCGGCGGTCGCCATGACCGTCTCGCACGATGCACGTGCGCCTGCCTCTGCGCGCAGCCGATTTCGGGGTGGCATGACGCCACCCACCAGACCCGCAGGAGAAACAAATGACCCTTTCTACCCTGACCCGCCGCTCGCTTCTGAAGACCGGAGCCGCGGGACTTGCCGTCGCGACGCTTCCTGCAACCCTTGCCCGCGCGCAGTCGCCGGTGGTCATCGGGGCCGTCTACGTCGGTCCGCGTGACGACTTCGGCTGGAACCAGGCGCATGCGCTGGCGATCGAAGTGCTGAAGCAGGTGCCGGGCGTGACCGTTATCGAAGAGGAGAAGGTGCCCGAGACCGATGCCGTCGCCCAGTCGATGGAATCGATGATCAACCTTGACGGCGCGAACCTGATCCTTGCGACGTCCTTCGGCTACTACAATCCCTTTGTCATTGATACGGCGAAGAAATATCCAGGTGTCCAGTTCCGCCACGCAGCGCCTTTGTGGAACAAGGACACCGATCCGGCCAACGCCGGAAGCTACTTCTGCTACCTGAACCAGGCGCATTACGTGAACGGGGTGGCGGCGGGTCTGTCCTCGACCACCGGCAAGATCGGGTTCGTCGCGGCCAAGCCCATCCCCTCGGTCCTGTCCAACATCAACTCGGTCCTTCTGGGCGCGCGCAGCGTGAACCCGGCGGCCACCGTGCAGGTGATCTTCACCGGCGAATGGTCGATGCCCGTGCGCGAAGCCGAGGCGGCGAACGCCCTGATCGACGCGGGCTGCGATGTCATCACCTGCCACGTCGACGGGCCGAAAGTGGTGATCGAGACGGCGGAATCGCGCGGGGTGAAAAGCTGCGGCCACAACGCCAGCCAGGCGGCGCTGGCGCCCAAGGGCTTCATCACCGGCGCGGAGTACAAGTGGGAGACGATCTACAAGCTGTACGCCGATGCCATCGCGGCGGGCACCGAAGTGCCGAACTTCGTGGTCGGCGGCTATCACAACGACATGATCCGCAACTCGCCCTACGGTGCGGGCGCGACGCCCGAGGCCGTGGCCGCAGCGGACGCCGCCATTGCCGGCCTGAAGGAGGGCAAGCCGATCTATGTCGGTCCCCTGAAGGACAACGCCGGTAACGTGGTCATCGAAGGCTCGATGGACAACTACGACCCCGTCCTCGACGGGATGAACTACCTGCTCGAAGGCGTCGAAGGCTCGATCACCTGAGCCGGACTCGAAAGCCATGACCAGCGCCCCGACAGTTTCGCCCGTGACGGCCGGCCTTTCCGCCCCCGCCCTGCGGCGGATCGAGGCGCTGGTGATCCCGCTAGGGGCGCTCATCGCCTCGGCGCTGGTCTTTTCGGTGTTCCTGCTTGTGCTGGGCAAGTCGCCACTGCAATTCTTCGGGCTGATCTGGACCGGTGGGTTCGGGTCGGCCTTTTCCATTCAGAACACGCTGTTGCGGTCGGCCCCGCTGATCCTGACAGCGCTTGCCTTCGCGATCCCCGCCCGGATCGGTCTGACCGTGATCGGAGCGGAAGGGGCGCTGGTCCTGGGCGGGTTCATGGCGGCGGCGGTGGCCATTCCGCTCGTCACCGGGGGCGTAGCACCCTGCTTTGGCCTGCCCGTGATGGCACTGGCCGCAATGCTGACGGGCGCGGCCTGGATCGGGCTGGTCGGCTGGCTGCGGCATTATCGCGGGGTGAACGAGACGATTGCCTCGCTTCTGCTGTCCTACATCGCCATTGCCACGATGAACTTCTTCGTCGAAGGCCCGCTGCGTGATCCGGCGTCGGCCAACAAGCCCTCGACCATGCCGATTGGTGAGCTGTATCGCGTTGGCCCGATCCCCGGCACGACCGTGCATTGGGGGCTGGCGGCGGGGCTGGTGCTGGCGGTGGTGCTGCACATCCTGATGACGCGGACGACCTTCGGCTTTGCGGCGCGGATGACCGGGGGCAACGTGCGCGCAGCGCAGGCGCAGGGGCTGCCGGTCGGATTCCTGGTCGTCGGCTGCTGTGCGATTGCAGGGGCATGTGCGGGATTGGCCGGGTTCTTCGAGGTCGCGGCGGTGCATGGGCAGGCCAACGCCTCGCTGGTCGCGGGCTATGGGTTCACCGGCATCCTCGTCGCCTTCCTTGCGCGCCAGAACGCCTTGGCAGTGGTGCCCGTGGCGGTCCTGTTCGGGGCGCTCGGGGCTTCGGGTGGCCTCATTCAGCGGCGGATGGAGATGCCGGACGCGACGATCCTGGTCCTGCAGGGGATCATCTTCGTCGTCCTCCTGACCTCCGAGACGCTTTACGGTCGCATCCCCTTCCTGCAACCGCGCCGCACGGGGGACCGCACATGACCGGGGCCGAGTTTCTGATCGTTCTGTTCGCGATGTGGGCGAGTGCCTGACCGAGAAGTCGGGCCGCATCAACCTTGGGCATGAGGGCAACCTCGTCCTGGGCGCGATGGTGGCCTATGCCGTGTCCTTCCTCACTGGCAGCCCTTGGCTGGGCGTGCTGGCCGCCGGGGGCGCGGGGCTGGTCCTGGGCGCGATGCACGGCTGGATCTGCGCCCTGCCACGCGTGAACGACATCGCGGTCGGCATCGCCTTCATGTCCTTCGGCACCGGCCTTGCCTTCTTCTTCGGCAAGGAGTTCATCCAGCCCTCGGCCCCGCGGCTTGAGGCGATTGGCCTTGCCGACTGGACCGGCAACCCGGCCATAGCACAGGCGTTCCAGGTGAACCCCCTGTTCTTCGTCGGCATTGCGCTGGCCGTCTTCCTGTGGTGGGCCTTTGCCAACACCCGCTGGGGCCTGATCCTGCGGATGACCGGCGACAGCGCGGCCTCGGCCCGGGCGATGGGCGTCTCCGTCGACCTCGTGCGGCTTCTGGCCACGGCGGCGGGCGGGTTTCTGGCCGGGACCGGCGGGGCGTTCCTGTCGCTGTACTACCCCGGAAGCTGGAACGAGGGGCTGTCCTCGGGCCAGGGGCTGATGGCCGTGGCGCTGGTGATCTTCGCCCGCTGGGACCCGTTGCGCTGCGTCTGGGCGGCACTGCTTTTCGGGGCCGCCGGTGCGCTGGGGCCATCGCTGCAATCCGTCGGCATCAGCCAGGGCTACTACTTCTTCAACGCCGCCCCCTACATCCTGACGCTGTTCATCATGATCGCCTCGGCCCGGTCGAAATCAGCCGCCAGCGATGCGCCGGGCGAGCTGTCCATCGTGAAGTGAGAGAAAGATGACCCATCTCGACGAACGCATCGCCGCTGCCATGGTGCCGGGGGGCCGGACCGTCGCCTCGGACCCTTACCCCTGGCCCTTCGATGGGGATTTCGGGCCGCACAACACCGCGCTGGTGGTGATCGACATGCAGACCGACTTCTGCGCGCCGGGCGGCTATGTCGACAGCATGGGCTATGACATTTCCCTGACGCGGGCACCCATCGGGCCGATCCAGTCGGTCCTGGCGGCGATGCGGGCGAAGGGCTATCCGATCATCCACACGCGCGAAGGCCACAAGCCCGACCTCAGCGACCTTCCCGCGAACAAGCGCTGGCGGTCGCAGCGGATCGGCGCTGGCATCGGCGACCAGGGCCCTTGCGGCCGCATCCTCGTGCGCGGTGAGCCGGGTTGGGAGATCATCCCCGAGCTTCAGCCCGAGCCAGGTGAGGCGATCATCGACAAGCCCGGGAAGGGCACGTTCCTTGCCACGGATTTCGAGTTGGTCCTGCGGATGAAAGGGATCCGCAACATCGTCTTCACCGGTGTGACCACCGATGTCTGCGTGCACACCACGATGCGCGACGCCAATGACCGGGGGTATGAGTGCCTGCTCCTGGAGGATTGCTGCGCGGCGACCAAGGTTGAAAACCACCTCGCCGCCATCGACATGATCAAGATGCAGGGCGGGGTCTTTGGGGCCGTCGCCACCTCCACCACCTTCTTGGCCGCACTGCCATGACGCTGGCCGCGACCTTGCCCATGCCCCGCGCGCCAAGCCTAGAAACGCAAGGCATGACCAAGATCTTCGGGCCGCTGGTGGCGCTGGACGATGTGTCGATCAATGTGAAGGCCGGGTCGTTCCATGCGCTCTTGGGGGAGAACGGCGCGGGGAAGTCGACGCTGGTGAAGTGCATCATGGGCTTCTACCACGCCGACAGGGGCCGCGTCCGGCTGAACGGGGCGGACGTCAGCGTGGCCAGCCCCCGCGATGCGCGCAGCCTCGGGATCGGCATGGTCTACCAGCAGTTCACGCTCGTCCCCTGCCTGACGGCGGCCGAGAACCTCGTCATCTCCCGCGCGGACGCCCCGGCGGTCATCGACTGGAAGCGGGAGCGGGAGAAGCTGTCCGCCTTCATGGACCGGATGCCGTTCCGGGTGCCCCTGGACAAGCGGGTCTCGGCCCTGTCGGCGGGGGAAAAGCAGAAGCTGGAGATCCTGAAGCTCCTCTACCTGGAACAGCGTTTCCTGATCCTGGACGAACCCACCTCGGTCCTGACCCCGGGTGAGGCGGATGAGGTGCTAGGGCTTCTCGGCGACATGGCGCGGGCGGGGGATGTGACCGTCCTGATGATCAGCCACAAGTTCCGCGAGGTGAAGGCCTTCTGCGACAGCTTCACCGTTCTGCGGCGCGGGCAATTGACCGGCAGCGGCGATGCGCAGGGCGCAACCGTGGCCGAGATGAGCGCCATGATGATCGGCGACACCCAAATCCGCGAACGCGCCGCCCGCGCGCCGCGCAATGACAGCCAGACCGTGCTGGAGCTTGCGAGCCTTTATGCCGACGATGCCGAAGGCCGCCCCGCGATCCATGCGCTGAACCTCAAGGTCAAGGCGGGGGAAATCGTGGGCATCGCGGGCGTCTCCGGCAACGGCCAGTCCGCACTGGTCGAGGCCCTGTCCGGCCAGCGCCCCCTGACCGACGGGCGCATCTTCATTCACGGCAAGCCGTTCGAGCCCAAACGCGCCGATTTCGACCGCTTCAAGGTCTTCGGCCTGCCCGAGGAACCCCTGAAGAACGCCGCCGTCCCCCGAATGAGCGTGGCCGAGAACATCGCCTTCCGGTCCTATGACAAGCCGCCGATCACAAGCCTGGGCTGGTGGCTCTCCCCCGGCCCGATGCGGAAGAAGGCCGAGGATCTGATCACCCGCTACCGGGTCAAGACCACCTCGCCCGACAGCCCGATCGAGGCCCTGTCCGGCGGCAACATCCAGCGCGCGATCCTGGCGCGGGAGTTGTCGGGGGATGTCGACGTGCTGATCGTCGCGAACCCGTGCTTTGGCCTCGACTTCGCGTCGGTCGCGGAAATCCGGACGCAGATCATGGAGCAGCGGAACAAGGGCGCGGCGGTGCTGCTGGTCTCCGAGGATCTGGACGAGGTGCTGGAACTGGCCGACCGGGTGGCGGTGATGTCGGGCGGCACGATCACCTATGTCGCCCCCATCGCCGAGACCGACCGCGCCACCATCGGCACCTACATGGCGGGGCACTGATGCAGGTCGCCGCGCGCCCCTATGATTTTGCGCTCGACCCTGCCCAGGTGGCGCTGGTCGTGATCGACATGCAGCGTGACTTCATCGAACCGGGCGGGTTCGGCGATACGCTGGGCAACGATGTCTCGCGCCTGAAGGCCATCGTGCCCACCGTTGCGGCGCTGATCGCGCTGTTTCGCAAGCACGCCCTGCCCGTCATCCACACGCGCGAGGCACATAAACCCGACCTGTCCGACTGCCCGCCCGCAAAGCGGCTGCGCGGCGCTCCGGGCCTGAGGATCGGCGACGAAGGGGCGATGGGCCGCATCCTGATCGCGGGCGAGCCGGGCAATGCGATCCTGCCGGAACTGGCTCCGCTGCCGGGAGAGATCGCCATCGACAAGCCCGGCAAGGGCACGACCGAGGTCTGCGTCCAGACCTCGATGCGCGAGGCGAATGACCGGGGCTATGACTGCCTGCTGATCGAGGACGCGACCGAAAGCTACTTCCCAGCCTTCAAGGCGGCCACCATCGAGATGATCGTGGCCCAAGGCGGGATTGTCGGCTGGGCAACGCCGCTTGCCGCTTTGGCCAAGGTGATGGAGGCCTCTCATGGCTGAACCGGGACGCTGGGCAGGCCGCAGCCCGGCCAAGGACGTGATCCGCGCGGAAGTGTGGGACCGGCTGGTTGCCGCCGGGGTCGGGATCGGCCCGGTCCATGACATGATCCCCACCTTCGTGGGCGCCGACCTTGCGGCCTGGCATCTGGCGCAGCACCCGGCCTGGGCTGCGGCAAAGGTGGTCAAGACCAACCCTGACCACGCCCAGACCCCGATCCGCATCCGCGCGCTGTATGACGGCAAGGTCGTCTACACTCCGGTGCCCTACCTCACCGCCGCGTTTCCCTATTTGCGGCTTGATCCAGCCGTGCTGGCGGCGGACGGCATCAGCTTCGAACTCGCCGCCACGGCGCAAGGCTTCCTGCAGCACGGCCAGCGGGTGGAGTTCGAAGAGATCGAACCCTTGGATTTCTGCGTCGTGGGCTCAGTTGCCGTCAGCCGCGCCGGGGGCCGCACGGGCAAGGGGGCGGGGTTTGCCGATCTGGAGACGGGCATCTTCCGCGCACTGGGTCTGGTGACGGACAAGACGCCGATGGCGACCACCGTGCATTCGCTGCAGCTTGTCCCCGATGAGGCGGTTGTGATCGAATCCCATGACACCCCCCTGGACCTGATCGCCACCGAACAGGGCCTGATCCACACCCACTGCACGCTCCCCCGCCCCGGTGGCGTCGACTGGCCGCGCGTCCGGCCCGACCAGTTCGCCGCCATTCCCTTCCTGTCCGCCCTGCGCGACCGGATGACGGCGGGGGCCGAGCCATGACCATCGACGATCCCGCGACGCTTGCCGAAGTGACCGAGGCCTTCCACCGCTATGAGGCGGCGCTGTTGCGGCATGACGTGGACGAGTTGGACGCGATGTTCCTCCCGTCGCCCCGCACTGTCCGCTACGGCGTGGCCGAGGTGCAGCACGGGATCGAGGAAGTGCGCCAGTTCCGCGCCACCCAGGCCCCCTTCGACCGCAGTCTCTCGCACACGGTCATCACCAGCTTCGGGCGCGACGTGGCCGTCGCCTCGACCCTGTTCCACCGGCCCGACACGCCGGGGCAGACCGGACGGCAGACGCAGACCTGGGTACGGACGGGGGCGGGCTGGCAGATCGCTGCCGCCCATGTCAGCATGATGGACAGCGACCTTGTGACCCCGTCAGCGCGTGGGCTTCGCAGAGAAAGCCGCTGACTTGGGCGCCATCGGCCAGGGTCAGCTTTCCGATGCCCAAGGGCGACGGGATGCGGGCGACGAAGGCACCGAAGGCTGCGGCGGGCAAGGCCCAGACCTCGACCGCGATGCCGGGGCCGGTGAAGGCCGGGTCGTGGATCAGCCCCGGCTTGGGCGGCACGGTCCCCGGCAGGGCGTAAAGCCGATAGCCCGGCGCCGTGGTCGTCTCGGCCAGTTTCACGCCACCCGGGGCGGTGAGTTCGTGGTTGAGCGGCATGCCGGTCAGATGCGCGCCGACGACGGCGATGGGGAGCCAGCCTTCGGGCACTGCAGGCAGGGGTGCCGCTGGAATGGTGGCGCTCCGGTCCTTCCCCATCCCGCAATCCGCCGCCGCGTGCATCGCCGCCGCAAACGGGGCCAGCGCGTCGTCGCTGAAGCCGGGTCCGATCAGCGTGACGCCTGCTGGCAGGCCCGAGTGCCCGAACCCGCCCGGCACGGCAATCGCCGCCAGGCCCATGAGGTTCGCAAAGTTGGTGTAGCGCCCGAACTGGCTGTTCTTCGCAATCGGGTCGGCCAGCATGTCGGCGACCGTGTGAATGGTCGGTGAGGTCGGTAGCATCAGCACGTCGACCGCCTGCCAGACCGGGGCCACCTGCTGCTTCAGCGCGTTCAGCCGGTAGAGGCCATTGAACGCCTCGACCGCCGTGCACCCCTTTGCGCCCCCGATGATCTTCCGCACTGTCGGATCGAAATCCGTCTCGTTGGTGGCAAAGAACCCCTCGACAGCCGCCAGCCGCTCAGCCACCCAGGGGCCGTCGTAGAGGAGAGCCGCCGCCTCGCGGAAGGGGGCGTAGTCGAAGGGCACAATCGTCGCCCCCAAAGCCTGCGCACGGGCGATGGCCTCGTCGTACAAGGCCTCGACCTCGGAATTGCCGAAGAACTCCCGCTCGGCCCCCGCCAGCACGCCGATCCGCAGGCTGGGCGGCAGGGCCGTGGGGGTGGCGGGGCGCGAGAAGGGGTCGGCGGGGTCCACCCCCTCCATCACCCGGCGCACGGCAACGCCATCGGCCACCGACCCGGCAAAGACGGTGACCACATCAACCGACCGGCAGGCGGGAACGACGCCCGTGTTGGGCACCAGACCCGGGGTCGGCTTGATGCCCACAAGGTTGTTGAACATCGCCGGAACCCGTCCCGACCCTGCAGTATCGGTACCCAGCGAAAAGGCGCAGAGACCCGGCTGCGCGTGCCATTCAGGCCGGTGGCGAACTGGTCGAGGTTTGTCTTGCCGATGACGATGGCCCCCGCCGCCCGCAGCCGGGCCACCACGGTCGCATCTGCCTTGGGCTGGTAGGCAAAGGCCGGGCAGGCCGCCGTGGTGGGAAGGCCCGCCACATCGATGTTGTCCTTGACTGCGAACGGAATGCCCCAAAGCGCCAGATCGCGCGGGCCGGCCATCACGGCGCGGGCTGCCTCTCGCAATGCCTCGTCAGCGGTGAGGCTGATGAATACCGCCGGGTCCGCCAGGGCGGCGCGACGGCGAATCAGCTCCTCCACGAGATCAAGAGGAGTGAGGCCAGCGGCGTAGGCTGCCTTAAGGCTTGCAAGGGTCAACATCGGGGGCAGGGTCATGCGCGTTCCATCTTCGTAGGGCCGTAGCCAGAATTGCGCGAAAGCTGTGCGGCGCAACGGGAAAAGGCATGGCGTTCCTTCCCGCCCCTGCACCAGCCACGAGATCGCGCAGACCGCCCAAGAAAGTGGCATTTCCCCGGGCCTGGTCACCGGACACCAAGCCGTTCCTTGACCGGCAGAGCCTGTCCGCTAGCCTCTTTCCGGGGGGCCGCGATGGCCACTTCGGCCGAAGCCCCTTGCAGGACAACGTCAGGATGCGCGCATGACCTTCGTGGTCCCCACCATCGACATCAGCCCCTACGTGGACGGGTCGGGGCCGTCGGACAGGGCTGCGGTGGCAGCTGCGGTCGACCGAGCCTGTGTCGACGTGGGCTTCATGCAGATCCTTGGTCACGGCATCGCCCCGGAGGTGCAGGCGGGTCTCGCTGCCGCGCTGGACGACTTCTTTGGACTGCCACTTGAAGAGAAGAAGCACTACCGAGTGCAGGGAGCCAATCGCGGCTACAGCCCGCCGAAAAGTGAATCCCTCTCGCTCAGCCTCGGGGTCGAGGCGGCCAACCGGATGAACGATTTCTTCGAGGCCTACAACGTCGGGGTCGAGGCCCGGTCCTTCCCGCACCTCGACCTTGATGAGCGCGACTATGGCCTCAACCTCTGGCCCGAGGTGCCCGGGTTCCAGGACCGTGTCACCCGCTATTTCCATGAGGCGCAGCGGGTTGCCCGCACGTTGACGACGGTCTTCGCCGATGCCTTGGGTACCGAGCGCAGCGTCTTCGAGGCGATGACCGACCATTCCATCGATGTCCTGCGGATGAACAACTATGCCCTGCCGCCGGGCACCGACGTCAGGCTTGACGGCGACCTGATCGGCATGGGGGAACACACCGATTTCGGGATCGTCACCGTCCTGTGGGCCGATCAGGTGGCGGGCCTGCAGGTGCTGGACAAGGACGGGGTCTGGCATGACGTGATGCCCGCCGAGGGAGCGCTGCTGGTCAATCTGGGAGACCTCACCGCGCGCCTCACGAATGATCGATGGATGTCGACGCTGCATCGGGTAAAGCCGCCGCTGGTCGGTGGCACCATCCGCCGCCGCCGGTCTGCGGCCTTCTTCCATGACGGCAACGCCGATGCTGTCGTCGGGCCGCTGGCCAGCCTTTGCGACCGGGGCGATGGCCTGAGCTACGAGCCGATCACGGTCAGGGACCACATCGCCGCCAAGCTTGCCGGGTCGCGGCAGGGACGCAAGAACAGCGCCGCCCTGCGTGAAGCGGCGAGGGTCCTCGCCTCAGGTGGGCGGCAGGGCTGAGCCGCTCTGGATTTCTGCTTCTGCACGGGGCGGGGGGCTTGGGTTTGCGGCCGCCTTGCCCTGCCGGTGCGCGCAGCGGGGCATGCATTGGGAATGCCCGATCTACCCGGGGGGGCAATCCTACGGCCGATCCTGCCGTTTCGATGGAGAGCCCGGTGGCCCACGCTGGCGGACCTGCCCCGGTCGGGCGGGCCGTCGATCGTGGTCGGCCCCGCCGACGGCGGCGGCGTCGCCACTATGGGATCTCGAAAGTGGTCAGGCTGCCGCCTCCGCCGCAACGGGTGCAAGACCAAGGATTGCCCGCGCCGTCCGCCAGTCGGCCACGGGGCGTTGATTGCGGTCGCACAGATCCACCACGCGGCGCACCAGCGCGGCGTTGGAGGGGGCGAGCCGGTCACGGTCAAGGCGCACATTGTCTTCCAGCCCCGTGCGGGCGTGGCCACCGGATGAGACTGCCCAGTCGTTCAGCACGATCTGGTTGTGACCGATGCCCGCCGCGCACCAGGGGGCGTTGTCGCCAAACAGGCGCTTCACGGTGCGGATGTAGTAGTCGAACACCTCGCGGTCGGCGGGCATGGCGTTCTTCACGCCCATGACGAACTGCACATAGGGCCGCGCGGCGATCTGGCCCGCCTGCCACATCTGGTGCGCCTTCAGGATGTGGGACAGGTCGAAGGCTTCGATTTCCGGCATGACGCCGTAGGTCTTCATTTCGGAGGCGAGCCAGTCCACGAGGTCGGGCGGGTTTTCGTAGACGCGAGTGGGGAAGTTGTTCGAGCCCACGGAGTGCGACGCCATATCGGGACGCAGGGGCAGCATCCCGCCCCGGGTCTGGCCAGCACCTGAGCGGCCCCCGGTGGAAAGCTGCACTATCATGCCAGGGCAGTGCTGCTTGATGCCCTCCATCAGCCGGGCGAAGCGGTCGGGGTCAGAGGTCGGCTTCCCCTCGTCATCGCGGACATGGGCGTGGACGATGGCGGCGCCGGCCTCGAAGGCCTCATGCGTCGATTCCACCTGTTCGGCGATGGTGATCGGAACGGCGGGGTTATTGTCCTTGGTGGGAAGGGAGCCGGTGATGGCCACGCAGATGATGCAGGGGTTTGCGGCGGTCATTTGGTCTTTTCCGGCAGGGGGAAGGTGGGAAGGCGGGGGCAGTCGGCCCCTTTGCAGGTCTCGCAGCGGTCACACATCGGCGGGCACCTTCATGCGGTCCAGCGCGTCGGCGAAGAAGGGCCGGAAGGCGGCCGGGTGTTCGGACATGGGGAAGTGGCCCAGCTCCTCCATCACCGTGCAGGTGGCACCGGGGATGGCGGCGGCGGTGCGGCGAGCGTCCTCGGGCGTGCAGGTCAGGTCATAGGCCCCGACGAGGAGGTGGACGGGCGTGCGGGTGGTGTCGATCCGCGGAAGGCGTCCGATCAGGCTGTCGTCGCGGGTGTAGAAGCTGAGGTCTCCCCGGAACACGCCGGGCCCGGATTGCATGAACATCCACAAGGTGTTCCAGCGTTCGCTGTCGGGCGCGTGGGGACTGATGTTGGCGGAGACGAGCGCCGCCCCCATCTCGCCGCCGTGGGCATCGGGGCGGTGGAACCAGTCGATGTCGTACCAGGCGGGCTGGAAGTCGGAGGCCTCGATGGCGATGAAGCCCGAGAAGGCGTCGCCGTGCAGGGCGGCGAGTTGGAGCGCGATGCGCCCCCCCATCGAACACCCCGCCAGGATGGGGCGGTCTAGGCCAAGGGCGCGCGACATCGCGAGGACCGTCTCGATGTAGGCCTCGGTCGTCAACAGGTATTCCTCGGTCTGGAAGCCCTCGGGCGGGAGGCTTTTCCCGTGCCAGGGCATGTCGAAGGCGTAGAAGCGGTGGTCCTTGGTCAGGCCCGTATCGTTCAGGATGTGACGCCACTGGCGGGTGTCGGCCCCGGCGGTGTGGAGGCAGAGGACGGGCGTCCCTTCGCCCGCCATTTCCACATAGATCCGCTGGCGGCGGCCCTGGACGGTGACGGTCAGGTAGCGGCCGGTGATGGGCTCGAAGCTCATGCCAGTTCCTCCGTCCGGGTGCGGGCCAGCGCCATGAAATCCTTGAAGAAGCGCAGGTTCTTGACGAGGCAGAGGATATCGCCGTCGATCCGCCCCCGCCCGATCTTCACCAGCCCGAAGATGTCGTGGAAACCGGGCTTCGGAACAGGCTGCCAGAACTGCGCCAACGCGTCCCCATCGGTGCGCAGCGCAAAGCGCCAGGGCGTCTTGCGGCTGGGGCCCTCGGCGATCTGGTCCAGGCGGCCGTCGCGAAAGGTCAGGTAGTATTCCGCCCCGTCGACCTCCAACAGCACGGTTTCGGAAAACAGCCGACCGAGTCGCAGCAGATAGGGCGTCGCGTTCAGCCGCGACTGCATCATGGCCAGTGTGGCGCGCATGGGGAGTCCTCCTTGGCCCGACGGGGCGTTGGACCCGAAAAAGCGCCTACCGGCCCATTCCCGCAATGACGTGCAGGGTATCCTGCGATACCCTTTCCCGGGCAGCAGGGCCTGGAACGGGGCGGGAGTATCGGGCCATACCCGTGCGGTCATTGGCGCAGGGTCGGACGGCGTGGATAGTCGGGTCATCGGCGGGAGGGAGTGGCCATCAAGGCAGCCCGCACCAGATCAGCACCACGCCCGGAGAAGGGACACATGGGCAAGGTTACCATCAACAACGTCACCGATGTGGTCATCGGATCGCTTGGCCAGAACGGCCAGATCACGGACCGTCAGCGCGAGATCATGACGGCGGCCATCCGCCACCTGCACGGCTTCTGCAAGGATGTGAACCTGACCCATGCCGAATTCATCGAGGCCTGCATGTTCCTGGGCCGCGCCGGCGCCATCTGCAGCGACAAGCGGCAGGAGTTCATCCTGCTGGGCGACATCCTGGGCGTCGAGGTCCTGTGCGACATGCTGACGAACCCGGTCACCGGATCGGAATCGGAATCCACCGTCCTCGGCACGTTCTACCGCGAGAACCCGCCGGTCCTGCCGCATGGCGCCTCGAACCACGACCACGACCAGCCCGACTACAACCTGCGCGGCCGGTTCGAGACCGACGAGAACGGCTACTTCGCGCTGCGCGCCCTGCGCCCGGTGCCCTATCCGATCCCGGCGGATGAGACCGCGGGCGAGCTTCTGCGCTACATGGGCCACCACCCGAACCGCCCCGGCCACCTGCACTTCATCGTGGCGAAGGACGGCTACCGCACGCTGGTGAGCCAGGTCTACGACTGCTCCTCTGCCTACCTCGACAATGACTCGGTCTTCGCGGTGAAGGACAGCCTGGTGGGCAACTTCCAGAAGGGCAAGCCCGAGCATGGCACCGACCTTTACCTGCGCTTCGACTTCACGCTGAAGCCCGAAGCTGCCGCCTCGGCCCTGGCTGCCGAATGACCTGACGACCCTCCCTGTTGGACCTTGCCGCACCTTGGAAACAGGGTGCGGCTTTTTCCTTTGGGGAATGGGCGCTGGCGGATTAGTTTCTGCGCGGGGGGACGCGGATGAACATCAAGCAGCTGGAATACTTCACCGCCCTGGCCGAGGAATTGCACTTTGGCCGCGCCGCAGAACGTCTGGGCATGGCGCAGCCGCCCCTCAGCCGCCAGATCAAGCAGATCGAGGACGACCTTGGCGCGCTGCTCTTCAACCGGGGCCGCAATGCGATCACCCTGACCCAGGCGGGGGAACGGCTATATGCCCGCGGGACGGCCATGCTGGCCGAGTTCAACGACATCAAGCTTGAGGTTCGCCGGATCGGTCAGGGGGCCGAGGGGCGGTTGCGGGTGGGCTTCGTGGGGTCGGCGACCTACGGCATTCTGCCGACGATCCCGAAAAGCTTCCGGGCGTCCTATCCGGATGTGAACCTGTCGCTGATCCCGATGAACCACGCGCAAATGCACCGCAGCCTGATCCGGCGCGAGATCGACATCGCCTTCGCCCGCCCCGCGCTGGACGATGCCGAGATCACGACGCGCAAGCTGGGGGAGGAGCCGCTGGTTCTGGCCGTCCCCGACACTTTGGACCTGCCGAAAGGTGCGGTGGACTTGCGGGATCTGGCGGGCGAGGCCTTCGTCCTTTAACCCCGAATTCCCCCGCCCCTCCTTCGCCGACTTCGTGCTGAACAGCTGCGCGGCCCTAGGGATCGAGGTGAAGCGGCGGGTCTTCACGATGGACTTCCAGACTGCGATTGCGCTGGTGTAAGTCGGCGAAGGCGTGGCGGTTGTGCCCCAGTCCGTGGGGTCCGTGCAGCGGACGGGGGTGCGGTTCCACGACATCCAGAACCCGCTGGCCAAGACCGGGGTGTCGGTGAACCACCGGCTGGACGAGCAGGGCGTGCATGTCCGCAACTTCGTGGCCATCGCGCAGAAGGTCGCGCGCAAGACGTTCTGAGTCCTCAGACCCCCAGCCAGCGGTGCTGTGCCTCGGTGTCCGCCCGGATCGCCTCGGCGCTACCTTGCCAGACGATGCTGCCCTTGGACACCACGACCACGTCGTCGGCCAAGGAGGTGGCGAAACCGAAATTCTGTTCCACCAACACCATCGACAGGCCCTCCCGCTTCAGGTCGGCCAGCTTGTCGTGGATCAGCTTGACGATGATCGGGGCCAGGCCCTCAGTCGGCTCGTCCAGGATCAGCAGACGCGGGTTCATCAGAAGGCCTCGTGCGATGGCCAGCATTTGCGCCTCGCCGCCCGACAGCTGGTCGCTGCCGTTCTGGCATGCAGGGAAAGCGGCGGGCGGCGAGGTCGAGGTTCTCGCGCACCGAAAGCGAGCGGAAGATGTCACGGGTTTCCGGAACATAGGCGATGCCCATCCTGGCGATCTGGAACGAGGTCAGGCCGCTGATCTTCTGCCCGTCGAAGGTGACACTGCCACCCTTCGCGGGCAGAAGTCCCATGATCGTCTTCAGCGTCGTGGACTTCCCCGCGCCGTTGCGGCCAAGGATCGCGAGCACCCGGCCCGGTTCGGCCTTGAGCGACAGCCCATGCAGAACCTGCGTCTCGCCGTAACCCGAGGAAAGGTCTGTCAGGTCGAGCATCTTCCCACGCCCCCAAATAGATGTCCTTCAGAAGCTGGCTGCCCTTGGCGGCCTCGGGCAACCCGTCGAAGACCACCTCGCCGTAGTTCAGGACGGTGATGGTGTCGGCCACGTCGAAGGCCAGATCCATGTCCTGTTCGATGAAGGATGACCTTGGGGCGGGTGGCGAGCGCGATCCCGACCTCCAGCTGACGGCGGATGCCGTAGCTGACGGCGTCGACCCGGGCGTCGAGATAGGGGGCAAGGTCGACCTGCGCTGCGACCTCGCGCACCGTCTCGCGCACTTCGGGCGATTGCAGCGGGTCGGACCAGAGGCCCTGACCCTTCCCCAGCGCCACGGCGGCGGCGAGGCCGAGGTTCTCGCGGATAGTCAGCCCGTCGAAAAGCGTGTTCTTCTGGTAGCTGCGGCTGAGGCCCCGCCGCGCCCGGTCGGCGACGCGCAGGCCAGTGACGTCCGCCCCGTCCAGATGGATCGTGCCGCTGTTCGGGGTGATCTCACCGACCAGCTGGTTGAAAAGCGTGGTCTTGCCCGCGCCGTTGGGGCCAAGGATGACCCGGCGCTCGCCCTTTTCCAGCTTCAGGCTGACGCCTTTGGTGACCTGGATCGGGCCGAAGGACTTGGTCAGGTTGCGCGTCTCAAGCATCGGCCTTGGCCTCCTTGACCAGCGGTTGCGCCTTGCGGGCCTCCCAACGCGCTTCGATGAACCCGAAGACGCCCTTCGCGCGGCTCATCACCACGGCGATCAGGATCACGCCGACGATGGCGTGCCAATAGGGGGTGATGGCCGATATTTCGTGCTTCAGCACCACGAACAGGATCGCGCCCAGAAGCGGCCCGACCAGAGTGCCAAGACCGCCGAGGATCACCACCACCAGCGCCTCGCCCGAGACGGTCCAGGACAGAAGCCCCGGCGAGATGAATTGCGTGTGCTGGGCGGCAAGGCAGCCCGCGAGGCCCGCCAGCGCGCCCGAGATGGCGAAGGCCGTGGCCTTGGCGCGCCAGACGGTCAGGCCGAGAGCGCGCAGGCGCTTTTCGTTGTGGTGTAGGCCCACAAGGCTGCGTCCCAGCCCCGAGCGCAGTGTTGCGGCAGCGACGGCGTAGGCGAAGGCCACCAGCAGGATCGCATAGACCGCGAAGGCACGGCTGTCGGTCAGGTCGATGCCCACGGCGCTCAGGTCCGGGCGGGGCGCACCGGAGAGGCCGTCGTCTCCTCCGAACAGCGGCGACTGGAAGACGAAGCTGTAGGCCATCTGCCCGAAGGCCAGTGTGGCCATGATGAAGTAGATGCCGGTCGACCGCGCGCAAACCGCGCCGATCAAGAAGGAGAGGGCCGAGGTCAGCGCCACGGCCAGCAGCATCGCGGGCAGCGCGGTGAGGCCCGCATCATTGGCGGCGACGGTGAAGGCATAGGCCCCCACCCCCAGAAGCGCGCCGTGGCAGAGCGAGACCATCCCGCCGAACCCGGCGACGAGGTCAAGCGCGATGACCAGGATCGCCAGGATCGCGATCTCGGCCAGGATCTCCATCCCGTAGAACCCGGCGACAAAGGCATAGGCCAGCGACCCGGCGGCAAGGATTGCCAGCGTGGTCAGTCTAAGCGGTGAGTGCGTGAACATCGGATCACCCTTTCGCGGGCAGAAGGCCCTGCGGACGGGTGACAAGCACCGCCGCGAGAAGCGCATAGATGAGAACGGGACTCAGCGTCGGCAAAATGACAGCGCCGAAGGTCTGGACAAAGCCGAAGATCAGCGATCCGGCGACGGCGCCCTTCAGGCTACCAAGGCCGCCGATAACGATGACGATCAGCGTCGGGATCAGGATTTGCAGGCCCATGTCGGGGGTGACCGACAGTACGGGTGCCGCGACGGCCCCGGCAAGCCCGGCCAGAGCACAGCCGACGACGAAGACCAGGAAGAACATGCGCTCGACATTGATCCCGAGGCAGGCCGCCATCTGGTCGTTGTCGACGCCCGCGCGGATCATGGCTCCGATCTGGGTACGGGTCAGGATCAGGGTCAGGACGCCCAGGACGGCCAGACCAAGCGCGATGATGAAGAGCCGGTAGATCGGGTATTCGACGCCCAGCAGCGCAAGCTGCCCCTCGAACAGCTCCGGCACTGCGATGCCGATGGGGAGGTCGCCCCAGACCAGGCGGGTGGCATCGACGGCGACGAAGATCAGCCCGAAGGTGATCAGCACCTGCGCCATCGGCCCGGCCCGACGCTGCGAGCGGATCAGGGTGAAGTAAAGGACCGCCCCCAGGGCCGCCACGGCCAGGGGAGCCAGCAGGAATCCGCCCCAGTAGCCCAGGGTCCCGGCCAGCGTGGCCGCGATATAGGCCCCGAAGGCATAGAGAGAGCCGTGGGCGAGGTTCACGAAATGCATCAGCCCGAAGATCACCGTCAGGCCGACAGAAAGCAGGAACAGCAGCATGGAGAGTTGCAGCGCGTTGAGCGTTTGCAGCACCCAGAATCCGATGTCTGTGGTCATGGTTACACCCTTCGGGGTTTGGCGGGGGCCGACCTACGGCCCCCGGGAAGGTCAGTTCGTGGCCGCCGGCATCGCGCAACCATTGACCGGGTCAGCCTCAGCCGGCAGGGTGGCGAGCACCTTCTGGGTCAGCCCCTCGGGACCGGCGACGGTCTCGTAAACGTGGATCGGCTGGACGATGTTGTTCGTCGCCGGGTCGATCCGCAGCTCGCCGCGCGGGCCGGTGACGGCCACTTTGGGGAGGGCAGCCGCCAGCGTTTCGCGGTCGGTGGCCCCGGCCTTCACCGCCTCGACCAGCGCGCGGGCGCTGTCATAGCCCTGCACCGCGTATTCCGAGGGGATGCGCCCGGTCTTGGCCTTGAACGCCTCGACGAAGGCCGCGTTCTCCGGGTTGTCCAGCGTCGGGACGTAGTGCAGCGCGGTGATGACCCCTTCCGCCGCCGGGCCTTCCGCCTCGACATAAAGCTGCGAGGTCAGGAAGCCCGAACCGTACAGCGGCATCTCGGCCTTCAGACCGAAACTGTCGTATTGCTTGACGAAGGAAATCGCCTCGCCGCCCGCGAAGAAGACATAGACCGCATCCGCGCCGCTGGCCTTGGCGTTCGCCAGATACGGCCCGAAGTCCTGCGTCTTCTGGAAGGCTGGCCATTCCTGGTCCACGACCTCGCCGCCCGCAGCGGTGAAGGCGGTGGTGAAGGCGTCGATCATCTGGCGACCGGCGGCATAGTCAGGGGCAATTGTGAACACCTTCTTCACGCCCTGGTCGACCAACCACTGCCCCATCGGGCGGTTGATCTGGGAATTCGAGAACGAGATGCGGGTGATGTAGGGGCTGCAGGCCTCGCCAGTCGCCTCGTCGTTCCCGGCATTCGCCACGATCAGCGGGACGCCCGCACCGTCGACGGTGTCGCGGATCGCGCCCAGCACGCCCGAGGAGACCACGCCGACCATCACGTCGACCTCGTCCTGCAGGATCAGCTTCTTGGTCTTGGCTAGGCCCACAGGGGGCTTCACCTCGTCATCCTCGCGGACGATCTCGAAGGTGGCCCCGCTGTCCGCGCCGAACGTCTCCAGCCCCAGGGCGAAGGCGTCGTCGATGTCCTGCCCCAATGCGGCATAGACGCCGGAATAGGGCAGCAGAAGGCCCCCTTTGATATCCTCGGCGTAAGCCGCCGAAAGCATGCAGGTGCTGGTGACGAGCCCGGCAAGGGCCGCCCGAATGGTCGTTCTCATTGTCTCTCTCCCGTTAGGGCGCCCTCTCCCCGGCGCCGTGATTTGAATGGCGTCAGCCCAGGTCACCCCCACCCACCGGGATCGTGACCCCGGTCAGGTAAGAGGCATCGTCGGATGCCAGGAAGAGGATCACCCCCGCCTGTTCATCCAAGGTTCCATAGCGGCGCATCAGGCTGGACTGGACCGTCTGGTCGACGATCTCTTGGTACCAGACCTTCTCTTGCGCCGTCTGTTCATTGGGGTTCCGGGGCACCGCGCGGCGACGACACGGATGCCGCGTTCGGCCACTTCCCAGGCAAGGCTTGCGGTGATCGCGTTCACCCCACCCTTGGCCGCCGCATAGGGCACACGGTTCAGGCTGCGGGTGGCGATGCTTGAGACATTGACGATCACGCCCTTCCCGGCAGCAAGCATGTGCGGCAGCACCGCGAGGCAGGAGTAAAGCGTGGGGAACAGCGACCGGCGCACTTCGGCTTCGATCTGGTCGGCTTCGTAGTGTTCGAAGGGCTTGGCCCAGATTGTGCCGCCCACGTTATGGACCGACACGTCGATGCGGCCGAATTCCTTGACGACGCCGCCCATCGCGGCGACGGCCCCGGCGTGGGTTTCCAGGTCGGCGGGCAGGTAGATCGCCTTCGCCCCCGCCGCCATGATCGCATTTGCCACCTCGGCCCCGATGGGCGAGCGGTCGATGACCGCGACCATTGCCCCTTCCAGCGCCGCCCGTTCGGCCACGCGCCGCCCGAAGCCCTGCGCGGCGCCGGTGATGGCAAAGACCTTGCCCTTGAACCGCATCACGCCGCCGCCTTGGTTTCCGAAGGGTTGAACTTCTCGAAGAGGAACGACGCAGGCGTGATGCCCAAGCCCGCCATGTGGGTCCGGACGGCTTCGACCATCGGCGGCGGGCCGCAGAGGTAGACATCCGCCGCGCCGTCCCAGAGGTCGGAGGCCGTCAGGTGGTCGGTGACGAAACCCTTCTTCGCATGGCCGCTCGCGGCATCGGCGACGATGGTGATGATTTCCAGCGAGGGGATCAGCCCGGCGAGGCTCTCCAGCCGATCCAGCTCCACAAGGTCGGCGTCGCGGGTGACGGCGTAGTAGAGGCGGATTGGCTGGTCGGTGCCCGTGGTGGCAAGCTGCTCCAGCATCGACAGGAAGGGTGCAAGGCCCGTGCCGCCGGCAAGGAAGACCTGGGGCCGGGTGACGGGCCGCAGGTAGAAGGCGCCCATCGGGCCGGTCAGGGTCATCGCATCGCCAGCC
>JALOTD010000163.1 GCA_025458105.1 Tabrizicola sp. | reverse complement strand
ACGACCTGGGGCGAGGTTGCCGTAGGGGATTTCGTCAATCTGGAAGTGGATACGATGGCCCGCTATGTGGCACGGCTCCGCGAGTATGATTGAGCGCGCGATTCTGGCTGGCCTTGGGGGCTTTGCGCCCCCAAACCCCCGCAGGATGTTTGTGCCAGTATGAAAGACAATTTTAGTCGATTTGTTTGGAGAGTGTGATGGGCGAGAT
Organism: Tabrizicola sp.; assembly: GCA_025458105.1. Taxonomy (GTDB): domain Bacteria; phylum Pseudomonadota; class Alphaproteobacteria; order Rhodobacterales; family Rhodobacteraceae; genus Tabrizicola. Next base: position 3,894 of record JALOTD010000163.1, on the reverse strand, counting down.
CGGGCATAACGGCGGGCCGTCGCTGGAGGGCGGGGTCAGCTGGCGGCGGCACTGCTGGTCGGCCGCGCGAGAGCGGTTGCTGCCTGTATTGCCGGTTGAGGTCGTGCGGCTGCGGGTCAAGCGGGCCAAGGCACTAGGGCTGGATTACACGACCTATGCCGGGGTCAGGGCGGCGACGGGGCATGATGTGGTGGCGTTTCTCTTTTCGTCCAATGCCTTGCGGGTTTCGCTTGTCAGTCCGACGATGCCAGAGGCGCGGGCTTTGAAGCTGGCGCAGGTGCAGTGCGGGCGGCTGGCGCTGGCGGTGGCTCCGCTGAGCCCCGGGATGGTGGAGGCGGCCAATCCGGTGCTGGATGGGGCCTGGCCTGCACCCTATGCGCTGGCTGGGTTCGGCGAGATGCGGGAACGGGTGCGGGCGGCACTGGGCAAGCTGCCGGGCGATCAGGTGATCCTGGTCGGTGACCTGGGGCTGGAGCGCGACTGGTGCGCGGCGGGGCGGCTGGCGGGGTATCTGCCGGCGGAGCGGTATTTTGGGTGAGGCTGACCTGGCAGTCATGGCCTTGGACACGGAAAAAGCGAACCTTTCGGTTCACTTCCCGCTGGAAGGAGTACGTGGAGGTTACCGGGCCGGGCGGTCGCTTTGCCATTGAACACATGTACGGCAAGACGCCGACCGTCTATCTCCCATGTGAGGAAGATTGGGGGAGAATTGCACCTACATGGGGAACAGGCTTGTGGCCCGTTCTCCGGAACGAATTGGAGGAATGGTGTGGACGCCAAGGCATAAAGCTGGAGATTGATCCTCCCAACCGCCATGAAGCGCTTGGTCGTTGCTAACTACTTTACGGGTGCGATCAAGCGCATATAACCGGCAATGAAAACGGCGGCCCCCAAGGACCGCCGTTTCACATTCCATAAATCCGAAAGATCAGGCCGCGCGGCCGACCAGCACGCTGTCGACCTGCTTCGCAGCACCAGCCTCATCCACGCCCGACACAGCTGCGACTTCGCGGGTCAGGCGTTCCAGGGCGGCTTCGTAGAGCTGACGCTCGGAATAGGACTGCTCGCGCTGGTCGTCGGCGCGGTGCAGGTCGCGGACGACCTCGGCAATCGACAGAAGGTCGCCGGAGTTGATCGCATGCCGATGTCGATCGCCTTGTGAGTGGGGACGCGCAGGGTCATCTTGTCCTTCTCGAAGGAGATGACGAAAAGCTCCAGCTGAATCCCGGCGATCTGCTGTTCTTCGATCGAGATGATCTTGCCCACGCCATGCGCGGGATAGACCACGAAATCGTTCGGACGGAATTCAGGCTTCTTCAACTTGGTCATTCGACGTTCCCCAGTTCGGCCGCCCGTTTCCGCAACAAAATCCGCCCACCGGGGCACCCCGCCCTGGTGTGTGGAGTTCGATTGTCACAAAATAAGAGGGCCCAGGCAGAGTGCGCTAAGCCGTCAGACAGGCTTCCATGCTTGTTTGTAAACAAACCATAACACAATTCGCAGCTGATTCCAATTGCCGCGAAATGCGGCATTGAACTGTTAACACTTTGTATTTTATGCGCTTTCCCTACCGCCACCGATTCGTGGTCGCGTTAACACCCGAATCGGTCAGCGGTCATCCGCCGGTGCCGGGCGCTTCCGAGAAGTACTTGTCGCGCTTGCCGGATTCGCCGTCGCGCTCTTCATAGCCGGGCATCGGGTCCTTTTTCGTCACGATGACGGGCCACTGCACCGCGTATTTCCGGTTGAAGGAGACCCATTCCTCCATGTCCGGTTCGGTGTCGGGGCGGATCGCGTCGGCGGGGCATTCGGGTTCGCAGACGCCACAGTCGATGCACTCATCCGGGTGGATGACCAGCATGTTCTCGCCTTCGTAGAAGCAATCGACCGGGCAGACCTCGACGCAGTCGGTGTATTTGCAGGCGATGCAGTTGTCGATGACGACATAGGTCATGGGTCGGCCCCGGTACAGCTCGTTTGCATGCCAGTTAGGCCATGCTGGCGGATCATTCAAGACTGTCTGAAGGATGCGGCGGGTTGGCGTCCGGTTGTGGGTCAAGATCGACGTAAAGGCCCTGCGCCTCAGTCGCGGGGCCGCGTCGCTGCCCAAGCGCGGTGATGCGGACGACGCGGATGCGGTGGCCTTGCGGGAAGGTGAGGGTGTCGCCTTCCGTGATCTCCCGGCCAGGGCGTGAGACTCGGGTGCCGTTCACGCGGACATGGCCTTCGGCGATGACCACGGCGGCGAGGGTGCGCGATTTGAAGAAGCGGGCCTGCCAGAGCCATTTGTCCAGCCGCAGCTTTTGGGCGGCGGCTGGATCAGGCTTGCCCGAAGGCCCGGCCAATCAGACCTTGCCCTTGAGCGCGAGGAGTGCTGCGAAGGGGTTGTCCGGGTCGATTGGCTTTTCGGCGCGGGGCGGGCGGGCCTCGAACGACTTTTGCCGGTCGTCACGGTTGGGCTTGCCGCCCTTGGCGTGTTCGCGTCGGTCGCCTTTCGGGCGGTCGTGTTTCGGGCCGTCGTGGCGGGGGCGGTCGCCCTGGCCTTCGCGCTTGGGCCGGTCACCCTGGGGGCGCTCGCCCTGCGGACGGTCGCCACGGGGCGCGCGCTGGCCTTCGCCTTCCTTCCGCTCGGGGCGTGGGCCGCGTTCGGGGCGTTGCCGGGGCTTTGGCGCCCAGGTGAAGGTATAGAAGGCCTCCATCTCGGGGGCGGCTTCCGCCTCGGGTTCGGCCACGGGGGCCAGGATCGAAACCTCCTCGGGGATCGGCACGCCTGCAGCGATGGCGGCGGCGGCTTCCTCGGAGATTTCGGGGGCTTTCGGCGCCTCGGTCTTCACTTTCGGGCGTTCGGCCTTTTCGCCCTTGTAGCCGAGGCCACCCATCAGATCTGCGAACTGGTAAAGCGTCATACCGGTGATCGACAGCATGTCGGGCGTGGCCTCGAACCCGGCGCGGCTGTCCTTCTGGCGCAGGATGTCGGCCAGACGCTCCAGCATGTCGATGCGGATCGCCCGGGTGCCTGCGGGGTGGTAGCCCGCGAGCGTGTAGTGCTGTTTCGGGACCTCGGCCACGTTCGGAATGGTCACCAGACCTGGAGGCGGGGATTCGGGGAATTCCTGCAGCCCGTTCCAGAGCGACCAGAGGACCAGACGCAGGCGGGTGGGTGCAGGTTTCAGAAGGGCGGGGAGGAAGATGGTGAATTGGCCGAAGCGGACGCCGTGCTTGCGCAGCGCGCCGCGCGCATCTTGGTCCAGCTCCTTGACCTCGGCGGCCACGGTTTCACGGGGCAGGACCCCCATCGCCTCGGACAAACGGAATGCAAAACCGCGGGCGAGGCCGGTCAGGGTCTCGTCACGGGACATGTTGAGCAGAGGCTCGAACTGCGCGGCGACCTTGCGGTCGATGAAATGCTGCAGGCGGCGGCGGACCTTTTCGGTGACCTCGGGACCGGCTTCCTCGTCGACGAAGGCTTCCACCCCGGGCTTTGCGGGTTCTGTGCCCTTCACCAGCTTGCCCACCGCGTTGGTGCCCCACATGAGGCCGCCCTGTTCGGTGAAGTCGAGCTCGGTGTCCGGCGCGTTGTAGAAGCGGTCGGCGCGGAGGTGGAATTCCGGCTTCAGCGCCTGGATCGCGGCCTGTGCCAGCGTGCGGGCGGCATCCGGGGTCGCTGACGCGTCCTGCTTGAAGCGGAAGCCTTCCAGACGTCCGGCGAATTCGCCTTCGACCGTCACTTCGCCCTTGTCGTTCACTTCGGCCACGAGAGCCTCCTTCTGCTTCAACCGGCGGAGAAGAACCGAGGTCCGCCGGTCGACAAATCGTTGGGTCAGCGCCGCATGCAGGGCATCCGACAGGCGGTCTTCTACAGCGCGCGTTTCATCCCGCCAATGGCTTTCGTCT
>JALOTD010000089.1 GCA_025458105.1 Tabrizicola sp. | reverse complement strand
GGTGATGCTGACGGGCCGAGGCGACGAGATGGACAAGATCATCGGCCTTGAGACCGGAGCCGACGACTACATGATGAAACCCTTCAACCCGCGCGAGCTTATCGCGCGGTTGCGCGCTGTGCTGCGCCGTGCCGGGCATCCGGCGATGCAACCGCGCGACCGCAGCACAAGCACAATCCGGTCCTTCGGACAGTTGCGGCTGGACGAGACCCGGCGGGAACTTCTGGATCGGGATGGGTCCGAAATCCCCCTGACCAATGCCGAGTACCGGCTTCTGGACTACTTCCTGCGTCACCCGGGTCGGATCATTCCGCGCACCGAGCTTCTGACCGAACTGGGCAACGATCTGTCGCACTACATGGATCGCACGATCGACGTGCTGATCCTGCGCCTGCGCCGCAAGATCGAGGTTGTACCCTCCAAACCCGTCCACCTGCAGACCCGCCGTGGGCAGGGCTATGTCTTCGTCCTGGGCCAACCGGCATGAGGCGTGTGTCGGTCCGCTTTCGCCTGCTCATGGCGCTGGGTCTGCTGGCCTTTGCTGTGCTGACCGTCGGCGCCATCGCCTGGACCGCGCTCAGCCGCGGCAATGACCGGCTGGACCGCCTGCACGGCGAAACGCTGTCGGGCGTAGACCGGGCGCTGACCCTGTCACGGCAGGCCTCGGATCTGGCAACGCTTGCCCCCTATCTTCTGACGCTCGACAGCCCCTTCCGCATCGCCCAGGAAGGCCAGGCCGCCAGCGCGCTGGTCGATGGCATGCAACGCGGCCTGCAGGCCGACGACCCGCTGCAAGACCAACTTGCCGATACCCGTACTGCCATTGCGGACCTCGTGCGCGACACCTCTCTGCGCGCGGGCCTGCGCGACCGCACCCTGCGCCTGAATGCCGAGCTGGCAACGGCCGAGCGCCGCTTTGCCGCCCTGTCTGCCCGGCCGGAAGCAACTCTCGCGGAACGCCAGGAGGCGCTTGCCCTGCAAGGCGTTGCCGCCGCCCTGCTTGGCGCGGGCCGGGCCGAGAACCTGATCGGCATGGGCGAATTCCAGCGCGAGTATACCCGCCTGACCGCCACCCTTCGCCCCGTGAACCTTGCTGCGGACCTTTCTGCCCTGACCACCATAGCCGCCGGGCCAGAGGGTCTGTTCGAGCTGCGGCGGCTGGAACTTGCCCGCCAGATCGGGGCCGAGGCCGCGCTGGTGCGCATTCGGCAAGGCGCGGCGACAGTCACCGCCCATGCCGCAGCCGCCTCTGCCGAGGCGCAGGCCCTGATCGCCGCCGAGCGTGACAGCACGACGACCGCCATCGCCGTGGCGAAGTCGACGCTGCTGGCCGTCGTGGCCGCCAGTGCCGCCCTTGCGCTGGCCGCAGCGCTTTATGTCTCGGGCCATGTCACGGCAAACCTGCGTGCGATTTCCGAGGCGATGATGCGCCTTGCTTCGGGCGACCGCCAGACACGCCTGCCGCGCGGCGAAGGACAAGGCGACGAGATCGGCAAGCTTTTCCACGCCTTCCGCGCCTTCCGCGCCAATGCCCTGCGGCTGGACCGGTCGCACCGGCAAATGGCCCAGCGTACGGCGCTTTATGAAAACATGATGGCCGGAATGAACGATGGCGTCGCGATCCTGGCCGAACAGGGCCAGATCGTCGCCCACAACAGCCGACTCGCCCCGCTTTTGCGGGTCGATCCGGCCCGGCTGTCGCAGCGGTCGCGATTGGCAGACATCATTGCCGCAGGGAACTGGACGGCAGCCAACGGGCCTGCGGGCTTGACCATCCTGTCCCAACCCGCCGGGCAGACAATCGAACTGCGGCAAAGCCCCCTGCCCGGCGGCGGGGCGGTGGTCCTGGTGGCCGACGCCACCGAACGTCGCCAGATGGAAGACCGGCTTCGCCAGATCCAGCGGATCGAGGCCCTGGGCAAGATCTCGGGCGAGGTGGCGCATGATTTCGGCAACATCCTGTCGACCATTTCCTCCTGCCTGCATCTTCTGGAGACTGCCCCCCCGGAGAGGCAATCTGCCTTGCGGCACTCCATCAACTCGGCCGTCGATCTGGGAACCTCCCTGACCGGGCGCCTTCTTGCCTTTGCGCGTCGCCAGCATCTTGAACCCGAAACGGTGGACTTGCCTTCCCTCGTCGAGGGAATTGCCGATCTTGTCGGTTTTGCTTTGCGCGACGAGGTCGAACTTGTGATCGACGTCCCCGCTCATCCACTTCCAGTCTTGGTCGACCCGGGACAACTGGAAAGCGCCATCTTGAACCTGTGCCTGAACAGCGGTCAGGCCATCGCGGGCAAGGGGCGGATCACGCTCTCTGTCCGCAAAGATGGCGGTGTTGCTGTGATCGAGGTGGCTGACACTGGCATGGGCATGTCCCCCCACGTCTTGGCCCACGCAATGGAGCCGTTCTTTACAGCCCGCGCGGATGGGAGCGGCACGGGGCTGGGCCTTGCGATGGTCTACGGTTTCATCCGCCAGTCGGGCGGCGACATGGCGATTTCGTCCACTCCCGGCAAGGGAACATCGGTTCGCCTCAGCCTGCCGCTTCGATCGGTCTTGCCGGTCACTGCCAATCTCGGCACTGTTCTCTTGGTCGAGGATGACCCATCGGACCGCGCCGCAGCCACGGTCGTGCTTGCACCGATGACGCATCGGCTTCTTGTCGCAAACGATGTCGAAACCGCCCGCAAGCATCTATCGCAAGCCGTCGATCTTCTGATTACGGACCTGGCGCTTTGCGGCCAAATCGAGGGCTGGCAGCTTGCCGAAGCAGCATTGACCCATCAGCGCGACCTACGCGTTGTGGTCGTTTCCGGACATCTGCCTCATATTGATCCGCTTTCGTCGCGGTTTCCCGGTCGGATTGCGATTCTGGAAAAGCCGCTGACAGCCGACGCGTTGGTCAAGGCATTTGGCCGCTTGGCTGGAGTATCAAACCAGGGTGAAAAAAGTGCACAAACCTAAGCCTGCAAGACCGGCCCAGCTGCCACGAGCGATCCTATTCGATTGCGATGGGACGCTTCTTCTGACCAGCGACCTGCATTTCAACGCGATTTCGCGAGCCGTGACGCTTCAGGGCGCCGACATGCCACGTGACTGGTACATGGCCCTGACCGGCCTCGGACGATACGACCTTTTCGCAGCCTTTGCCCGTGATTTTGGGATAGGGCTGGATCTGTCCCGCGCGATTGAGGACAGTGTTTCGGCAACGATCGCCATGGCGGCGGCAGCACGTGAGAACCCTCCCGTTGCGGCCCTTGCACGACGGGTGTCGGGAAGGCTTCCCACTGCCGTTGTAACCAACAGCGAAACCGCAGTTTCCAGCGCGCTATTGCGCGAAGCGAGGCTTTTGCCCTTGTTCGATGCTCTAATTGCTTGCGAGAACGCCCTGCACCCAAAACCAGCTCCCGACCTTTACCTTGCTGCAGCGGCCCGTCTGGGCGTATCGGCCGAGCATTGTCTTGTTTTCGAGGACAGTCATCAGGGGATTCTGGCGGCGGAGGCGGCCGCTATGCGCTGCATCGACGTTCGGGACCCCGAGTGGCCCAAGCGCTTCACAGACGTTGAGGACGGTCTGCTGAACCGACCTCTGGGAAGTGAACGCGAAGGGCGTCAGGGCGATTTGGCGGCTGTTGGAACTGTGAGACCTGCCAGATAACCGAAGGCAAAGGGTCCGTCGCTCAGGGAAGGCCTTCACCTGCAGGGTCGGGTTCTGTCGGCAGGGTCGCTTAGGATGAACGGCGGGCTCTGGCGAGCGCGAGGCACCACACTGCTTCGACGGCCGACACGACCGTCGACCACGGGCTGGTACGCAGGCGAAAACTCCTCGTCCGCCTGCACAGGTTCGGCAGCGCGTCTGACCTTCATCGTGCCAATCCTTGCGCCCGACGGAATCAACCCTGACGCAAGCCAAGGCGGTGGCACTTGCTGCACTCAGGGGGAAATCATCCCCTTCTTCTAGCAATTGCTGGGCACATTGTCCGGGAAACGCCCAAGCGCGCATAGGGCAATGCATACTACCGGGCCTCAGCCGCTACTTTAGGCGTCCCCAAAGCTGGGCGAGTTCTACCGAATTGCGCGCGCCGGTTTTTTGCAGAACGCGCGCCCGGTGCACCTCGACGGTCCGGATGGCGATGCTCAGGCGGTCCGCGATCTGCTTGTTCATCTGGCCGTCAAGGATCAGATGCATCACTTCTGTCTCACGATCTGACAGGGTGTCGAAACGTGCGGCAAGTTCGGCACGAGTGTTGCTTTCGCTGGCACGGTTTTGGTGCAGTTCCATGGCCCGCAGCGCAAGCTCGACGATTTGATTGTCGTTGAACGGCTTTTCTAGAAAGTCGAAGGCTCCGCCCTTTAGGCTGCGAACGGCAAGAGGCACGTCGGCGTGGCCAGTCAGGAAGATCACTGGTGGCAGCACGGCCGAACTTCCTTCGACTTCCACCAGTGCATCCAGCAACTGCGGCCCCGACATGCCCTCCATCCGGACATCAAGAATGATGCAGCCGCAGTCGGGCTGAGGCCAGGAAGCCAGGAAATCTTCGGCCGCCCCCCACAACCGTGTACCGATCCCACGCGAGGCGAAGAGAAAGCACAAACTGTCGCGCAGGGCTTCTTCGTCGTCCACGATATGCACGGCAAACGGTGGAAGGGTTGTCATGACGTTACTCCTTCGCTCATGCCGAACGCCGAACCTTGGGCTGCCAGGCTGAGAGGGCGGGTCGCCGGCAGCCAGACCGAGAACACGGTACCGCCCGCGGGGTTTGGCGCATGGCTCATACTGCCGTGCAACAGTTCGACAATCGAGCGACAGATGTTCAAGCCCATGCCCATGCCTGCACTTTTGGTGGAGGTGAACGGGTCGAACAGTCGGCCAGCCAACTGGGCCGGTATTCCGGGACCGTTGTCCACGACATCGAGGCGAACGGTCTCGCCGTCATCGGACAGGCGCAACGTCAGACTGTCGCCGCTGCGGGGACCCTCGGCCATAGCTTCCAGGCCGTTGCGGATCAGGTTGACCATCACCTGTTCGATCAGGATCCTGTCGGCCATCACCTGGCTTGGCATCCGTTCGGGCAGCGCCAAATCCAGCCGAACACGCCTCTCGCGCGCTTCGGCTGCCATCAGACCGATGGCATCTGCGGCGACCTCTCCAAGATGCAGCGGCTCCAACTGGGGTTCGCGCTTTTTCACGAAGTCCTGGATGCGCCGGATGATCAGTCCGGCCCGCCGCGCCTGAATGGCAAGTTTCTCGAACGCAGTCTTGATCTGTGGCGATTGCCCTTGTCCAGACTCGATCAGGTTCAGCCCGCCGGCCGCGTACGAGGCGATGGCGCCAAGCGGCTGGTTCAACTCGTGCGCGAGAGTCGACGCCATTTCGCCCAGAGTAACCAGTCGGCCGGTGCGTGCCAGACTTTCGTCTTGCGCCCGCGCAAGTCGGGCTGCGGCCTTGGTATCGGTGATGTCGATGATGGAGCCCATCCAGCCCTGATGTCGTCCGGCCGAATCGATCAAGGGGGCCTCGTAGACCAGAACATCAATCTCGGTTCCATCGGTCCGTCTGAAGCGGGTCTCGAAGCTTTGCGGCACAGCCATGCCGCTGGCAAGCTGGCCTTGACGGGCCAGGGTCTCCTCGATTCTTTCGGCGGACCAGTAGGGCATCGGCGGGCTGCGCCCGATCAGGCTGGTCGCAGGCAGTCCGACCATGTTCGCAAAGGCTGCGTTCACATAGAGGATCCGCCCCGAATGATCCTTGGCGCGCAGACCTACGGTCAGGCTTTCTTCCATCGAGCGCCGAAAAGCCATTTCAGCCAATAGTCGATCTTCGGCCCGACGACGCCGTGCGGCATTCCTTTGCACCACGACCAGGGACAGGATCGAAAAGGCAGCAAGGGCCAGGATCGCTGCCAGAAGGGCCGTGTTGCCAAATGCCGGGGGTCTGTCATAGGCGGTGATGGTCAGGACCGTTCCCGCGAGCGGCGGATCAAAGCTGATGCTGTGCGACGGGGCCCCGTGAGCCAACGTCCGGCGCGCACGCTCTGCCAAGGCCACCGACGAATCGGAAATGCGGACAGCATATTGTTCGGCGATCCACCAGGGGATGTGTCGTTCCAGCATAAGGGGCAGCGAAATCGTTGCCACAATGACACCGCCATCGCCGCTGGACAGGCGCAGAGCCATCGGGACATTGCCGCCGACTACGCGGCCATAGACCGGTCGTGCCGTAGTGGCGGAGGTGCGGACAAGGGTATCAACCAGATCCTGCCCGGCAGGCGCCATCCCTGCCGGAACCGCGCCGACAAGGCGACCGGCGCTGTCAAACCATTGAACAGCAAGGACCTCGGGATTGGTCGTGATGTGGACCCTTGCACGCGCCTCCAGCGTCGGGGTCGGAGTTCCGCTCGCCGCGTCAAGCGCCAGGCGGACCAGCATGTCTTCGTCCACGGCCATCTGGAAGCGAAGCGACTGCTCCACCCACAACGCATCGGTGGCCAGCGTTGTCTGCGCCCGGTCGGCATCAGCGTGAGACACGACCCACAAAAGCGCGGCAACCAGCCCAACCAGAGCGACGATGGCGACCAACGGCACCAATGACAGAATATCCCACTCCCGCGAGCGCATCAGGCTCTCGGTGACCCGGATCTCCGGAGGTGCCGAAAGGGCACTGGATTTAGGCTGTTCGTCGATCGTGCCCGCTCCTCCCCATTGGACACTCGCCTGATCTGACACCGCCGTGGCCGGCCTGTCCATTACGGATGACCACAATAGCGTGACGGGCACAAATCCGGCACCTACCCTGCATTCCGCCGGGGAGGGCGGAGATCAGGAGGAGAATCACATGCTGACCCGTCGCACTCTCGGCGCCGTTCTGGGTGCCACTGCGCTTGCCCTGTCGCTGGCCGCCCCTGTCCTGGCGCAGGAAAAGATCATTATCAAGTTCAGCCACGTCGTCGCCCCCGACACGCCCAAGGGCAAGGCCGCCGCCAAGTTCGAGGAACTGGCCGAGGCCTACACCAACGGCGCGGTGGATGTTGAGGTCTACCCCAACAGCCAGCTTTACAAGGACAAGGAAGAGATGGAGGCGCTGCAGCTGGGCGCGGTCCAGATGCTGGCCCCGTCGCTGGCCAAGTTCGGCCCCCTGGGCGTGCAGGACTTCGAGGTGTTCGACCTGCCCTTCATCTTTGCCGATTACGAGGCCTTGCGGAAGGTGACGCAGGGCGAGGTTGGCCAGATGCTGCTGGACAAGCTGCAGGACAAGGGCATCACCGGGCTGGCCTATTGGGACAACGGGTTCAAGATCATGTCCGCCAACAGCCCTCTGAAGACGCCGGACGATTTTCTGGGCCTGAAGATGCGCATCCAGTCATCGAAGGTGATCGAGGCCTACATGAACACGCTGGGCGCGGTGCCGCAGGTGATGGCGTTCAGCGAGGTCTACCAGGCGCTGCAGACCGGCGTGGTCGATGGCACGGAAAACCCGCCGTCGAACATGTACACCCAGAAGATGCATGAGGTGCAGACCCATGCCACCGTGTCGAACCACGGCTACCTGGGTTATGCGGTGATCGTGAACAAGCAGTTCTGGGACGGGCTTGATCCGACCGTGCGCGAAGGGCTGGAAAAGGCCATGGCCGAGGCGACGGACTACGCCAACTCTATCGCCAAGGACGACAACGACCAGGCCCTGGCCGCCATGATGGCTGCGGGCACGACCGAGTTCTACACACTGACTCCCGAGGAACGCGCGGCCTGGGCCGAGGCGCTGGCCCCCGTCCATGACGAGATGGCCGAGCGCATCGGCGCGGACACCATCGCCGCCGTGAAAGGCGCGCTGGGCATGTAGGCCTCGACCGGGGCGGCCTTTCGGTCGCCCCACCCCCATTTCCCCCTGCCCCGTGGAGGTGAGCCATGCTCCGCCTGCTCGACCGGCTGGAAGAGGTGCTGATCGCCACGCTGATTGCAGCGGCGACGGTGCTGATCTTCCTGGCCGTCACCCACCGCTTTGCCATCGGCTTTGCCGCCGATCTTGTGGCTTACGCCCGGACCAACGACATGCCGGGGCTGATGGAGCAGGCGCGTTCCGTCTTCAAGGCGGTGAACGCGCTGAAGATGACCTGGGCGCAAGAGGCCTGTATCTACCTTTTCGTCTGGATGGCCAAGTTCGGCGCAGCCTATGGCGTGCGGACTGGCATCCATGTCGGCGTGGATATCCTGGCCGAGCGGCTAGAGGGCACGGCACGCAAGACAATCACCACCATCGCCATGTCCGGTGGCGTGATCTTCACGGCCATCATTGCGGTGATCGGCACCGATTTCGTCTGGCATGTGCGGGCCGGGGGGCAGACCTCACCCGACCTGGAGATGCCGATGTGGATCATCTATCTGGCTGTGCCGCTGGGGTCGGCGCTGATGTGTTTCCGCTTCATTCAAGCGCTGGTGAAGTTCCTGCGCACCGGGGAAATCGCCCACCACGACCATGGTGCGGTCGACGGGCTGGATGACGAGGCCAAGGATCTGGCCAAGGGAGGCCACGCATGACCGCGATCATCATCTTCCTGATCCTGGCGCTTTTGCTGGTAACCGGGATGCCGGTCTCAATCGCGCTAGGGCTTACGGTCTTCACCTTCCTCTTCACCCTGTCCGACGTCCCGATGGACGCGATCGCGCTGAAGCTCTTCACCGGGATCGAAAAGTTCGAGATCATGGCGATCCCGTTCTTCATCCTGGCGGGCAACTTCCTAACCCATGGCGGGGTCGCCAAGCGGATGATCCGGTTTGCGTCCTCGATGGTCGGCCACTGGTATGGCGGTCTTGGGCTGGCGGCGGTTATGTCCTGCGCGCTGTTCGCCGCCATCTCGGGGTCAAGTCCCGCCACGGTCATGGCCGTGGGGTCGATCCTGTTGCCCGCGATGGTGAAACAAGGTTATCCGCCGCAGTTCGGCGTGGGCACCATCACCAGTGCCGGCGGTCTTGGCATCCTGATCCCGCCCTCCATCGTCATGGTCATGTATGCCGTGGCCACCAGCGGCATGGTCGTGCAGGGACCGGATGGGGAGCCTGTCATGTCCGCATCGATCGGGGATCTGTTCATCGCAGGCGTGGTGCCGGGCCTGATGCTGGCCACGATGCTGGCCGGGACGACCACGTATCGCGCGTGGAAGTACAACTACCCCCGCCTGCCGCGCGCCGCGTTGCGCGACCGCTGGAAGGCCTTCCGCGAAAGCGTCTGGGGCCTGATGCTGATTGTCATCATCATGGGTGGGATCTATGGCGGGATCTTCACCCCAACGGAGGCCGCCGCCGTCAGCGCCGTCTATGCCTTTGTCGTCGCGGTCTGGGTCTACAAGGACATCAAGCTGCGCGATGTGCCAAGGGTGCTCTTGGCCTCGGCTGCGATGTCGGCGATGCTTTTGTACATCATCACCAATGCCGTGATGTTTGCCTTCATCCTAACCTCTGAGCAGATCCCGCAGGCGCTGTCGGAATGGATCGTCTCGCTGGGTCTGGGCAAGATTGGCTTCCTTCTGGTCGTCAACGTTCTGCTGCTGTTGATCGGCATGGTGATGGAGCCCTCGGCCATCGTCCTGATCATGGCGCCGATCCTTTATCCGGTGGCCATGGCGCTGGGCGTAGACCCGGTGCATTTCGGGATCATGCTGGTCGTCAACATGGAAATCGGGCTGTGCACGCCCCCGGTGGGTCTGAATCTCTACGTCGCTTCATCTCTGTCGCGGCTGGGCTTGACCGAAGTGACACGGGCGACTTGGCCCTGGCTTCTGACGATGCTGATGTTCCTGATGCTGGTCACTTACATTCCCGAAATCACCTTGGCTCTTCCAAGACTGATGGGACTTTGACCGACAGAAGCGTACCGGGAGAGGTCGCGCGGAGTGCCCACGGTGTTCGGTGCCCGTACTGGATGACCTTCAAGTAAGTCAAAGGGTTTTGCGCGCATGTGCGCAAATGCGGAAGCGGATCATTGATGGTTAATGCCAACACCATCACCAAACCCGAAGAGCAAGTCGATGGCAGCGGCGAGGAACGCAAGATCCCTTTCATGAAAGGGTAAACGATTCTTGACGTCGAGCGGATCAAGGGTATGCCCGCACTCTTCTAGCCCAAGCCTGTACCGATCGCAGATATGGCCTTGCCCTGTTTTTGTGGAGAGCGTTTAGCTCACTTCCCGGGCCCCTCTCTCGAAGGGTATGGTGCTCTGGAAGCCCAGCGATCAATGCAGTCTGGCGGGGTATGAGAGGCCGTCGATGTAGCTTGCGACGGCGTTTTCGGCCTGCTGGCGGGATTGCCATGCGACCGGCCAGATCAGCTCCGACTTTATGGTCTTGAAGAAGGTGAGGAGGATCAGAAAACAGTCCAGTGGACTGTTTTCCCGACGCAAGACCATCGAGTTGTCGTAGCAGTTTCCGCGC
>JALOTD010000162.1 GCA_025458105.1 Tabrizicola sp. | reverse complement strand
ATGGCGGGCCATGTCTCGACCTTCATCGTCAACGGCGGGCGCTACAACCACATCTTCTTCACCGAGGATTTCAATCCCGGCATGCAGGTCGTGCTGGACAACATCCAGACCAAGCATCCGGTCGACCTCGCCAAGATCCCACGCTTCAACGAAAGCGAAGGCCACGGTCCGAAACGCGCCCACCCGGTCGAGGCCTATTTCGACGATCTGTCGATGCACCTGATGTGGGAAATCTACAAACGCGACTTCCAGCTCTTCCGCTACGACTTTGACAACCCGGCGAACAAGATGCCGAAAGGTCCGGTCGATCTGGACGAAGTCCACGCGAAGCTTGGCGACTGACCGCAGACCGCGCGACGTCGTCTTCGCACGGGTGATGTGTGCGGCGGATGAAGGCCATCGTAAACCGACGGGGCGAATGAATGGACGAGGTGTCGGGCGGGTGCCTTTGCGGCGCCATCAGAATTGTTGCACGGGGGCAGCCGTACCGGGTCGGTCTCTGTCATTGCCTGGACTGCCGCAAACACCACGGCGCGCTGTTTCACGCCTCGGCGATCTTTCCCGAAACCGCCGTCACGATCACCGGGCAGACTCGCGACTTTCGGGGTCGCCACTTCTGCCCCGACTGCGGTTCGTCCGTCTTTGGACGGTCTGGCGACGAGATCGAGGTCAACCTCGGCACTCTCGACCAGCCCTCGCAGTTCCGCCCGACCTACGAGCTTTGGACCATCCGTCGCGAGGATTGGCTGCCCGATTTTTATGGTCTGCGGCAGGTCGAGAGGGATCGTGAAAGCGCCGGTCGGTCCGAAGTCTGAAGCTGGGTTCCTGTCAGGGAAAGGCGCCCTCACCCCTCGCGAACGCTGGCATTCTGGTCGATCAGATAGCGCTGCGACAAGGGGATCGCTGCCGCGCCCAGCGCCCGCGCCTCGGCGCCGACAGTCCCCTCGCGGATGGCCGGAGGTTCGACGCCCGACAGGTCAAGCCGGTAGAATGCGGCTTCCGTCCGCCGCACCACTTCCGCGCGCACACCTTGCGGCATCCAGCCGTCGATAACCACCGCCTGCATTTCCAGAAGCGTGGCCGCGCTGAGTGTTGCACTGGCCAAACCTTCCGCCGCCCCCGTCATCCATTGGTCCAGAATCGCTTCGGGCACGTCCCAGCGGTCTGGGTTTTCCCACAGCTGATCCGCCGAGACCGCTGCCTGGTCAAGCGCATGCGCGAGCACCGACAACGAGGCCACCGTCATCAGCCGCCGCATCCGGCCATCGGGTCCCGGCACCGGCATCGGCCCCACGCCCGCAGCATTGCCGAACTGTCCGGTGAACAGCTGACCATTCAGAACCAGCCCGCCGCCGATGAAGTATCCAATGTAGAAATACAGGAAATCTTTCGGCCTCTCGCTGGTTCCGAAAACCAGCTCGGCTCCGCAGGCCGCCGTGGCGTCGTTCTGTAAAAACACGGGCAGCCCGGACAATGCCGCAAGTTCTGCCTGGATGTCTCGGTCACGCCAGGCGTCCATCTCAGTCTGCGGTGCGCCGATGTCCTGTACCCAGGACCACAGCTGGAAGGGCATCGCCACGCCCAGGCCCCCGATCCGGTCGCGCTTGGGTGCTGGCAATGTCGCGGTCAGCGCGGGCAGAGCCTCGGCGACGAAGGCTTCCACGGCGTCTGGTGTCGGATAGCGGTAAATCCGCCGTCGCGCGCCGCGCACCCGTCCCTGGAAATCAATCAACGCCAGGTCGGCCGACCTCCGCCCGATCTTCAGGCCGAAAAAGAAGGCTCCGTCCGCGTCCAGCGACATCGGCACCGAAGGCTGTCCGATCTTGCCCCGGATCGGTTCTCCCCGCAGCAGAAGGCCATCCTGCTCCAGACTCCGCATGATGACGCTCACGGTCTGCGCCGAAAGGCCCGTCATGCGTGCGATGTCGGACTTTGCCAGCGCGCTATGCTGGCGGACAAGGCTTAGGACCAACCGTTCGTTCCAAGCGCGCATTCCGGACTGATTCGAGCCGCGCAGACCTGCGGCCTCGGGTCCAGGGCGAGTCTCGGCAACTGGCTCGGCATAAAGTCTCACAGGGCGCGCTCGGCTTTTGCGGGTCAGATTTCGTGCAGAGTGCGTGCGGAAGTGGCAGACTGTCAATAATAAATCAGAGTGATTTAATTATCTTGACGCCGCGTCTGGAATCGGCTTACCTCGGTGGTGCCGCAGCGAAACGGGATACCGACAAACCCGGACTGCGCACCGTTTGTCCAGGGGCAAGCACTGCCCCGATCCTTGGGAGGAACCACATGAAACTGATCACCAAAGCCCTTTTGGGCGCGGGCGCTCTTGCCCTGTCGGCGGGCCTCGCCTCTGCACAGGACGGCGTCTCGGCCTGCCTGATCACCAAGACCGACACCAACCCCTTCTTCGTGAAGATGAAGGAAGGCGCCGAAGCCAAGGCCGCCGA
This sequence comes from Tabrizicola sp., assembly GCA_025458105.1. Classification (GTDB taxonomy): domain Bacteria; phylum Pseudomonadota; class Alphaproteobacteria; order Rhodobacterales; family Rhodobacteraceae; genus Tabrizicola. Next base: position 328 of record JALOTD010000162.1, on the reverse strand, counting down.
ACTGGGCGTAACCCTCAAGTCCTACGCCGGCAAGGTCGACGGCGACCATGACAGCCAGGTGGCTGCGGTCGAAAGCTGCATCGCTGACGGCGCCAAGGGCATCCTGATCGCCGCCTCGGACACCAAGGCCATCGTCGGCCCGCTGGCCAAGGCCCGCGAAGCTGGCCTTCTGGTCATCGCGCTCGACACGCCCCTTGACCCAGCTGACGCCGCCGACGCGACCTTTGCGACCGACAACCTGGAAGCCGGCCGCCTGATCGGCGCCTGGGCCGCCGCCACCCTGGGTGCGGAAGCCGCCAACGCCAAGATCGCCTTCCTGAACCTGACC
>JALOTD010000088.1 GCA_025458105.1 Tabrizicola sp. | reverse complement strand
CCCGATCATCCCCGTCATGCTGGGTGACGCGAAACTCGCGCAAGCCATGGCCGCCGACCTCAACACCCGCGGCGTCCATGTCGCACCCTTCTTCTTCCCCGTCGTCTCCAAGGGACAGGCCCGCATCCGCACCCAGATGAACGCCGCCCTCACCCGCGAAGACCTCGACTTCGCCCTCGACGCCTTCACCCAGGCCGGACGCGCCACCGGAGTGCTCAAATGACCCACCCCAACGAGATGACCGTCCTTGCCAAGTCCAAACCCGAACCCGGCCTCTGGATGGAAACCCGGCCCGTGCCCGAGATCGGCCCCGACGATGTCCTCATCAAGATCCACAAGACCGGCATCTGCGGCACCGACATCCATATCTGGAACTGGGACGACTGGGCGCAGCGCACCGTCCCCGTCCCGCTCGTCACCGGCCACGAATTCGCCGGGATCATCGTTGACAAGGGCCGCAATGTCGAAGGGCTGGAGATCGGCCAGCGCTGCTCGGGCGAAGGCCACCTGATCGGCAAGACCAGCCGCCAAAGCCGGTCCGGCAAGTTCCACCTCGACCCCGAAACCCGCGGCATCGGCGTCAACGAGCCCGGCGCCTTCGCGCAGTACCTCCGGCTGCCCGCCTTCAACGTGGTCCCCCTGCCAGACGCCATCGACGACGAGATCGGCGCGATCCTCGACCCCTTGGGCAACGCCGTCCACACCGCCCTGTCCTTCGACCTGATCGGCGAGGACGTCCTGATCACCGGCGCAGGCCCCATCGGCATCATGGCAGCCGCCGTCGCCCGCCACGTCGGCGCGCGGCACGTCGTCGTCACCGACATCAACCAGGCCCGGCTCGACCTTGCTGGCCAGGTCGCCGACGTGGTCCCGGTGAACGTCGCCACCACCGACCTGAAATCGGTTTACGCGGGCCTCCACATGTCCCAGGGCTTCGACGTCGGCATGGAGATGTCGGGCAGCCAGCAAGCCCTCGACCAGATGGTCGAGCACATGGTCATGGGCGGCCGGATCGCCATGCTCGGCATACCGCCGGGCAAGTCCCCCGTGGACTGGAGCCGCATCGTCTTCAAGGCGATCACGATCAAGGGCGTCTACGGCCGCGAGATCTTCGAAACCTGGTACAAGATGATCGCCATGCTGGAAAACGGCCTGGATGTTCGCCGGGTCATCACCCACCGCTTCAAGGTAGACGATTTTCAGGAGGGCTTTGCCGTCATGCGATCAGGCCTGTCGGGCAAGGTGGTCCTCGACTGGCGGTGAGGTCAAGGCTGGCCCGGCATCGACACAACGGTCGATCTCTACCAGAAGGTCGCTCACAAAAAGTAGATGCAACCCTTGGTTGTACAACAAGCCCTTGTAAACGCTGCGTTTCCGAAATCGGAACACCGGTGCAGCCCTTCTACCGCTTGTGGACCGTGACGGAAGATCCACCGCAGTTTGTTCAACCCCGGTCGCCCGGTTAACCAAGCAGATCTAACTGTGGCAAATTGCGCCGAATCTGGCCGCGCATGCCCATGAATGACCTTGGAAACACCCCCGAATTTTTACCACTTGGTAACCTTTGGACACCCATTTTTGCCTTAGGGAACCGGGTGAGGGCATTGTGGACGGCAGCTTGTACGAAGACCGCAGCGCACTTGCGGGCGGCAGAATCGGTGTTGGGCTTGTAACGCCCGTCTTGCTTGCAGGGGGATCGGGAACCAGGCTTTGGCCCGTGTCACGGGCCAGGTTTCCGAAACAGTTCGTGCCCCTGATTGGTGACGAAAGTCTTTTTCAGGCGGCAGCGCGCCGGTTCGATGCGCCGGGTTTTGCAGCGCCCATGGTCGTCACCGCCGAAGACTTTCGCTTCATCGTCGCCGAACAGCTGGACGAGGTTCGGGTCGCCGCCCAGACTGTGCTGGTCGAACCCCAGCCGCGCAACACCGCCCCGGCTGCCGTAGCTGCGGCCCTGATGCTGGCCCTGGCCGAGCCGCAAGCGCTGATGCTTCTGGCGCCTGCCGACCAATTGATCCCCGATGCTGCCGCCTTCCGCGCCGCGGTCGAGCGGGGCACCATTGCCGCGCGCGACGGCCGTATCGTGACCTTCGGGATTGCCCCCACCCACGCCGAAACGGGTTATGGCTGGCTGGAATGTGGCCAACCGACCCATCCCGGCGTCGAAAGCCTGACACGTTTCATCGAGAAGCCGGCAAGCGACCTTGCCGCCACGCTCTTGGGCAATCCGCGCTGTCTCTGGAACTCGGGTCTCTTTCTGATGCGCGCCGACGTGCTTATCGCAGCCGCCCGCACGCATGCGCCTGCGGTCGTGGCTGCGGCCGAACGCGCGCTCGCCGATGCTCAGGCCGATCTTGGCTTTGTCCGGCTTGCCGCGCAGGCCTGGTCCGATGCCCCGGACATCTCCATCGACCATGCGATCATGGAACATGCGACCAACCTGTCGGTCGTTCGGTTTGACGGACGGTGGACCGACCTCGGCTCATGGGCAGCGGTCTTTGCCGAAGCCCCCCGCGACGCCACAGGCACGGCGCTGCAGGGTCGGGCCTCGGCCATCGCCTGCGAGAATACGTTGCTGCGATCGGATCACGATGGGGTGGAACTGATCGGGATCGGCTTGAAGAATGTGGTCGCCGTCGCAACGCGCGACGCCGTTCTGGTCGCCGACAGCGGTTCGGCGCAATCGGTGCGCTTGGCCGTCGAGACCCTGAAGGCTCGCGGCGTGGCACAGGCGACAGAGTTTTCGCGCGAACATCGCCCGTGGGGCTGGTATGAAACGATCGGCGGCGGAGACCGCTTCAAGGTCAAGCGCATTCACGTCCATCCGGGTGCTGCGCTCAGCCTGCAATCGCATCTGCATCGCGCCGAACACTGGGTCGTGGTACAAGGCACCGCGCGCGTCACGGTCGGCGACAAGGTCAGCCTGGTGACCGAGAACCAGTCGATCTACGTACCTTTGGGAGAGATACACCGTCTGGAAAACCCTGGCCGCGTGCCGATGGTCCTGATCGAGGTGCAGACCGGCACCTATCTGGGCGAGGATGACATCATCCGCTACGAAGACCGCTACGCCCGGGTCTGACAGCCTGTCAGACCTTTCGCGTTCCAAAACTCCCGGGGGGCGCGAGGGGCCTGCCCCTCGCTTCTGAGGAGGAGGGCGCAAGTCCCGACGACGAGACAAGGACTCTTCGCGCGCCAGCGCTCAATCTGATAGCCGCCCATCCCGTCGCGCCGGCGAAATCCTTTCAGAACCGTAAATGTCCACAGTCAACCTGTTGATTCTCAAACTCTTCCCTTGCTTGTCCACGCGTGGACATGTCTGACGCTCCCCGTTTACACTGCCCCCTGCATCGGCGATAACCGGGCAAACCGGCCCGAAGGGTGTGCCAATGCTCCTCCTGATCGACAACTACGACAGCTTTACCTACAACCTCGTCCACTACCTCGGCGAGCTTGGGGCCGATGTCGTCGTCAAGCGGAATGACGCCCTGCAGGTCCAGGACGTCATCGCCATGCAGCCAGAGGTCATCGTCCTCTCTCCCGGCCCCTGCGACCCCGCCGCCGCCGGGATCTGCCTGCCCCTGACCAAGGCCGCCGCGACGACCGGCATCCCGCTGCTCGGCGTCTGCCTCGGCCACCAGACCATCGGCGAGGCCTTCGGTGGCAAGGTTGTCCGCTGCCACGAAATCGTCCACGGCAAGATGGGCACCATGCACCATTCCGGCAAAGGCGTCTTCCGTGGCCTGCCCTCACCCTTTCAGGCGACGCGCTACCACTCCCTCGTCGTCGACCGCGCCAGCCTGCCCGTTGACCTTGAAGTCACCGCCTGGCTGGAAGACGGCACGATCATGGGCCTCCGCCACAAGAACCACCTGATCGAGGGCGTCCAGTTCCACCCGGAATCGATCGCCTCGGAACACGGCCACCAGCTTCTGCGGAACTTCCTCGACGAAGCGAAAGCCAAGGTCCCGGCATGAGCGACGTCCTGAAACCCCTGATCGGCACCGCTGCCAATCGCCCGCTGACCCGCCAGGAAGCCGAAGCCGCCTTCAACGCGCTCTTCGAAGGCCAAGGCACCCCGGCCCAGATGGGTGGCTTCCTTATGGCCCTTCGCACCCGGGGCGAGACGGTCGACGAATACGCTGCCGCCGCCAGCGTGATGCGGTCCAAGTGCAACGCCGTACAGGCCCCGCCGGGCGCGATGGACATCGTCGGCACCGGGGGCGACGGAAAGGGCACGCTCAACATCTCGACCGCTACCGCCTTCGTGGTCGCAGGCGCGGGCGTGACGGTGGCCAAGCACGGCAACCGGAACCTGTCGTCGAAATCCGGCGCGGCGGATGCGCTGACCGAGATGGGCCTCAACGTGATGATCGGCCCCGACGTGGTCGAACGCTGCCTGAATGAGGCCGGGATCGGCTTCATGATGGCGCCGATGCACCACCCTGCGATCCGGCACGTGATGCCGGTCCGCGCGGAACTGGGCACCCGCACGATCTTCAACATCCTCGGCCCGCTGACCAATCCCGCCGGGGTCAAGCGCCAGCTGACCGGCGCCTTCTCGGACGCGCTTATTCGCCCGATGGCGGAAACGCTCTTGGCCCTCGGGTCGGAGAAGGCCTGGCTTGTCCACGGCTCGGATGGCACGGATGAGATCACCATCTGCGGCCCGACCGCCGTCTCCGCCCTCGAAAATGGCGCGGTGCGCGACTTCATCGTCCACCCGGAGGACGCAGGCCTTGCCCCGCACCCCTTCGAAGCGATCCTCGGCGGCACGCCGTCCGAGAACGCCGCGGCCTTCCGCGCCCTCCTCGACGGCACGCCAGGGGCTTACCGCGATGCGGTTCTGCTGAATGCCGCCGCCGCGCTGGTCGTGGCTGATCGCGTCGGAACCCTGACCGAGGGGGTCGCGTTGGCACGGGAAGCGATCGATTCAGGAGCCGCTCGGGACAAGGTCCGGATGCTGGCCCATCTGACCAATGCCTGAGAAAGACCCCGAATGACCACGATCCTCGACCGCATCAAGGCCTACAAGCTGGAGGAGGTGGCGCGCGCCAAGGCTGCGACACCGCTTGACACTCTGGAGGCTGCCGCCCGTGCCGCCGCCCCGCCCCGTGGCTTTGCCCGTGCTCTGCGCGAAGCCGCCGCGACCGGCTATGGACTGATTGCCGAGATCAAGAAGGCCAGCCCCTCCAAGGGCTTGATCCGCCCGGATTTCGACCCACCCACATTGGCAAAGGCCTATGAGGCGGGGGGCGCAACTTGTCTGTCGGTCCTGACGGACGCGCCAAGCTTTCAAGGGGCCGACGACTATTTGCTCGCCGCCCACAACGCCGTCGCCCTGCCCTGTCTGCGCAAGGATTTCCTCTACGACCCCTGGCAGGTCACCCAGTCCCGTGCGCTGAATGCCGACTGTATCCTTATCATCATGGCCTCGCTTGACGACGACCAGGCCGCCGAACTGGAGGCCGCGGCCTTCGAGCTTGGCATGGATGTGCTGATCGAGGTGCATGACGAGGCCGAACTTGACCGCGCGGCACTACTGAAATCTCCGTTGATCGGAATCAACAACCGCAACCTGCACACATTCGAAGTAAGCTTAGACACGACGCGACGGCTGGCGCGGCGCGTGCCGGAAGACCGGATGATCGTTGCGGAGAGCGGGCTTTACACCCCGGACGATCTGGCCGACTTAGCCCAATACGGCGCGCGCTGCTTCCTGATCGGCGAAAGCCTGATGCGGCAGGCCGATGTCACCGCCGCGACGCGGGCGATCCTGGCCAAACCGCTGACCGCGCAGGGCGGGCTGTGAGCGGTCTGTCGCATTTCGACGACCAGGGTCAGGCCCATATGGTCGATGTCTCGGGCAAACCGGTCACCGACCGGGTAGCCGTGGCCGTGGGTGCGGTGCGGATGACGGCCGAAACGCTGGCGCTGATCACCGAGGGACGGGCAAAGAAGGGCGACGTGTTGTCCGTCGCGCGGCTGGCTGGGATCATGGCGGCCAAGAAGACCGCCGATCTCATCCCGCTTTGCCACCCCCTGCCAATCACCAAGGTTGCGCTGGAGTTGACCGCCGATCCCGCGCTTCCAGGCGTGCGGATCGAGGCCACGGTCAAGACCTCAGGCCAGACCGGTGTGGAGATGGAGGCGCTGACGGCGGTCTCGGTCGCCGCACTGACGGTCTATGACATGGTCAAGGCTGTGGAGAAATCGATGGAGATCGACGGCATTAGGCTGATCCTAAAAGATGGCGGAAAATCCGGGCGTTACGAGGCGACCTGATGATTTCTGTTGAAGAGGCTCTGACCCGCTGTCTGGCGCTTTGTGCGCCACTTCCGTCGGAGGCCGTGCCGCTGGCGCAGGCTGCCGGGCGCTGGATGTGCGCGCCTGCCGTGGCCGGCCGCGACCAGCCGCCCTTCGCGGCCTCGGCGATGGACGGCTATGCCGTGCCGGGCAACCCTGGCCCCGACGACAATTTCGAGGTGATCGGCGAAGCGGGCGCTGGGAACGCCTTCGCAGGCCGCGTCGGCCCAGGCCAAGCGGTGCGGATCTTCACCGGCGCACCCCTGCCCAAAGGGGCGACCCGCGTTGTCATCCAGGAAGACGTGGTGCGGATCGGCGAGCGGATCATCCTGAAAGAGGGGCTCGACCCTGGCACCCATGTCCGCCCTCAGGGCCAGGATTTCCGCGCCGGGGACAGCCTTTCACCCCGCCGTTTGCGCCCCAATGACCTGGCGCTTCTGGCGGCAATGAACATCCCCACCGTCACCGCAACCCGCAAGCCCGTGGTCGCGCTGATCGCCACGGGGGACGAGTTGGTGATGCCGGGCGAGGAGCCGGCACCTGACCAGATTATCGCCTCGAACAGCATTGCGCTGAAAGCGCTGGTCGAGGCCGAGGGCGGCGAAGCGCGCCTTCTGCCCATCGCGCGGGACACCGAAACGGAACTGGCCACAGTCTTTGATCTGGCCGAAGGGGCCGATCTGATCGTGACCATCGGCGGGGCATCGGTCGGCGACCATGATCTGGTGGGCCGGGTTGCGGGGTTTCAAGCGGCTTTCTGGAAAATCGCGATGCGCCCGGGCAAGCCGCTGATGGCAGGCCGCCTGAAGGGCGTGCCGATGCTGGGGCTGCCGGGCAATCCGGTCAGTGCAATCGTCTGCGGTCATCTGTTCCTTCTGCCAATGATCCGGGCGATGCTGGGCTCCCCATCGCCCGCGCCGCAGACTCGCCAGGCGCGGCTTGCGGTCGACCTGCCCGCAAACGGTCCCCGGGCGCATTACATGCGCGCTCGGCTGGCCCCGGGAGAGCCGCCGGGGATCACCCCGTTCGACCGGCAAGACTCGGCGCTGCTGTCGATCCTCGGTCAGGCCGATGCGCTGCTGATCCGCCCCGTCGACGCCCCCGCCTGTCGCGCTGGGGACACGGTGGACTATCTGCTGATCTAGCGGCTTGTGGATAATCCTTGACACAAATCGGGAACACGGGCAGAACATTGTGTAAACGCATGATGTGGGAGACAACCACGTGCTAACACGCAAGCAGTTGGAACTTCTGGACTTCATCAAGACGCGGATGGACCGTGATGGCGTGCCCCCGTCCTTTGACGAGATGAAGGATGCGCTCGACCTGCGGTCCAAGTCGGGGATCCACCGGCTGATCACCGCGCTGGAAGAACGTGGCTTCATCCGCCGCCTCGCCCACCGTGCACGCGCGCTGGAAATCGTGAAACTGCCCGAGGCGATGGAAAAGCCCGGTTTCAGCCCCCGCGTCATCGAGGGTGACCGCGTCGATCCGCCGAAAGGAGCGATGCCCGTCTCGACAGTCCACGCTCTGGAACTGCCCGTGATGGGCCGCATTGCCGCCGGTGTCCCGATCGAGGCGATTTCCGAAGTCTCGCACCATGTTGCTGTGCCGGGCTCGATGCTGTCTGGCAAGGGGCAACACTATGCCCTTGAAGTCAAAGGCGATTCCATGATCGAAGCCGGGATCAACGACGGCGACATCGTGGTGATCCGAGAGCAGAACACCGCCGACAACGGCGATATCGTGGTGGCGCTGGTCGAAGACCACGAGGCCACGCTGAAGCGCTACCGTCGCCGTGGCAACATGATTGCGCTGGAAGCCGCAAACCCGGCCTATGAAACCCGCGTCTTCCCCGACCACCTGGTCAAGGTGCAAGGTCGCCTGGTCGGTCTGATCCGCAGCTATTGATCCAAGGCTAGCGCCGCCTGTCGCAGTTCGGGTAGCCTGGCCTCACGGACCGGCGGTGACCATAGGCGGTCCGACGCCCGCGTACGCACAACCCGAAGCGATGCCCCGTCCTTCCAGACGGCCAGAGGCCCGGTGTTTGTCAGAAGGTTGGCATCGATCAGCGGGCACCCAGCGGGCGGGGCCTCGGATCGGTCGGCCAGAATGACCAGACCCGCCTTGCCGCAGACCTCAGGCAGTTTTGCGACCGCCCCCTTGCCGGATAGCGCCACGGCGGTCAGACCGGCCAGATCGAACCAGCGCTCGCCCTTCGGACCGGTAAACCCCTCCCGCCCGGCAGCCAGCTTCTGCGCGGCCAGATCGCCGTCGTTCTGCAGCCAGGTCTCGGCCGCAAACCCGCCGCCCGAGGCCGCAGAAAGCGCCCGCCCTTCGGGCCCTGAAAGGCCCACCAGCTTGCCATCGCCCGACACGAGGAGGAGCGGCCGCTCCGCCGTCACCCAAAGCACGAAGGCCGCCGCCACCGGCACCATACCCGCCCATTGCACCCGCCCGCGCCAGAGGATCAGCCAGATGGCCCCCAGCGTCAGCAGCGGCAGAACCCAAGGCCCCGGCGCCGGAATGGCAGTGACCGAGCCGTCAAGCCCGGCAATCCAGTGCGCCACGAACAGGATCCAGCGCGCGCCCTGCTCCATGAACCACAGCGGCAGCCAGGCGAGGCCGATCGGTGCCAGAAGCGCCGCCAGGGCACCTGCGGGCATGATGACAGCCCCCATGACCGGCACAGTCAGCACATTTGCCAACAGGCCGTAGTCGGTAAACCGGTTGAAATGCGCCGCCGCATAGGGCGCCGTGGCAAAGCCGCCGATCACCGAGCTGAGGATCAGCGTGAAAACCGGCATCGCCCAGCGCGGCAGACGCTGGCGGTAGATGCTGCGGTCCATCGCGGCAAATCCCACGATCAGCGCCACCGTCGCGGCAAAGGACATCTGGAACCCCGGCTCCAACAGGCTTTCAGGCTTGGTCAAGAGCAGGATGAGCCCCGCAACCGCGACCGACCGCAGTGTCAGCGCACGGCGGTCCAGCAGTACCGCGCCAAGCATGACCGCGATCATGATGAAGGCGCGCTCGGTTGCGACATTGGCCCCTGAGAGAAGGAGATAGAAAAGTGCTACCCCCAGGCTGACGACGGCCGCCACCTTCTTGGTGTTCACCCGCAGCGCGATGAAGGGGATCAACGCCAGCCCATAGCGGAAAAGCGCAAACACAAAGGCCGTGAGGAAGGCCATGTTCATCCCCGAAATCGCCAAGAGATGCGCAAGCGAGCTGTCTCGCAGCGCTTGGACCGTGTCTTCGGTGATCGCACTGCGGTCGCCCGTCATCGCCCCGGCGGCAAAGGCGCCCGGCTGGCCCTCCATATGCGCCAGCATCCCGGCCGTCAGGTGGCGGCGCAGCCGGTCGATGGGCAGGGCGCCCTCCTCGGGCTCCTCCAGCAAGAGGACCGGCGTGCGGGTGTAGCCCACCGCGCCCAGCCCGTCGAAGAACGCCATGCGGCGAAAGTCGAAGCCTCCGGGCTCCACCGGTCCCTCGGGCGCGGCAAGGCTTCCGGTCAGGATTACCACCTGCCCCGGCACCGGGCGCAGCCAGGGCTGGTCGCCCTGCATCGAGACCCGCACGCGGTCCGGCGTGCGCTCAGGCGGCACTTCCCGCAGCACCACCTGATCCAGCGTCAGTCGCAGCGCATCTGACTGTGACCGGTCGATATGGACGATCCGCCCTTCGACCGGGCCATAGTAGCGGAAGTCCAGCATCGGGGCCGCCACGGAATGGGCCCTGACCCCGGCGGCAATCCAGCCCGCCGAAATCGCGATGACGCCGATTGCCAGCGGTCGCGCAAGTTCGGGCCCGCGAAGGGCCGCCGTCAGGCCGACAAGACCCGAGAGCAACGCCAGGGCATAGCTGCCCGGTCCAGGTTCGTACGGCAGTGCAAACCAGACCCCGACTGCGCAACCGATCAGCACGGCGATCCAGGGGAACAGTGTCCCCCGCGCCGACTGTAGCCCCTCCAGCGGCCCAAGGACCAGCCGCGCCACCCGCACCTTGTTTCCCGCCCTGCGATTGCCTAAACCGGCCGACAGCTTAGACCCCGCATGGTTTCCGAAAGGTTAATCCCGCCCACCGGGTATCTGCACATTGGTGGCGGGCGGACGGCGCTTTTTAACTGGCTGTACGCGCGGGGTCGCGGCGGCAAGTTCCTCCTTCGGATCGAGGATACCGACCGCGAACGCTCCACCCCCGAGGCGACGGCAGCTATCCTGCGCGGCCTGACCTGGCTGGGCCTCGTCTGGGACGGCGAGGTCGTGAGCCAATTCGAGCGGCGTGACCGCCATGCCGAGGTCGCGCGTGAGATGCTGGCGCGAGGAACGGCCTACAAATGCTTCTCGACCAAGGAAGAAATCGAAGCTTACCGCGCCGCACGCGAGGCGGAAGGCGCAAGCTATGCCGTCTTCCAAAGCCCATGGCGCGATGCCGATCCCGCGACCCACCCCGACGCGCCCTTTGCCATCCGCATGAAGGCCCCCCGCACGGGCGAGACGATCATCGAGGACCAGGTCCAGGGCCGCGTGGTCATCAAGAACGAGACGCTGGATGACATGATCGTCCTGCGCTCGGACGGGACGCCCGTCTACATGCTGGCCGTGGTGGTCGATGACCATGACATGGGGGTGACCCATGTGATACGGGGCGACGATCACCTGAACAACGCCGCCCGCCAGCAGATGGTCTATGACGCGATGGGCTGGACCGTGCCGGTCTGGGCGCACATTCCGCTGATCCACGGGCCGGACGGCAAGAAGCTGTCGAAACGCCACGGCGCAACGGGGGTCGAGGAATATCAGGCGATGGGCTACCCAGCGGCGGGGATGCGCAACTACCTGACCCGCCTTGGCTGGGCGCATGGCGATGCCGAGATCTTCACCAGCGCCGAAGCGATGCAGATGTTCGACCTGTCGGGAATCGGGCGTGCCCCCGCCCGACTGGACTTCAAGAAGCTGGAGAACACCTGCGGGCATCACATCGCGATGGCCGACGATGCCGCACTGCTGCATGAACTTCTGGCCTTTCTGGCCGCAGCCGGGCGTGAGTCGCTGACTGACGTGCAGCAAGAGCGCATGAAGCGAGCGCTGCCTTTCCTGAAAAAGTCAGTGAAGACCTTCCCGGAACTAATGGAAAAATCTGCGTTTCTACTCGCCAGTCGCCCCATCGTCCCCGAGCCCAAGGCAGCCGAGGCGCTTGATACGGTATCCCGTGGTATACTGAAAACATTGACGCCGCGCCTGCAAAATGCTAGCTGGACAAAGGAGGCGCTGGAGCCAATCCTGAACCAGACCGCCGAAGACTACGGCATTGGGTTCGGCAAGCTTGCCGCGCCGCTTCGGGCCGCGATTGCGGGACGAACTGTTACACCGTCGGTTTACGACATGATGCTTACCATCGGTCGCGAAGAAACCGTCGCCAGGCTGTCGGACGCCGTAGCGTAAGCCCGCGCCCCCCGGCCTTGAAGCCACCCCAGCCGGGGTGCAGGATAGCCAATGGTCGCCCCCCTGCTCGGGTGCGACCGCCAGGATCGGGGAGAACCATGTCGGACACCATCGCCAAGCTTTCACTGAACGGGAACACCTACGATCTTCCCGTCCACAAACCCACTCTCGGCCCCGATGTGCTGGACATCCGCAAGCTGTATGGCGAGGCGGACGTCTTCACCTTCGACCCCGGCTTTACCTCGACCGCTGCCTGCGAAAGCGCGATCACCTATATCGATGGCGACAAGGGTGAGCTTCTGTATCGCGGCTACCCCATTGAACAGCTTGCGGAAAAGTCGACGCATCTTGAGGTCTGCTATCTGCTGCTTTACGGCGAACTGCCGACCGCTGCACAGCTGGCCGACTTCACCAGCCGGGTAACCAAGCACACGATGGTGCATGAACAGATGCACTATTTCTTCCGCGGCTTCCGCCGCGACGCGCATCCGATGGCCACGATGGTGGGCGTGGTCGGCGCGATGGCGGCCTTCTACCACGACAGCACCGACATCAACGACCCCTGGCAGCGCGAGGTCGCCGCGATCCGCATGGTCGCGAAACTGCCGACGATTGCCGCGATGGCCTACAAGTATTCGGTCGGCCAGCCCTTCGTGTACCCGAAGAACGCGCTCTCCTACGCCGGCAACTTCCTGCACATGTGCTTTGCCGTCCCGGCCGAGGATTATGTGGTCAATCCGATCCTGGAAAAGGCGATGGACCGCATCATGATGCTCCACGCCGACCACGAACAGAACGCCTCGACCTCGACCGTGCGTCTGGCGGGGTCCTCGGGCGCGAACCCGTTTGCCTGCATTGCGGCCGGCATCGCCTGCCTCTGGGGGCCGGCGCACGGCGGGGCGAACCAGGCTTGCCTGGAGATGCTGAAGGAAATCGGCACTGTCGACCGGATCCCGGAATACATCGCCAAGGCCAAGGACAAGAATTCGGGCTTCCGCCTGATGGGCTTCGGCCACCGGGTGTACAAGAACTTCGACCCGCGCGCGAAGGTGATGAAGGAAAGCGCCGACGAGGTGCTGGGGCTGCTTGGCATCGACAACAACCCCCTCCTCCAGGTCGCCAAGGAGCTGGAGCGGATCGCGCTGGAGGATGAGTACTTCATCTCGAAGAAGCTCTACCCCAACGTCGACTTCTATTCGGGCATCATCCTTGAGGCGATGGGCTTCCCGACCGCGATGTTCACGCCGATCTTCGCCATCAGCCGGACAGTGGGCTGGATCAGCCAGTGGAAAGAGATGATCGGCGAGAAGAACCAGAAGATCGGCCGCCCGCGCCAGCTGTACATCGGGCCGCAGAAGCGCGACTACGTCGATCTGCGTCACCGCTAAAGCGGGTCCCTCGTCAAGCCCTGCGGGCATTCCTCGTTGCGCGTCAGCGAAGAGCGCCCGCAAGGGCCGATGAGCGGCCCCTAGCGCCCGTCCAGCGTACCGACCCGGCCGTACAGGTCCACACGCCGGTCGCGGAAGAGACCCCAGCTGGCCCGCCGAACCGAAATGTCATCAAGATCGAAGCGGTGGACCAGCACCGCTTCGGTATGCCGGTCGGCCTTGGCCACCAGCTGCCCAACATGGTCGGCGATAAAGCTTGACCCGTAAAAGGTCACCTCGCGCCCGCCATCACCGGTTTCCGTCCCGATCCGGTTCGAAGCCACCACCGGCAGGATGTTGGCCGCCGCATGCCCCCGCATCACCGTCTCCCAATGCGGCTGGCTGTCATAGCCGGGCGCAGGCGGTTCCGACCCGATGGCCGTCGGATAAAGCAGAACCTCTGCCCCTTGCAGGGCCATGGCCCGCGCCGCCTCGGGGAACCACTGGTCCCAGCAGATCCCCAGACCCAAGCGACCGAAGGCCGTATCCCAGACCCGAAAGCCGGTATCCCCCGGCGCGAAATAGAACTTCTCTTCATACCCCGGCCCCTGCGGGATGTGGCTCTTCCGATAGACCCCCAGAACCCGGCCATCCGCATCGACCATTGCGACCGAGTTGAAGAAGGCTGGACCGCTGCGTTCGAAGAAACTGACCGGGATCACGACGCCCAGCTCTCGCGCCAGCGCTGCAAAGCGCGCCACCAGAGGGCTACCGTCCAGGGGTTGCGCAAGGTCAAAGAACCTGGGGTTCTGCTCGATGCAGAAATAGGGGCTGGCAAACAGCTCTTGGATCAGCACCACCTGAGCGCCGTGTGCGGCAGCCTGCCGGACAAGGCCCTCTGCCCGGTCAGCATTGGCGGGCAGGTCCCAGGTACAGGCGAATTGGGTGGCAGCAACGGTGAGGGAACGCATGACAGGCCTCGGAGCGGGATTTTCGTGCAGGCTACTGCCCTTCCGCGCCGCCCAGAAGGCCTATTCCGCCGGAAGCCCGCTCGGCCAGCGCCCGGCGGCACCTTTGACTGCGGTCGGGTGTAGCCGTTCAGACCTGTCCCGCCCGACCACCCGGCGACGACGCCAAAGAAAGGCCTTGCCCCAGCTCCGCCAGGTGCCGACCATTGGTGCCTCGGCGTCGCAGGGAAAGCGCACGCGCCAGCCTTCGGGCAGTGCCAGACCCAGCGCCTCGGCCCGCTCCAGCATCCAGACCAGGGGGATGTTTCCCAGCGGTCGGGCCGCATGAAACCCGCCTATCTGCCCGCCGATGTCACCATGCGCGCCGCGGAACCAGACCTGCTCGACATTGCCCTCCCAGCCGGGCGGGCAATCCCACATCACCGGCTCGAAAGCCAGCCGCGTCTCGTCCAGCGCCAGCGCATGGAAGCCGTGACGGATCGAGGACCCCAGATGGTGGTTGTGAAAGCCGTGACGGTCCGGCGAGAACATCCAGAAGAAGGGCAGCCGCAGCCCCAAAGCCTTGACCGTATCCCAGACCCCGACCATCTCGATTGGAGCTTCCAGATGACAGTGCGCCTTGGCGAAGGCTTGCGCTGCCGGGCTGTCGGGCGCGCGCTCATAGTGCCGCCAGGCCAGCGTCACCATGCGTTCGGTCGCGCAGTCACGGCGGATCAGGCCCACCCGGTCGATCACGCCTGCCAGCGAGCGCACGGCAAAGGCGCCCCGCGAGTAACCGAACAAAAAGATCCGGTCCCCTTCGCGATAGCCGCTGGCCAGCCAGCCATAGGCCCGACGGATCTGCGGAGCCACGCCCCGCCCTTCCAGGATTGCCACGCCCCGCAGCCAGCCTTCCCACTGCATCCCTGGCTCATAGTAAAGCCGCCGGTTTGCGCTACGCCCCATCTCGTGCAGAAGCTGGAACAGAAGCCCCGCATTGCCGATGTGGTCCGGCTCCAGGCTCGACATTGTGCCATCCAGGATCACCACATGATCGACCCGCCCCCGCACCCGCCCAAGTTCAGGCGCGGGCGCCGGTTCCGCCGTGACCTCGGGCGCACGGCGGAAATAGCTGCGGATTCGGTCAAGAAGACGCGTGGCGGGCCTCCTCGATCCAGCCCCAGATCCGGTTTGGCGTGAACGGCATGTCGACCCGCGTCACGCCCACCGGTGCCAGCGCATCGCGCACCGCGTTGGAAATCGCGCCTAGCGCGCCGACAGTCCCCGCCTCGCCGCAGCCTTTCATGCCCAGGGGATTGGTCCGCGTGGGAATCCCGCGCTCGGCGAACTGGATGAAGGGAAGGTCAGCGGCCCGCGGCATCCCGTAATCCATGAAGGTCGCGGCCAGGACCTGTCCGCTTTCGTCCTGCACCAGC
This sequence comes from Tabrizicola sp., assembly GCA_025458105.1. GTDB lineage: Bacteria > Pseudomonadota > Alphaproteobacteria > Rhodobacterales > Rhodobacteraceae > Tabrizicola. The sequence continues at coordinate 1,178 of JALOTD010000088.1, read as the reverse complement.
CATTCCGTCACCGCCTGGCCAAAGCCTTGCGCAATCCCGCCATGCACCTGGCCTTCCACCAGGTTCGGCGCGACCAGCACGCCGAAATCGTCCACCACCGAGTAACGGTCCAGCCGCAGGCCCCCGGTTTCCGGGTCGATCTCCACCTCGCAAAGATGCACACCGTTCGGGAAGGACCGGCCGTCCAGTTCGATCTTCTCGCTGCGGTCCAGAAGGTCCGTACGACCCTTCACCCGCGCCAGCGCCGCCGCCTCAGCCAGAGTCAGGCGGTGGTTCGTGCCGGGCGCCCCGAAACGATGGTCGGCAAAGCTGACCTCGGGCACTTCCCACTCATCGGCCAGGAATTCCTCGAAACCCTTCACCATCGCCGTGACGGTCGCCCGCGTCGCCGTCCCCTGCACGGTCACCGACCGAGAGCCCCCCGTGCCCCCACCCCGCGCGATCCGGTCGCTGTCGCCCTCGACGATGCGCACCATGTCCTGCGGGATGCCGGTCGCTTCGCTGACGAACCGCGAATACACGCTTTCGTGCCCCTGCCCATTCGACTGGGTGCCGACATACAGCGTGGCACCCCCATCCTCGTCCAGAACAACCCGGGCGATTTCATCCGGGTCACCCAGGATCGCCTCGATATAGGCCGCAATCCCGATGCCGCGCAAAAGGCCCTTTGCCCGGCTTATCGCCAGCCTATCGGCATATCCCGCCGAGCGTTCCGCGACCGTCCCCAGAAGCCCCGCGAAATCGCCTCCGTCGATGATCTCGTCTTCCATCGTGGTGTGAGGGAATTCGCGGATCACGTTCTTCAGCCGCAACTCCACCGGATCCACGGCCAACTCGCGCGCCGCATGGTCCATCGCGCGCTCGATGGTCATGATCGCCTCAGGCCGACCCGCGCCGCGATAGGCATCGATCGGGACGCTGTTGGTATAGACCCCCGTCGCCAGCAGCGCCGCCTTCGGCACCTTGTAGACCCCGGTCAAGACCTTGGCAAAAAGCTCGGTCTGGATCGCCTGGCCGAACTGGCTGTTGTAAGCGCCAAGGTTCGTCACCAGATCAACCTTGTAGGCGGTGATCCGGTAATCCCTGTCAAAGCCCAGCTCCACCTGCGCCACGAGGTCCCGGCCCGCATTGTCGGTCAGCATGCCCTCGGTGCGGGAGGAGACCCAGGCCACCGGCCG
>JALOTD010000087.1 GCA_025458105.1 Tabrizicola sp. | reverse complement strand
TTCCAGGTGGGTGACCACGTCGACGTCCGTGTGACCAACATCGATCCGAAGACCCGCAAACTGGGCCTGTCGATCAAGGCGCGCGAGATCGCGGAAGAGAAGGAAGCCGTCGAACAGTATGGCTCGTCCGATTCGGGCGCCAGCCTGGGCGACATCCTGGGTGCGGCTCTGAAGGACCGCAGCTAAGTTAGCGATACCACCGATTGAACGGAAAGGCCCCGCTACACGCGGGGCCTTTTGCATTCACGGGCCAAGTCCCGGATTTCATTTGTCAGCAGCCAAATCCTGCCGCTATAGTCCAGCAAGAACAACAGCGTGGCGGTGCCTCTGCCAGGGCACGAACCACAGGGGGGACATACGGATGATCCGTTCCGAACTGATCCAGAAGATCGCGGATGAGAATCCGCACCTGACCCAGCGCCATGTCGAGCGGATCGTGAATACGGTCTTCGAGGAAATAATCGACGCATTGGCCAAGGGTGACCGGGTCGAACTGCGCGGCTTCGGTGCGTTTTCGGTCAAGGCACGCGATGCTCGGGTGGGCCGCAACCCCCGCACGGGCGAGGCGGTGACGGTCGACGACAAGAAGGTACCGTTCTTCAAGACCGGCAAGCTTCTGCGCGATCGGTTGAACGGCAAGTAACCCCCAGCCTTGCGCCCGGTCCGGTTCGGACCGATATTGCCCCGGAACTCTGGGGCTATGACTGGCATGATCCGTTACCTTCGTCTGATCTTCGTCGTCTTGCTGGGGCTGGGCCTGTTGACAGTCGCGCTTGCGAATCGCGCCCCTGTGCAGGTGCGGCTTTTGCCGGACGATCTGGCCAACCTGACCGGCCTGACCTGGGCGATGGAAGCGCCGCTGTTCCTGATCATCTTTGCGGGCATTATTGTCGGCGTGCTGATCGGCTTTGTCTGGGAATGGTTCCGCGAGCATGGCCATCGCGCCACCGCCAGCCAGAAGGCGCGCGAGGTGGCGCGGCTGGAGCGGGAGCTGGCGGTGCTGAAGGATGCGACCTCGGTTCCGCCGAAGGACGACGTGCTGGCCTTGCTGGAAAAGCGTTGAGATGGACGTCCGGGTCAAGATTTGCGGGCTGCGGACTGCGGCCGATGTAGCAGCTGTGGCGAAGGCGGGCGCGGCCTATGCCGGGTTCGTCTTCTTCCCGAAAAGCCCACGGCATCTGACGGTAGCGGCTGCACGAGAGCTGGCTCTGGGCGCTCCCGAGGGGCTGTGCAAGGTGGCCCTGACGGTCGATACCGACGACGCGACGCTGGATGCGATCATGGGTGCCGTACCGTTGGACATGTTGCAACTGCATGGCCACGAGACGCCAAAGCGGGTGGCAGAGGTCAAGGCGCGCTACGGCTTGCCGGTGATGAAGGCCATGGGCGTGGCGGATGAGGGGGATCTTGCGGGCCTTCTGGAAATGAGCCTGGCGGCGGATCAGTTGCTGATTGACGCCAAGCCGCCCAAGGGCGCGGACCTACCGGGGGGCAATGGGCTGGCCTTTGATTGGCGGCTGCTGGTCGGTCGCAAGTGGCTTTGTCCCTGGATGCTGGCCGGGGGCCTGACGCCGGAGAATGTGGCCCAGGCCGTGCGGCTGACAGGGGCGCGGCAGGTCGATGTGTCCTCGGGCGTCGAAAGCGCGCCGGGGGTAAAGGATGCGGGCAAGATCGCGGCCTTTGTCGAGGCGGCGCAAGGCGTGAAGGGCGGCGTCCCGATCCTGCGGTGACGATTTCTTTGAAGAAATCGTATCGGAGCCTTCAAAGGCTCCGGTCCGGAGTTTTCGAAAACTCCGGCTTTTCCCGGCGGGCCGATGGCGCTACATCCATTGCCAACAAGGGGGTGCACCATGGCCGAGGACGGGTTGAACAGCTTCATGACGGGGCCGGATGAGGCGGGCCGGTTCGGTCTGTTCGGCGGGCGGTTCGTGTCGGAGACGCTGATGCCGCTGATTCTGGAGCTGGAAGCGCGGTATGAGCATGCCAAGACCGACCCGAGTTTCTGGGCCGAGATGGATGACCTGTGGAAGCACTATGTCGGTCGCCCCTCGCCCTTGTACTTCGCGCCACGGCTGACGGAACACCTGGGCGGTGCCAAGGTCTACATGAAGCGCGACGAGCTGAACCACACGGGTGCCCACAAGATCAACAACGTGCTGGGCCAGATCATCCTGGCGCGGCGGATGGGCAAGACCCGGATCATCGCGGAAACCGGCGCGGGCCAGCATGGGGTGGCGACGGCGACGGTCTGCGCGAAGTTCGGGCTGAAATGCGTGGTCTACATGGGCGCGCATGACGTGGAACGCCAGGCGCCGAACGTGTTCCGGATGAAGCTGCTTGGTGCCGAGGTGATCCCGGTGACCTCTGGCCGTGGCACGCTGAAGGACGCGATGAACGACGCGCTGCGCGATTGGGTCACCAACGTCCGCGACACCTTCTACTGCATCGGCACGGTGGCGGGGCCGCACCCCTATCCGGCGATGGTGCGCGACTTCCAGTCGATCATCGGGAAAGAGGTGCGCTGGCAACTGGCCGAGCAGGAGGGCGAGGGGCGCCTGCCGGATGTGGTGGTCGCGGCGATCGGTGGCGGGTCGAACGCCATGGGGCTGTTCTACCCGTTCCTTGACGATCCCTCGGTGCGGATTGTCGGCGTGGAAGCGGGCGGCAAGGGCGTGGACGACCGGATGGAGCATTGCGCCAGCCTGACCGGCGGGCGGCCGGGCGTGCTGCATGGCAACCGGACCTATCTTCTGCAGGATGCCGATGGGCAGATCCTGGAAGGCTTCTCGATCAGCGCCGGCCTCGACTATCCGGGGATCGGGCCAGAGCATGCCTGGCTGCATGACGTGGGCCGGGCGGAATATGTCAGCATCACCGATGCCGAGGCGCTGGAGGCCTTCCAGCTGTGCTGCAAGCTGGAGGGAATCATCCCGGCGCTGGAACCCAGCCACGCGCTGGCGCAGGTGATGAAGCTGGCCCCGACCCTGCCCAAGGACCAGATCATCGTGATGAACATGTGCGGCCGGGGCGACAAGGATATCTTCACGGTGGCCAAGCACCTGGGCGTGCAGATGAAGGTCTGAGCGCCAGCTTTCCCTTTCTGCCGAAAAGGCCCGCAGCCCAGGTTGCGGGCCTTTTGCCTGCCATAAACCCAGGTTTATGCGCACAGACCTTTGGATTATGGACCGGCGGCTAAACCGGCGGCAAATAGCCAGTGCCCGGCATCGGGTCTCTTCTTGCGACATGCCCAGGGCCAATCCGGTAACCAGCGGGCTGATTGCAGGATCGAAAGGAGATCGAGCGATGAAACTGAAAACCAGACTGATGCTGTTTACAGCCGCTGCCGCACTGTCGGCCAACATGGCCTTTGCGGCGATTGACCCGAACAACCTGGCCGATTCCTACCTGGAAAAGGGCTATGACTTCGTCGAGGTCAAGGTCGGGCCGACCCAGACCAAGGTCGAGGCGATCAAGGGCACGACCAAGGTCGAAGTCGTGTACGACAACGCGACGGGCGAAATCATCAAGCAGGAACAAGAACAGGCAGACACCGACGACGTGGGTCGGACGGGCAAGGACGTCAAGCGGGTCCGCGATGACTTCGAGGATGGCGATGACGATGAAGACGACGACGAAGATGACGATGACGATGATGACGACGACGACGACGACGATGATGATGATCATGGGTCGGATCATGATGATGACGACGATGATGATGACGACGACGATGATGATGATGATGACGACGATGATGACGACGACGACAACTGAGGCACTCGCCTAGGTCATATGGCAGGCCCCGCGGTTGTCGGGGCCTGCTGTTTGGCGCATAGTGGGGTGCGGCAAAGAATTTGGAGACCGCGATGAAACGTCGCTTTTTCCTGGCAGCGCTGGCGTTTGGGGCCCTGTCCCCGATGGCCGGTCGCGCCCAGGACCTGGTTGCAAGCGTGATCGATCAGTTGCGCGCCCAGGGCTTCCGGTCCGTGGTGCAAGAGCGCACGCTGCTTGGGCGGGTCCGGATCACGGCCTCGCGCAACGACGGGACGCGGGAAATCATCATCAATCCACGCACAGGAGAGATCCTGCGCGACCTCTGGATTCCCGGCGCTGGCGGGACGCCGAAGGTCGTGATCATCGACGACAAATCTGGGAACTCTGGCAAGGGGAACCGGAATGACGACGACGATGATGACGATGATGATGATGATGATGATGATAACAGCGGCCACGGCGGCGGGGGCAGCAGCGACGACGATGATGATGATGACGACGATGACGACGATGACGATGACGACTGATCGACGTCGGAATATGGTATCAGCGGTAGGCCCGGTATTGGCGAATACGTGAGACGCGCAGCCCCTATCATTGCGATTTTCGTCGTGCAGGCGCTTTGCGCCGTCTTTTTCGTTTCCGATATCCTGTCATCCGTCCTTGGCATTCGCACAACGCCCGTCAGCTGGGAAATGCGCGAGCTGATGGAGATTGGCGCCGCCATCGGCCTGATCCTTGGGGTCCTGCTTGGCGGCTTGATGCTGCGACGGGCGCTTCGGGACCGGAATCGCGCCGAAGAGCAGCTTCGCCGCGCCTCGGCCGCTTTCATGGACCTCTTGCAGGAACGCTTTGCCGAATGGGCCCTGACACCGTCGGAACGTGACGTGGCGCTGTTTGCCATCAAGGGAATGTCGACAGCCGAGATTGCAGCGCTTCGTTCGACCAGCGAAGGCACGGTCAAGGCGCAAACGAACGCCATCTATCGCAAGGCCGGGGTAACCGGACGGCCACAGCTTCTGAGCCTGTTCATCGATGATCTGATGCGGGACGATGGGGCGGTGCGGGCGGCGGTATCCCACACCGGCGACGCGGCTTAGGTCAGGGCAAAGTGGCGAGGGCCTCGCGTGCGAACGTGCAGGCCGGAAAATCCATATCCGGTGCGGCCAGATCGCAGGCTGCCTGATAGTGGCGGCGGGCCAGGACCGAGTCTGGCGGTGTTCCATCGCCAAGGTGGTAGGCCTGTCCCAGCATGGCACAGCCCCAGCTGTCCTCGCCCTTGCAGGCCAGCGTGAAGCTTTCCAAAAGGCACGGTGCCTTCTCGTGAAACGGCTGCAGCGAAAGGGCATCGCCTGGAAGTGGACGGTTTCGTATCCCCGCTGCCCGGTTCGTACAACCGCCGGCTTCGCCAAGGGCGCAGGCCAGCGCATGGGCATGTCGGGCTGGCAGAAGATGGGGGGTGTCGTCCACTTCAAGCATGATCGCCATCGCAAGACAGGCTTCGCCAGATGCCGTGTCCAGACAGGCCGTGACGCAGGCCGTGGGATCGCTTCGGCAGTCTTCGGGACCCACATCGGTCTTGGGCAAGAACCGGTCCAGCAAGACCTGGCGGCTGCGGTAGATGTCGGCGGGGCAAGAGGCGATTATCGGGTCTGCGGCCAGCGCCGCCTCTAGCCGCGTGACGGCGGAGGCAAGGTCCTGCGCCGCGGCCGGTGTTGTGGCCAGGACCACAGCCAGGGCGCGGATCATCAGGTGTCTGTTGTGTGCTGGTAGAGGACCTCCAGCGGTACGACGGCGAGGGTGGCCTGATGCGTTGCAGCAAGACGGACCTGTGGTGCCGCGCCTTCCTGATGCGCCTGCAGGAAACGACTGGCGCAAAGGCACCACTGATCGCCAGGCTTCAGCCCTTTGAACCCGTATTCGGGGCGGGGCGTGGACAGGTCATTGCCCAGGTATTTGGACAAGGCCAGGAACTCTGCGGTCATCAGGGCGCAGACCGTATGGAGACCTCGGTCCATCGGGCCGGTGTTGCAGCAGCCATCACGGAAAAATCCGGTGACCGGGTCGGTGGAACAGGGTTCCAGTGGCTGGCCGAGGACATTGAGCGACGGGAGTTTCATGTGTATAACTTGGCAGGTCAGGCGCAGCCTGTCCAGTAGAGACAAGGCGCGGCGCTTGTGTCGAGCACAATGAATTCATGCGCTTAGTCCAGGGTATCCTTACCCCTCCGAGCGGCATTCGGCCCAGGACCTGACCACGGCTGGCAGACTGCCGTCTTCCCCCAGCTCTCCAGCAGTGACGACATTCAGTCGGGCGGCGGGGTGGTCATAAGAGAAGAGGCAGAAGCCGAAGCCCGTTCCTGAACATTCCTGCAACTCTGGCAAGCCCATGCCAGCGAGCTCTCGCGCCCAGCCAAGCGAGCGATCTTCAGACAGGCCTTGGACAGGTGACCAGCCGCTTGCGACAAGATTCTGGCGGGCTTCGTCAATCGGCAAGCCTTCGATCCGGGCGATGATCGCCTGACCGCCGCAGACCGGCTCTTCGGCAGCTGGGGCGGTGACGGTCAACGTCTCGCCCTCCAGCCGGATATCGGCCATCGACCCGGGCAGAATATCCCCTGACAGAATACGCAGGGCATCAGAGCCAAAGGGACGGATCTGGCCGATGAGCGGCTCGTCGAGCGATGTGCCATAAATCAGGGCGACCAGACGATCCCCGTCGAAAAGGCCTACATTGCCGTCCAGAAGTTCGCAGGTCCCGCTGGTGGCCGGGGTGACGCGGCCCGCGAAGCTGACTGCTGTGAGGGTGCCGAAGGGGAGTTCCGCAGTGATCTGCCAGCCAAGCGCCTGAACGGTCTGTCCGGCGGGCGTGACGGGATCATCCAGGACCAGGGAACAGAACCCGGGCACACTCCCGTTGGCGGGGGCGGTGGGAAGGCTGTCCAGGAGAACTGCCTTGAAGCCGTCGGCAGTCGACGAAACAGTAAGCTCGGCCAGAGCGGGAGAGGCCAGTAGGCTCAGGAGAAGGCAAGAGGCGCGGCGCATGGCATGCCTTTCACGTGGTGCGCGCAGGATTGCCCGGATCGAACGGCCTGTCGAGTAAGAAGACCCCTACGGCTTGGGAAACAAGGTTCCGGCAACGGGCGGAATCAGATCGCCGGAAACGAGGGCCGAGAGGATGCGGGGCAGGGGCCAGAGGCGCGACATCGGGGCAAGGACATGGTCGCGCAGGGCGGGCAGGGCGCGGCTCTGCGACTGGTATTGCGGGGTGAAGGCGGCGCTCATCGCCTGATAAAGGCCCAGGTGCCAGCGGCGCGCGCGGTGGTAGGCGGGCAGTGCCTCGTCCAGCGGCAAGCGCAGGGCTGTTGCAAGGGCGTAGGCGTCGAGAAGCGCCATGTTTGCGCCCTGGCCAAGCTGCGGGCTGGCGCGGTGCGCTGCGTCTCCGATGTGGACAAGACGGTCACTGTAGGGCCTGCGCAGCGTGCCGTGGCTGTAGCGGGCGGGGGTCAGCTGGGCCTTGTCGGTGATCTGGTCAAGGAAGGGGATCATGGCAGGCCAGAAGCTGGCGACCTCGGCCTGCCATTCGCCAAGCGGTTTGTTCGGCCACTGGTCAAGCTCGCCCACCGACAGCGACCAGAATACCGCAGCCCTTGGCGTCGGGTCGCCCGGCAAACAGCCGATGGGCAGGATCCCGGCCATGCGGGACGCGCGGTGGTAGCGCTGGCGCAGTTCTGTGGGCGGCAGGTCGGTCCCGGGCCAAGGGACATGCGCCCAGACCGCCCCGAACGGCAGAGGCTTTGCGGTGAGGGGCGAGAGCGGGGAGCCCGCGCCTGAGGCATCGACAATCAGATCGAACGCGCCGCAAGGCCCCTGGTCGGTGATCAGCCGGATACTCTGGGGCGTCTGTTGCGTGCTGAGGGCGGTGTGGCCGGTTGTGGGTGCGATGCCCTGCGCATGGGCGGCTTGCCAGAGGACGTGGAAGAGGGCCGCGCGGTGCATGGCAAGGCCGGGCTGTTCGGGGCGGTAGGCGACATCAAGGGCGATGCGGGGGCCGGAATGGCCGAGCATCCGGGTGAGCGGGGCGCCAAGGGCGCGGGCAGTCTCTCCCGCGCCGAGGGCGTCAAGGACGGCAAGGCCCACGGGTTGGACGACAAGGCCGGAGCCGAGGGGTTTCGGCGCGGGGAAGCGTTCAAACAGGCTAATGTCGTGGCCGTCGCGGGCGAGGAGGGCCGCGGCGGCAAGGCCGCCGATCCCGGCCCCGGTGATGGCGATGCGGTAGGTCATGGGCGAAGGGGTGGCAGGGGATTCGAACGCTGGCAAGAGTGCGGGTGGTCGCGGGCGGTTTTCGAATTGAGCGCTGGCGCGCGAAGACTCCTTGTCTCGTCGTCGGGCTTCGCCTCCTCCTCGGCGGATGGGGGTTTCACCTCCAAACCCCCAGAGTATTTGTGGAATGGGCATGAGCAGGGGCCGGGCCGGGTGGGTCGTTCCTTCGCGAATTACCGGCCCGGCGGGCTGAGGCCCGGCCGGGTTCGTTGTCTTGCCGCTGGCCCTTGTCGGGCCGACCTGCCCCTGATCCTTTGAGGTTCCGCTTCCATGTGCGCCGATACCGCCGCCCCCCCGTCTGACACGCCTGATTACCGCGATACCGTTTTCCTGCCCGAAACCGCCTTTCCGATGCGGGCGGGCCTGCCCCAACGCGAGCCGGAGTGGCTGGCGCGGTGGGAGCGGATCGGGGTCTATGACCGGCTGCGGTCTACGGCGGCGGGTCGGGTGCCCTTCGTGCTGCACGACGGGCCTCCTTACGCCAACGGGCACCTGCACATCGGTCATGCGTTGAACAAAGTGCTGAAGGACATGGTGGTGCGGTCGCAGCAGATGATGGGCCGGGATGCCCGCTATGTGCCGGGCTGGGACTGTCATGGCCTGCCGATCGAGTGGAAGATCGAGGAGCAGTACCGCGCCAAGGGGCTGAACAAGGACGACGTGGACACGGTCGCCTTCCGGCAGGAATGCCGCAAGTTCGCGGAAGGGTGGATCGACGTCCAGCGCAAGGAGTTCAAGCGGCTGGGGGTGACGGGGAAGTGGGACCGGCCTTACCTGACGATGGACTACCACGCCGAGGCGGTGATCGCGGACGAGTTCATGAAGTTCCTGATGAACGGGTCGCTCTATCAGGGGTCTAAGCCGGTGATGTGGTCTCCGGTGGAGAAGACCGCTTTGGCCGAGGCCGAGGTCGAGTATCACGACCATACCAGCCATCAGGTCTGGGTGCGGTTCAGGGTGGTTGGCGCACCTCGTGAACGGACGCCCGTTACAGGTGGCCGGTTGGAGAGCCCGGACGACTATGCGGACCGCGTAGACAGAAACCTTGCCGCAAAGGATGCGTTCCTTGGGGTAAGCGTTGTAATCTGGACCACCACGCCGTGGACCATCCCGCAGAACCGGGCGGTCGCCTTCAATCCTGAGATTGCCTACGGCATGTATCGGGTGACAAAGGTTGGCGAAAACTCATCGCTGGTGGTTGGCGAAACGGTCCTGGTCGCGGAGGAGCGCTTCCCTGAAGTATTTCTTCAAGGACGGGGGGAAGAGTTCGAGAAGGTCCGGACGGTCACTTCAGATGAACTGGGGTCCCTGACTCTGGCCCACCCCTTCCGCGGTGTCGAGGGAGGCAACGGCGAATGGGACTATGACGTCCCCATGCTCCCCGGCGAGCATGTCACCGATGATGCGGGGACGGGGTTCGTGCATACCGCTCCGTCGCACGGCGATGACGACTATCAGCTGGGCGTGAAGTTCGGGCTGCCGATGACCTACAATGTCGAGGCGGATGGGTCCTATCGGGCGAACCTGCCGCTCTTCGGCGGGCAGCATATCATCCTGCCGGATGGCAAGGAGGGGCCGGCGAACGTGTCGGTCATCAAGCAGCTGGCTTACTCGGGGGCGCTGTTCGCCAAGGCGAAGCTGAAGCATTCCTACCCGCATTCCTGGCGGTCGAAGGCTCCGGTGATCTACCGGAATACGCCGCAGTGGTTCGTGGCCATCGACCGGGCGCTGGACGACGGGATGTCGACCTATGGCGACACGATCCGGAAGCGGGCGCTGAACTCGATCAACCAGCTGGTGGAGTGGACACCTTCGACGGGCCGCAACCGACTGCACTCGATGATCGAGGCGCGGCCGGATTGGGTGCTGTCGCGCCAGCGCGCCTGGGGTGTGCCGTTGACCTGTTTCGTGAAGAAGGGGGCGCGCCCGGATGCGCCGGACTTCCTTTTGCGCAACGCCGAGGTCAATGCGCGGATCAAGGCGGCGTTCGAGGCGGAAGGTGCCGATGTTTGGTACGTGCAAGGATTCAAGGAGCGTGTGCTGGAAGGCATCGTTCCCGCGCAGGATTATGAACAGGTCTATGACGTGCTGGACGTCTGGTTCGACTCGGGGTCCACGCATGCCTTTGTGCTGCGCGACCGGGAGGACGGGTCATCGGACGGGCTTGCGGACCTGTACCTGGAAGGCACCGACCAGCATCGTGGGTGGTTCCATTCCTCGATGCTGCAGGCCTGCGGGACCAAGGGGCGGGCGCCGTACAGGGGGGTTTTGACCCACGGCTTCACGCTGGACGAGAAGGGCATGAAGATGTCCAAGTCGCTCGGCAATACCGTGGCCCCGCAGGAGGTGATCGGCGAATACGGGGCCGACATCCTGCGGCTTTGGGTGGCGCAGTCGGACTACACGGTGGACCTGCGCATCGGGAAAGAGATCCTGAAAGGCGTGGCCGACAGCTACCGGCGCCTGCGCAACACCATGCGCTACATGCTGGGGGCGCTGAAGGATTTCAGCGAGGCCGAGCGGGTGGACCCCGCGCAGATGCCCGAACTGGAGCGCTGGGTGCTGCACCGGCTGGCCGAACTCGATGCCGAGGTGCGCGAGGGCTATGCGAAGTACGACTTCCAGGGCGTGTTCCAGAAGCTGTTCACCTTCTGCACGTCCGACCTGTCGGCGGTCTATTTCGACATCCGCAAGGATAGCCTGTACTGCGATGCGCCCTCCAGCCTGACGCGGCGGTCGTGCCGGACGGTGATGGACATTCTGTTCCACCGGCTGACCACCTGGCTTGCCCCGGTGCTGGTCTTCACGATGGAGGAAGTCTGGCTAGAGCGGTTCCCGGGTGACACCTCAAGCATTCACCTCATCGACTTCCCCGAAACGCCAAAGGCTTGGCGCGACGAGGCGTTGGCGGCAAAGTGGGACCAGCTTCGCGACGCCCGCCGGGTGGTCACGGGCGCGCTGGAGGTGCAGCGGACCGCGAAAGTGATCGGGGCGTCGCTTGAAGCCGCGCCCGAGGTATTCGTCTCGCCCACGATTGCGGCGGTGCTGGGCAGCGTGGATTTTGCGGAGCTTTGCATCACCTCGGACCTGGCGGTAAAGACCGAGGCCGCGCCCGAGGGGGCATTCCGGCTGTCGGACGTGCCCGATGTGGCGGTGCTGTTCCATCCGGCGCGGGGGCAGAAATGCGAACGCTGCTGGAAGGTTCTGCCCGATGTGGGCACGCACAAGCACCCCGGTACCTGCCAGCGCTGCAACGACGCGCTGGGGTGATCCCGGGGCCCCGAAAACGGTGACGGTCCCGCTTGTCGGGGCCGCAAATCTGTGCCTATCCTTCTGCCATTGGCGATTTGTTCCCGTTTGTCAGCAGCTTGGCCTGAGAGCGGCATGCCGGCGTCAGGTTTGTCTGTGACCTTATGTCCCCAGTGTCTTCGCCTTGTTTGATCGGGTCCTGACCGGGCCCTTAGCCTGTCATGAAGGGACTTTGCGATGGCAATATCGGGTCTGCGGCAATTCTTCGCTGTACTGTCAGCAGCCCTTGTCCTGAGCCCCGAACCGTCCTCGGCCTTTGACGGTGACATCCCCAGTTCCGTCACCACGATTCAGGAATCGACCTGCGCTGTTTCGGTGGTGCTGGATAGCGTCAACGAAACGGCGATGCTGCGGTTGGAGCCGATCGGCGCGCCAGAGGGCACGGCCTTCATCGACGGGCAGATCAGCACGGTATCGTCACCGATCACAAGCTTTGATCTGCAATTTACCTGTGGGCTGTTTCAGGCGACGAACATCGTCCAGAACGGGGCCGACGGTACCTTCGACACCGATGGATACTTGTCGGCGCCACGCGGACCCAATTCCGGAACCGCCGGGCCCCGGTGAACTTTCCCCCCTCGGCACTGGCCGGACAAGACCAGACAGTGCCCTCTGGTGCGGCGGTCACGCTGGATGGCTCTGGTTCGAGCGATCCGGAAAACCAGCCGCTGAGCTATGCCTGGGTGCAGACCGGCGGGCCTCAGGTGACCTTGTCGGACGCCACGGCGGCAAGCCCGGTGTTCACAGCGCCAAGCCTGCCCTTCAATGCGCCGTCCGAGGTGATCAGCTTCAGTCTGGTCGTGAACGACGGGGCGCAGAACAGCCCAGCTGACAGCGTGTACGGTGACCGTGACCTTCACCGAAGACGTCACCGGGCTGGAGCTGGCCGATTTTCAGGTGACGGGGGCCACCCTTTCGGGGCTGATGGGCAGCGGGTCGAGCTATTCCTTGACGCTGACGGCCAGCGGGGTGGGCGACGTCGCGCTTGTCCTGCCGGCTGCAGTGGCGGTTGACCGGGCCGGCAACGGCAATCTGGCCTCGAACCGGCTGGAGGCGGCGTCGACCGTTGTTGCAGATACTCAAGCCGAGATCACCGCCTTCCTGCAGTCGCGCGCGAACAGTCTGGTTGCGGCGCAACCGGGTCTGGTCCCGCTCTTGAACCGCAATGCCGGCCCGCAGGTCACGGTGACCCGCGGCACGCTGGCGCTGCGGCTGACGGCCGGCCAGAATGTGTGGACCGCTGTCACCGGGCAGTGGGGCGAAAGCGGCGAGGCAGAGCGGAGTTACCTTCTGGCGGCGCTTGGCGCGCATCTTTGGTTGAGCGAGCGGATGATCCTTGGGCTTATGGTCGAAATGGACCGCGCCATCGAGGAGACAGCGGACCAGCGCATCGAAGGCAAGGGGTGGCTTGGCGGACCCTATGTTGCGGGGCAGGTGGCGGACCAGCCCCTGTTCTACGAGGCGCGGTTCTTGTGGGGGCGGACCGACAACGACCTCTCGCGGACCGGACTGGGCGATGATGCCTTTGTCACGACGCGGCTTCTCGCGCAGGCCCGGGTCGAGGGCGAGCTGCGGTTCGGGGCGCTGACGCTGCGACCCTCGCTGGATGCAAGCCATGTGCGGGACCGGGCCGACGCCTATGTCGACACGCTTGGTAATCTGATCACTGGGCAGGAGGTGCGGCAGACGCAGGCGGCGCTTGGCCTTGACCTGGCGCGGGAGTTCACCCTTGGCAACGGGATGCTGACGCCCGAACTGGGCCTGTCGGCGATCTACAGTGACACCAGGGGCACCGGTGCGGCGGCCGGGGTGATCCCGGCCCATGACGGTTGGCGCGGGCGGATCGAGATGGGAGTGACGCTGGAACAGGCGCAAAGCCTGATCGAGGCGTCGGTCTTCTATGACGGGCTGGGCCTGTCCGACTATTCCGACTATGGCTTGTCACTGCAGCTTTCGGCACGGTTCTGACCGGGCGGCGCGGGGCATCGTCGCGCCCCGCAAGCGAAAGCCCCGGGCGAGAGGAGCGGAATGCGCAAGAGAGCAATCGCCAGTCCCTTCGGCTGGGTCACTCTGGTTGAACGGGAGGGGCTTCTGGTCGCGGTCGAATGGGGGCAGGGATCAGAGGATGACTCGGCGCTGCTGACAGAGGGGCTTCGCCAGTTGCAGGGCTATTTCGACGGGCGGCTGACCCGGTTCGATCTGCCGCTGGACTGGGGCACGGGCCTGAACGCCGCCGTGCGCCGGGCGATGGCGGAGATACCCTTCGGCGAAACCCGCACCTACGGTCAGATCGCCAAACTGGTCGGAGCATCTGCGCAGGCCGTTGGTCAGGCCTGCGGGGCGAATCCCTTGCCAATCCTGATCCCCTGCCATCGCGTCACCGGGACTGACTGGTTCGGCGGTTTCTCGGCGCCCGGCGGGGTCGAGACCAAGGCCGCGCTCCTGCGCCATGAAGGGGCGATCCTGCTTTGACCGACCTGATCCGCACGGCCATCCTGGACCTGGCCCTTTCGCGCGGGCGCGGGAAGAGCCTCTGCCCCTCGGAAGTGGCGAAGGCGCTGGCCGAGGACTGGCGGCCGCTGATGCCCTCGGTCCGGGCGGTTGCCGCGCGCATGCCCGAGATCCTGGCGACGCAAGGCGGGGTCGAGGTCGACCCGCTGGTGGCGCGGGGGCCAATCCGGCTGCGGCTTAGGTAAACCGGACTTGCCAATCGCACGACGGCCCGGCAGGTTCGCGCCGGTCATTCCGAAGGAGCAAATTGATGTCGACCACTTCCGCACCGATGATCCGCATGCTGGCCGTCTTTCTGGCCCTGCTTGTCGCGGCGAACCTGGCCTTGGGTGCCATCAGCTATTTCTTCCCTGACCTGCCAATCCCCTCGGCCATGGGGATCATCCTGGCGATGGTCGCCGCCATGTCAGCCGGGCAATCTGCGACAAAGACGCTGAATCGGCGACTGGTCTTCCGCGAACTGGCGGTTTTCGCGGTGCTGGCGACGGTTTCCTCGGCGGCCCTGGGCATCGGCGTCTTCTGGGGCATCTTCGCCTATCACGGCGTGCCATTCACGCTGGAAAACTTCATTCTGGCGATGACCGGCGACGGGGTTCCGGCGGCTGAGATCCGGCAGATCCTGTCCTGGATCGTGCCCATCGTGCTGATCATCTATGTCCTCATCACCTATTTCGGTGCGACGATGGGATCGCGGAACGAGCTCAAGCTGCGCGAAAAGCTGGCGGCCAAGGGGCGCTGACCCTATCGAAAACGGGCGGCTGGACCTATCCGGCCGCTTGTGCCCATCCGCGCCGGGGTCTAGCCATTGTAACGGTTTCATGACGGGTGCGCGGTGACCCTTGGCGTCTTTCTGGCCGTCCTTGGCGCGGCTTTCCTGCATGCGCTGTGGAATGCGCTGATCAAGCTGGGCACGTCGAAGGTCGGCGGGATGGTGATCCTGTCGATCGTCGAGGTACCAATCGGGCTGGCGGTGGTGATGGTGACCCCGGCGATCGACCCGGCGGCGGTGCCTTGGGTGATCGCCGCAGGCTGCACGCATTTCGCCTACAAGTTCTTCCTGACCTATGCCTATGACCGGGGCGATCTGTCCCGTGTCTACCCCATCGCGCGGGGGGCCGCACCGATGGTCGTGGCGCTGGTCGGCACTGCCTTTCTGGCCGATGCGGTAAGCGCGCAGGAATATGCTGCCATTGCCGTCCTGGCGGGCGGCATCCTTCTGATGGCGCGCGGGGTATTCACCAGCGGCGAGGATCGCAAGCTTCTGCCCTTTGCCCTGGGGTCAGCCCTGGCCACGGCAACCTATACGCTGATCGACGGGACGGGCGCGCGGGTCTCGGGCTCTCCCGCCGCCTATGTGGCCTGGGTCTTCGTGGCGGACGGGACCTTCTTCACGCTCGGAATGCTCGCCTTGCGCGGCTGGGACGTGATCCCGCGGAACGGACAGGCCTGGCGAATGGGGGCCTTCGCTTCGGCTGCCAGCTATGGCGCCTATGCTGTTTCGATCTGGGCGATGACACTGGCGCCGATAGCCGTGGTGGCGGCCCTGCGCGAAACCTCGATCCTCTTTGCCGTCTTGATCGGTTGGCTGGTTTTTGGCGAGAAGATGAGCGGGGAAAAGGCGGTAGCCGCCCTGGTGATCGTGGCAGGCGTCATGTTGATGCGCTTGTGACCGGGGCCAAGATCCTTCAGCAAAAGCTTGTCCGAACCCTGACGTCTGGACGTTGGGCCTAGCGCACCCGGCGGATCCCTTCCGGCACGATCTGTTGTACGATCCCGGCCAATAGAAGGTAGACCGAAGTCAGCACCAGCAACCACTTCGCCACTGGACCTTCGTTGAAATCCCACCAGGCGGCCCAGGCGGCCAGTGCGATCCACGCCATACAGACCGAAATCGAAATCTCATACCAGCGGCTGGTACGGACGGGGTGGATGAACTTGAGATTGGTGAACATCGCCACGGTCAGCAAGATCACCACCAGCAGGATGATGGCTTCGCCCGGCTTGGTGGCGAACAGGACCAGGACCACCATGTTCCAGCAGGCCGGAAAACCCGCAAAGCTTTTGTCCTTTGTCTTCATCCGCGTGTCGGCGAAGTAGACGACCGAGCCGTAGCAGATCACGATGATTGCCAGCCACCCGGTCCAGCCGGGCAGTAAGCCGGACTGGAACAGCGCGAAGGCCGGAATGAACACATAGGTCAAATAGTCGACGATCAGATCCATCAGGACCCCGTCATAGGTTGGCCAGTTCTTGTGCACTTCGAACCGGCGGGCCAAGGGGCCGTCGATCCCGTCGACGATCAGGGCAAGGACCAGCCAGAGGAACATCAGGCTCCATTCCCCGTCCACGGCAGCCAGCATGGCAAACATAGCCAGCACCGCACCAGTGGCGGTGAGCAGATGGACCGACAGGGCTTTCAGGCGCGGGCTCATCGGGTCTTGATGGCGGATTAACGGGCGTTGCGCAACTGGGTCGGGCCGTCAAGTCAGGCCCGCGGGTGCGCTTTTTCGTAGACCTCCATCAGGCGGGCCGCGTCCACGGCCGTGTAGGCCTGGGTCGTTGAAAGCGAGGCATGGCCGAGAAGTTCCTGGATTGCGCGCAGATCGCCTCCTGCGGACAGCAGATGGGTGGCGAAGCTGTGTCGCAGGGCATGCGGCGTGGCCGTGGCCGGCAGGCCCAGTCGCAGCCGTGCCCGCTCCATCGCGGACTGGATCAGGCGGGGATTGACCGGCCCTCCGCGCGCACCCCGGAACAGCGGCTGATCATGGGCAAGGCCGAAGGGGCAGGCCTGGACATAGGCGTCGACCGCTTCGGCTGCCGTCGGGATGACCGGGACAAGGCGGGTCTTGCCGCCCTTGCCGGTTATCCGCAGCGTTGTGGGCAGCGGATGGCTTGCCCCGGTCAGCGACAGCGCCTCGGAAATGCGCAGCCCGAGGCCATAAAGCAGCGTGGCGATGGCGGTATCGCGGATGGCGATCCAGTCTTGGTGCGCATCGCCGCCGATCTCGGTCAGGATCGCTGCGGCGCCTTCTTCGGACAGCGGGCGGGGCAGTTTGCGGCGATACTTCGGGCCGCGGGAAGACAGGACTGTGGTCGCGTCTCCACCGGTACGATCGGCAGCCCAGGCGGCGAAACCCTTGACGGCAGACAGCGCCCGGGCAAGCGAACGCGGCGACAATCCCCGCGCCCGCTCCGCCGCAAGCCAGGCACGAAGATCAGACTGCGAGACCGCAGCCACACGTGCGAGGCCGAACGACTCGCCCAGATAGTGGCACATGAAGCTTAGAAAACGGTTTACGTCGCGGGCGTAGGCGACGGTCGTATTTGGCGCCGCGCCCTTCAGCGCCCTTTGCTGCGCCAGCCAGTCCGTCAACGCCGCCGAAAGCGCCGGGGCAAGGATGGGGGTTAGGCCAGCCACCGGCGCATCATGCGTTCGAAGACCCCAGCGAAGAAGGCCAGCAGATCGGTGCCGTGCAACGGCTTGAACATGTGCGGATCGACCGAGCCGAACACCAGCAGGCCGGGCAGGCGTCCTGTGCCGAAGTCGAGCCGCATAAGCGCTTCAGTCCTGATTTCAACGGCTTGCGGGCCGTAGACCGTTGCGGCGAGGCTGGTTGCGGGCCGCAACAGGATCGGGCGGGGGGCGATGTCGCGGCCGTTGGCCATGTAGTTTTCGGAAAACCCGCGCTGGGCGACCTGGACAACCTCTCCCAGTCGGCGCAACGCGGGGTCAGCCTCGCCATTTTCTTGAACGGTTTCAAGGACAAGCCGGATCACGTCGACCCGCAGGGTCTGGGCGACTTCGCTTTGCAACGCGCCCAAGAAGCCCTCAAAACTTGTAGAATCAAGGAGTTGCAGGATCGCGCGGTGGATCTGGTTCATTCCGGCGAGGTTTTCGTAGGCGGCGGCGATCACGGATCTGTGCGTATCCTCCAGCCGGTCGAGCTTATTCTCCAGCCGCTGCATGGCTAAGCCACGCAAATCAATGATGTTTTCGCCCATGGCGCGGTCGTTGGCGGCCACCAGGGCGTTCATCACGTCGCGGTCGGCCAGGACGCGGTCGGGCTGGGCCAGGATTTTCTCGCGGAGGTCGGGTTCGATCATGTCACTCGCCAGTTTTCCCATGCGGACCATGGGACTATAGGCCGAAGCTAAAGCGGATGGCGACGGTTTTCTTGGAGCCCTCCCGCCAGGCTGTGGGCTGCGTGCAACACCCCGGCGCGCGGGGGCTAAACCGCTGGACTCCGGCGTCTTCCTTGCGTCTTCCTTCGGTCTTCCTTGCGTCTCTACGCGCGCTGCGGTCGGCAGACGTTAACGAATCGGCGTGACAGTGGGGGCCGCAAAGGAACCCGCCCATGCCAAAGCTGACCAGACAGACCCCGAAACAGACCGCCCACATGACCTATATGATGGACGTGATGCGCAGGCTGGAATGGGACCTGCACAACACCATCGAACTGACGGGCCGCATCCCCGAGAAGTGGCACGAGATCGCCGCCGCCACCCCCCGGTCGGCGGGCGTGAAGGTCAACCTGCGGCTAGAGGCCGATGTGGTGAAGTTCTTCAAGTCGATGGGCGAGGGCTACGGCCCCCGGATCAACGACGTCCTGCGCAGCTACATGCACGCGCGGCTGGCGGGGGTGATCCGGGGGGCCGAGACGATCCCCCATTTCCGGCGGCGGGCGGACCTGCACGCCGGGCCGAAACCCCAGTTCGGCGACACGGCGCGGGAGATGGGGCTGGAGGCTGGCCCGCCAGTGAAGCTGCCGTCCCGGGCGAAGATGCAGGAGCTGCTGCAGCGGAAATACGGCGAGGACGGCGGGCCGGAGGGGGAGGGGCTGGTGCCTTGGGTGCGGTGAGGGGGATTGACGACATGGTTGTCGCTGCTAGGTGGACATTGGTGACTGTAAGCGATTCCGACTTGCAAACATCCCGGAAAGGCGGCTACGTTCCGACACGGTTTCGCCACAATTCGACCAATTGGGCGCACTAAAGTCCGGACCGTTAACGGACCCGAAACTGTGTGCGGGCAGTGTGACGGGAGTATCTTTGGAGAATGTCTGATGGACGTGCACAAGATGATCATGGACCTGTTCTACCGGCTACAGTTCCTCTCCCGGCCGAGGACCAGGCGAGGGTAAGCCGCGCTCGAACGATAGATCGAAAAGTAATCTTTGGCGCCCTTCGGGGCGTCTTTGATTTGAACAGAGCGCAGATTGAGAGTTTCTTCCACGTTATTGATCAAAGGATCAGCGAGCAAAATCATCGAACGCCAATCGTTTGCGAGGTCGCAGTCTACTACAGCGACGGCACTTCAAGAAAATTCGAGTCCGTTACGTCATTCAGTAACTATTCGGAGACAAGAAATAGGTTCCCAACTGTAGTTACAATTCATCAAGCGTATGATCTGAGGTTTCCCGATTCAAGCGAATCTGAGCGACAGTCAATTGACATCGAAATCAGGACCTCCGAGTCAATCTCGGAAACCATCGATATGGTGGCGAATGACCGGCAGCTTCGTATGGCCGGTGATAATGTTCAGGTGATGGTTGGGAATCGCACTGGGGAGTACGGGGTAGTAACGTACACTATTAATCATTCGCGGGTGTCTTGGGGCTTGGATCTTGAGGGGCACATAAAGTCCCAAATTGAGAAGATACTTCAAGAACCTACGAGCGTAGATTTAGCGCTAAGAAAAGTTGCTGGACCGCTTAATTTGGTAACCACTGTCTTTGTTGGATTATACCTTACAAACTTAATTATCGATGTATTTTTTATCTTCCTTTATCAACGGGATGGAGCGACCACGGAAGCCGAAACCTTGAAGGTGGCCGCAGAGTACTTGGTAAACGGTCAGATCGCCAAGTTTATCACGGCTTCCCTGGTCGTTGCCGGACTATTCTTTGTCTTTTTCTCGTCGTTTGTTTCTCGGATGACGCGCGCTCTCGTTCGGCCCAAGCCATCCTTTATTGTTCTGGATGCGGGAGATGAATTAAGGCGATCAGAGCGCCTTAAGAAGCACGAAAAACGCTGGCTAAAGTTTGCAGGACTGCTGTTGCTCGATATAGGTGTCGCGACAATGCTCATATTAGCAGAGGGTAGCATCCTGAAAATTTTCCAATAACAAGCAATACGCAACCCAGCCTATAGTTCCGAAGGTATATGACCTTGCAGTTGCCGGTTGCACGCAGTTGAATTTGTTCCCGGGCAAAACTGATAACGAAGGATGCAAGATTTAGCGCTGTAGCGCACCCTACCATGAGTGATCGGGGTGCGGGGTGGTGCCTGGGAGTGTCTCTTGGCCCGGAATCAAGGCGCTTGCGCCGCCGGGCCGCGCCCTCCCTCCCCCCGGGAGGGCGCATTGCAGCGTTGGTCACCCGAACTGCGGTGGGAGGGGTGGCACCATAAAGCGCTTCGCTCGGACGTTGGTGCGCCCGCCCGAGGGAGGGCGCGGCCCTGTGTTGCGCGCAGGGGAGTCGGGGCAAGCCCCGACCTACGGGGCGTGAGGTGCATGGGCCTATGCCCCCCACCCCCATCCCCTCCCCACGGAGGGGGAGGGGAGGCGCGGGGTGGTTGGGGGTGGGAGAGGCGGGCTGAAGCCCGACCTACGGGCGCGACGCTTACAGGATCTTCTGTCCCGTCTTCGCCCAATCCGCCGTGAACTGGTCGAGGCCCTTGTCGGTCAGCACGTGGCTCGCCAGGGCCTTGATGACGGCCGGGGGGGCGGTGACGACGTCGGCTCCGATCAGGGCGCAGTCCTTGACGTGGTTGGCGGTGCGGATGGAGGCCGCGAGGATCTGGGTCTTGAAGTCGTAGTTGTCATAGATCGTGCGGATGTCGCCGATCAGGTCGAGGCCGTCGAGGTTGATGTCGTCCAAGCGCCCGATGAAGGGCGAGATGAAGGTGGCCCCGGCCTTGGCGGCGATCAGCGCCTGGTTGGCGGAAAAGCAGAGGGTGACGTTGACCATGAAGCCCTCGGACGACAGGGTCTTGCAGGTCTTGAGGCCGTCCCAGGTCAGCGGGACTTTGACGGCGATATTGGGGGCGATGGCGGCAAGCTTGCGGCCCTCGGCGATCATGTCGTCGGCTTTCAGCGCCACGACTTCGGCCGAGACGGGGCCCTTGACGAAGGAGCAGATTTCCTTGGTGACTTCCAGGATGTTGCGGCCGGATTTCAGGATCAGCGACGGGTTGGTGGTGACGCCGTCGACCATGCCGAGGTCGTGCAGCTCGCGGATGGCGTCGACGTCGGCGGTGTCGATGAAGAATTTCATTTGGGCCTCCCTGGGGCGGTTGCGGCGGGTGCCGCGCGGGGGTTGAATGCTCTCGGGGCGCGGTTTAGCCCAAACGGCGGATGAGCGAAAGGTTTCAGGTGGCGGACCGGGTCTATCAGGCGGGCGATCTGGTTGGCG
Organism: Tabrizicola sp.; assembly: GCA_025458105.1. Lineage (GTDB taxonomy): Bacteria > Pseudomonadota > Alphaproteobacteria > Rhodobacterales > Rhodobacteraceae > Tabrizicola. Next base: position 2,861 of record JALOTD010000087.1, on the reverse strand, counting down.
TCCTGACGACGGAGCCGCTGGGCCGCGTGCTGGACTACCGCGCGCCGGAGGGGGGCTGCGGGGACGGGGATTTCGTCGAGGTGCCCTTGGGGCCGCGGCGGGTGCTGGGGGTGGTCTGGGGGCCTGCGGTCGGCGGGTGGGACCCGGCGAAGGTGCGGCCCATCGGGCGGGTGCTGGACGCGCGGCCGATGCGGGCGGAGCTGCGCGCGTTTCTGGCGAAGGCCGCCGATTATACTTTGACGCCGCTGCCTTCGATGTTGCGGCTGGCGACGCGGGCCCCTGGGCTGGGGGAGCCGGCGTCGATGCGGCGGGTGTATCGGCTGGCCGGCGCGGTGCCGAACACGTTGACCGAGGCGCGGCATCGGGTGGTGGAGGCGCTGCGGGAGTTCCGGGGGGCTCCGGTGACGATTGGGGAGCTGGCGGAGGCGGCGGAGTGTGGCGCGTCGGTGGTGAAGGGACTGGTGAAGCTGGGGGTGGTGGTAGAGGAGGATGCGCCGCGGGATGCGCCTTATCCGCGCTTGAGGGCCGATGTGGGGATGCGGCTTGTCGGGGATCAGGTGGAGGCGGGGGACGCCTTGGTGGCCGACGTGGCGCGGGGGGGCTATGCGGCGACGCTGCTCAAAGGGGTGACGGGGTCGGGGAAGACCGAGGTTTATCTGGAGGCTGTGGCGGAGTGTTTGCGTAGCCGCAAGCAGGCGTTGGTGCTGCTGCCGGAGATTGCCTTGACGGCGGAGTTCCTGACTAGGGTGGAGGCCCGGTTCGGCGCGAAGCCGGCGGAGTGGCACTCGGGTGTCACGATGACCGAGCGGCGGCGGCTGTGGCGGATGGTGTCGGAAGGGGGCGCGGAGCTGGTGGTGGGCGCGCGGTCGGCGCTGTTTTTGCCGTTCCAGGACCTGGGGCTGATCGTCGTCGATGAGGAGCATGACACCTCCTACAAGCAGGAGGACGGGGTTCTTTACAACGCGCGGGACATGGCGGTGCTGCGGGCGGCGATTGCCGGGTGTCCGGTGGTGCTGGCCTCGGCCACGCCGTCCCTGGAGACCTGGGCCAATGTCGAGGCGGGGAAGTATCGGCGGCTGGACCTGGGGTCCCGCTTCGGCGCGGCTGAGATGCCGGAGATGCGGGCGATAGATATGCGCAGCGAACGGCTGCCTTCGGACCGGTGGATTTCGGAGACTTTGGCCGCGAAGGTCAGTGCGGTGGTCGGGCGCGGCGAGCAGGCGCTGCTGTTCCTGAACCGGCGGGGGTTCGCGCCGGTGACTTTGTGCCGGGCCTGCGGGCATGGGGTTGAGGGCCGGATGGCCGCCGTCGGGCCGGGGGTGGAACGGCTGGCAGAGGAGGTGGCGGCGCGGTTCCCCGAGGCTCGGGTGGCGGTGCTGTCGTCGGACCTGTTCGGGTCGGCCCGCGCCTTGAAGGAGAAGATCGCCGAGATTTCCGGGGGCGGGGCGGACATCATCATCGGCACGCAGATCGTGGCCAAGGGGCACAACTTTCCCCTCTTGACGCTGGTGGGGGTGATCGACGCGGACCTTGGGCTGCAGGGGTCGGACCTGCGGGCGGCAGAGCGCACCTTCCAGCTGATGCGCCAGGTCGCGGGCCGGGCGGGCCGGACGGCAGAGCGGAAGGGGGAGGCTTGGCTGCAGACCCACCAGCCCGAGCATCCGGTGATCCGGGCAATCCTGGGCGGCGACGAGGAGGCCTTCTGGCGAGCCGAGGCCGGGGAGCGGAAGGCCGCGGGCGTGCCGCCCTATGGGCGGATGGCGGGGATCATACTGTCCTCGACCGATGTGGCGGAGGTGTTCGATTTCGGCGGGGAGCTGGCCCGGCGCTGTGATCCGTTGAAGCGGATCGGGGCGGAGGTCTGGGGGCCTGCGCCTGCCCCGATTGCCCGGGTCCGGGGGCGGCACCGGGTGCGGCTTCTGGTGAAGGCAGAGAAGGGGGCTCCGTTGCAGGCGGCCTTGGCGGAGTGGCTGGCGCAGTTCAAACTGCCGAGGGATTTGCGGCTGGCGGTGGATATTGATCCGCAGAGTTTTTTGTGAGGCTGTAAGATCGCCAGGTCGAATGGCAACGGAGGAATTCGGACATGCGTAGGGTCGGCGCTTTGATTTTTCCAGGCTTCGAGTTGCTGGACGTCTTTGGTCCGATGGAGATGTTCGGCATGCTCGATACAGAGTTCTCACTTGAACTAATTGCAGAGACCTCTGGCCCGATCCAGAGCAAACAACGCCTGTCGGCCTTCGCTGACAGAACGATCGGAGACTGCTGCGACTATGACATCCTGTTTGTCCCAGGAGGTGGAGGAACCCGACGGGAAGTCGGCAACGTGCGACTACTCGACTGGATTGCCGAAGTCTCAGAAAAGTCCGAACTGACTTTAAGTGTTTGCACCGGAAGCGCGCTCCTCGCGAAGGCCGGCGTTTTGAACGGGCGGCGCGCAACAACAAACAAGATGGCATTTGATTGGGTTGTTGAACAAGGCCCGCAGGTCGAGTGGGTTCGAATGGCAAGGTGGGTCGAGGACGGGAAGTTTATCACCTCGTCCGGGGTGTCGGCAGGGATGGATATGACGCTTGGAGCAATCGCCTTGATGCTCGGCCGCGAAACTGCAGAAAAGGTTGCCATGTGGAGTGAATACTCTTGGCAAAGCGACAAGGACTTCGACCCGTTCGCCAAAATCCACAAGGTCGATTGACGCTCCATGCGATGCCACATCAAGATGGAACCTGTCGCAACATAGGGCAACGCCTGACCGCCGGGTGGGCGCAGCGACGCTCGTTCTAGGCACTTTATGGTGCAACCCCTCCCACCGAGGTTCTGCAGGCTGACGGTGCAGAAGCGCCCGCCCGTGGGGGCGGCCGGGC
>JALOTD010000086.1 GCA_025458105.1 Tabrizicola sp. | reverse complement strand
GGGCCAGTCGCGCACCTTCTCGATTGAACCCAGGACGTCGGGTCCGCAGAAGAACAAGAGGTGCGGCACCTTGAGCGCGCGGTAACGGTCACGCAGTACTGCCTCGATCCTGTCGTCGATCACGGCGCAGTCGAAGGCATACTGGAAGGCATGGCGCAGTTCCGGCAAGATCAGGGCGTCGTCGGAGGTCCTCTGGTTCTGGAGGGGCTCGCCGGGGATGAACAGGCAATGCTGGCCCGGGCGGGCGAGGACATCGGTCACGTCCTGCGCGCTGGCCAAACGCTGATAGCTCTGATCCGTCGCTAGCCGCGCGATCAGCAGTTGCCGGGCACTGGCGAGCGGCAGGTCGAAGGGGGCGTCGTCATGCATCGGGTCAGCCTTTCGCAAGGCCCGCGTCCAGCGCGGCCGGAAGATGGGGGGGAAGCTGCGGCGGGCGGGCGTCGAGATTGGCGAAAGCCTGTCCCAGAGGACCCCTTGCATCAGCGAGGCGAGGCCTTGCAGCGCCGCGCGGATCTTCAGCGCCTCCTCCTCGGGCAGGATGGCATGGGCGGTCCCGAGGAAGTTCAGCACCCAGTCGCCAGGCCGGGCCTTTGGCACCAGCGACAGGTCGACCCGGTCGCCGTCGGGACCGAGGCCGAGGATGCCCTCGATGGCGGTCAGGTGCAGGGGGATGCCGACGCACATCAGCCCAGCCGCCTGACGCCGCGTGGGTTGGGGCGACTTGCAGATCGAGCGCCATCGGCGCAACCTTTTGTCTCGCCTCTTCGCGCAAAGGGCGCGCAACCGGCTCGGGCGGCCTCGGGCGGGGATACTTGCGGACAGATGAAAGAGCAGCGCGCGTCATCCTTGCGCCCCCGGGGAAGAAGCGGGCGTCGCCGATGCGGCAGGCCTCGGGGATGCGGTCAGCGACCAGCCAAAGCAGGCTGCCGCCGAAATCCTCAAGTTCGACCGGCTGGCAATCGATCAACGCCATTTCCGGTGGGCAGACCCCGGTCAGCGGGGACTTGGCGATCACGTCCTGAAAGCCGGTCTGATGCAACCTCACCTTCTTGGAGCGCATGTAGGCGAGCACCTTGCCATTGCGTACCAGTTTCATCGTGCCGGGGGGCAGCCCATAATCGATGGCGTTGAAGACAAGAAGCGCGTCGATCCCGTCTAGAAAGGGCAAGAGATACAGCCCCTGCGTCCTGCCATCCAGAAGCTTCACGCTGTCGGGCAGGACGTGGGTTTCGGGCATGGCATCCACACAGCGGATGCCGAACCCCTCGTCCGCCCACAGCACATTGCCGATGCCCAGAATCAGCACGCGTCGGGACACTGGCTATCTCCAATCGCTGGTCGCATGGCTTGCATTTGCCTGTCCAACTGTGAGCAGAGTTTGCAGCGCGTTGCGCGGCAAAACCTTGCGCCATGTCAAACCGGTGGCAAACCCAAGGGATTGCAGCGGAAGTTCCGGGCGGTCAGGGCTTTTTGGGCCATAACATCGAAAGCAGACTTTCCAGAGTAGCCAGAAATCGGCAGATCCCCTTCCAGACTAGGCCGAGCGCTATGGGCCGCGCCTTTCCGGCTTCTCAGCCGGCGTGCGCGGCACTAGACTCGCCGCCATGGCCACCCATCCCGATCCCTTGGGCCCCGACGGCCTCGTGCAGTTCTCGGACGACGCCTGGGTCGAACTGCTGTCGGCGGTCGACCGCACCGATGCGGACTTGGTCAGTCATGAGAAACAGCTGGAGCGTCAGAACGCCGAGCTACAGGACATGCGGACTTTCCTGACCGCGATCCTGTTCTCGGTTTCGGACGTGCTGAGCCTGGCGGACCGGCGCGGCTGCATGGCGCGGATCAGCCGGTCGGTCGAGGCGCCGAAAGGGCATGCCGACGCGTCCCTGCCGGGGCGCACGCTGGCCGAGCTCTTCGAAACCGCCGCGCGCGGGTTTTTGGCTGAGGCGTTGCAACGCATCTGCGCCAGCCGCAAGGGGGTAGGGCTGGAGGCGAACTTCTTGGCCCCCGGCGGGGTCGAACCGCTGGATCTGTTTATTGCGCCGCGCCTTGATGACCGAGGCCGGGTGGATGGCTTCGTTCTGACCGGTCGCACCTTGGGCACCTTGAAGAAGGTCTATGCGGAGCTTTCCGAAATCCATGACACGTTGCAGCTGGCGCTGGAGTTTTTGGCGGGCCGCGTGGCCGAAGCGCGGGTGAATGCGCTGCTCTATCGCGGGTTCGAACGCAGGCTGGAAGGCCGCGACCCGCGCGACGCTTTGGTCATCAAGCCGCGCATCTGGGGCATCTGCTTAATCAGCCAGTCGGCGACGGCGCAGACGCTTGCCGGGGCGACGGGTCAGACCCCCACCCCCGCCGGGGCCGGACCGAGTCGGACGAGGCCATGGCCGCCCCCGCCGGCAACTGGTGCAAGGCCCCGCGGCTGGCCGGGCAGGGGAGGGAGGTCGGCGCGCTGGCCCGCCAGGTGGTGGACGGCCACCCGCTGGCGCTGGCCGGCGGCGGCGTCCTGGCCCGCGTCGCCAGCTGCCAGATCATCGCGACCTGGAACTTCTCTCCTCGCGATGCGGGCGGTGTGCCGGGCCCGCTGGATGGGCTGGAGGTCGCAGGCCAGGTGCCATCGGCGGTTCATCACGTCATGCGCTGTTTCGATCCCGGCATGGTCTGCACCGCGCAGTGAGACGCGCGCCCGAAGCAAGAATTTTCTGCGAGAATTCAGGGCCAGATGACGGGCGTCGCGATCCGGGTCCGGGGGCAGGTGCAGGGCGTGGGCTTCCGGCCCTTCGTCTGGCAGCTGGCGCAAGAATACGGTCTGCGCGGTCGGGTCTGGAACGATGCCGAAGGGGTCGGGATCGAAGCGGCGGGCGAACGTCTGGACGCCTTCATCGCAGTGCTTTCCGCCCGAGCACCAAAGCTTGCGCGCATTGATGCGGTCGAGGTCTCGGCCTTCGCCGGAGACCTCCCGCAAGGCTTCGAGATCGCCGTAAGCCGGGGCCGAGGGGCAGAAACCTGCGTCACCCCCGATGCCGCGACCTGCCCTGACTGCGCTGGCGAAATCCGCTCGCCGGGCCGCCGTCAGGGCTATGCCTTCACCAACTGCACCCACTGCGGCCCCCGCTTCACCATCCTGCACGGCCTGCCCTATGACCGGGCGCAGACCACCATGCGGGCGTTCCCGATGTGCCCTGACTGTCAGGCCGAATATGCCGATCCCGCCGACCGCCGCTTTCACGCCCAGCCGGTGGCCTGCCCGACCTGCGGCCCGCGCCTTTGGCTTGAGGTCGGAGAGCAGGAGATGCCCGGCGACCCCATCGCCCTTGCCGCCGCCCGCCTTCGGGCCGGAGAGATCGTGGCGCTGAAGGGCCTTGGCGGCTTTCATCTGGCCTGCGACGCGCATAACCCCCGGTCGCTGGCGCTCTTGCGCGCCCGCAAACGCCGCCCGGCGAAACCCTTCGCGCTCATGGGCCATCTCGCCACCCTGGACCGGGTCGCCGTCCTGACCGTAGCGGACCGCCGCCTTCTGGGTGATCCGGCAGCGCCCATTGTCCTTGTTCCGTCCCGTGGGGCGCTGCCCGAAGACGTGGCCCCTGGGATGACCAGCTTAGGCGTGATGCTGCCCTACACGCCGTTGCACCACCTTCTGCTGGATGCCTTCGGGGGCGTGCTGGTGATGACGAGCGGCAATCTCTCGGGCGAGCCGCAGGTCGTGGGCAACGCTGAAGCGCGGGAGAAACTGGCGCGCTTCGCCGATGCCTTCCTGATGCACGATCGCGACATCGCCCGGAGGCTGGATGACAGCGTGGAACGCAGCCAGCCGCCGATGATCCTGCGCCGTGCGCGGGGGCGGGTGCCGGGCACGCTGCCCTTGCCGCAGGGTTTCGAGGGCCCGCCGCAAGTGCTGGCGCTGGGTGGGCAGAAGAAGGGGGCGATCTGCCTGCTGAAAAACGGGCAGGCGCTTCTGGGCCATCACCTGGGCGATCTGGATGATGTGCTTTGTGCCGAGGAATTCGGCAAGGCGGTTACTGACTATGCGGCGTTGTTCGACCACCGGCCCGATCTGGTCGCCGTTGATGCCCACCCAGGCTACCGCGCCACGCAAGCAGGACGGGCCATGGGGCTGCCGGTGGCAGAGGTCTTTCACCACCACGCCCATCTGGCCGCCTGTCTGGCCGAGAATGGCTGGCCTCTGGATCGGGGAAAGGTGGCGGGAATCATCCTGGACGGCACCGGCCTTGGCCCGGATGGCACGGTCTGGGGCGGCGAGCTTCTGTTGGGCGATTACCTTGGGTTTGAGCGGCGCGCGTGGCTGAAGCCTGCGCCCTTGCCAGGGGGAGACCGCGCTGCTCGTGAGCCGTGGCGGAACGCTCTGGTGCGGCTGGATCAGGCGGGGCTGTCGGACTGGGCGGATGAACATTTCGCAGATCGCCCGCGCGAGGTTCTGCGACATGCGGTGGCCAAGGGGATCAACTCGCCGATATCCTCCAGCGCCGGGCGGCTGTTCGATGCCTTTGCTGCAGTGCTGGGGGTCTGTCCGGGCGGCGTCAGCTATGAAGGCGAGGCGGCGATGCGGCTGGAGGCCATGGCAAGCCGCTCGCCGGATATGGGTGTCGGATTTGATTTCGTGGCCGCCGGGCCGGAGATCGATCCGTTCTCGATGTGGCATGACTTGCGGAAGCTGCTGGTGAAAGGCACCTCCGTCAGCCGCATCGCCTGGTTCTTTCACGCGGGGCTGGCCTTCGCGTTTGCTAGAAAGGCACGCGGGCTTGTAGAGAACGGCGACGCGCTTGCCGTTGCGCTTTCCGGCGGCTGCTTCCAGAACGCGGTGCTGCATAACCTGACGGTCTGGGCGCTGGGCGAAGTGCCGGTTCTGACCCACCGCGTCACGCCCGCGAATGACGGGGGACTCGCGCTGGGTCAGGCGGTGATCGCAGCAGCACGGGTGGGGCGGAGGGCGGAAATTCTCTGACCCCAGGGTAGAACGGCTGGTAAGCAAGCGTCTGGCCGCTCCGACCCGGTTTGCTTCCATCTTATTGACAGTAAGGGAAAATGCGCGCTCGTGGCCATGTAGCTTTCCTTTGTATGTCGCTGGGCCCCCTGTTTCCCTCAAGGCGGAGAGGTGCGCAGGCACCTTTGGGAACAACAGGGAGGGCATCCGTTTGAGCCAGATCGAAACCTTCTACGAGCTCATGCGTCGCCAGGGGATCACCCGGCGGAGCTTCATGAAGTCTTACAGCTTGACCGCCAGCGCTTTGGGTCTTGGCCCGGCTTTCGTGCCGCAGATCGCGCGTGCGATGGAGACGATGCCACGCACGCCGGTCATCTGGGTCAAAGGCTTGGAATGCGCCTTCTGTTCGGAAAGCTTCAGCCGGGGCGAGCATCCCTTGGCCATCTGAACTGGCTGCTCGGCGGCGTACCCTGCCTGATCAACATACATTCCACCGGCGCGGTCGGTCCGATCGACCGCGCCTTGGAGGCAGCCTTCACGGTCTTTGCCAGCAACCAGCGCCATGCCCAGGCGACCGAAGCCTCGGACAACGCTTTTGCCTATCTGGCCGGGTTTCTTGACCTCGACTGCCGCCCTGCTTCTGACGGGGATTGGCATCGCCCGCGCCGTTTCCGCGCGGCCTGTGATGCAGCGTGCGATGGGGGCGGGCATTGTGCTCTCCGGCTTCTGCCTGATGGTGGGGTAGGCCGAAGTTCAACCCCTCCACCAACCTTTTTGCGCATGCTCTGGCACTGAGGATCTGGCGACCGTCAGGCGCCAGACCAGCGTCTACGTCTATGAAGTGCCGATCAGGATCTGGCTCTGGATCAATGCTTTTGTTATCCAGTTGCTGATCGTCACCGACTATTTCATCGGCCCGCCCCCGCCCACGATGATCATCTGCGAGGCGCATGATCAATTCGTCTTCGGCTGTATCCGCTCCGCCTATTTCGCGGCCGGCTGGGTGCTGGCCATTGGCTTCCTTGGCCGGATCTACCGAGCCTTTTTGGCAACCACCACTTACGGCAGTTGCTCTATGTGTCGTTCTGGTCAACGATCTTCTGGTCCGAAGTCTGGTTCGAGATCTGCTGGTATCTGTTCCTGACCAAGGAGCGGAAGAAGTACGCCGGCCACACCCCCCTGGCGCCGTTGGAGACGATCTTTTTCATCACTCTCACTCTGGGCGTCAGCTTTGTGATCGTCCACATCTACGTGGCAATCCGTGAAGGCATCACGAGCCGCCAATCCATTGTTTCTAAGATGAATTCTGGAATGCAGAACTTCAAGGATGAACGGGGGGAGTGACGCTTGTCACAGCGCAGCCGGGGCGTGGGCGTGGGCGTGGGCTTGCGCCTCTTTCGTTTGGTCCTTTGCCGGTGCATGGTGCGCGGAAAAAAGGGGGCAAAGATGCGCAACGGTGGACAGCTTCTGGTGCAAAGCCTCGTGGGCCTGGGGGCGACGAAGGCCTTTGGCGTACCGGGGGAAAGCTATCTGGCGGTGCTGGACGCGCTGCATGACACCCGGGAAGTGCTTGACTATGTCCTCTGCCGCCACGAAGGGGGCGCGGCGTTCATGGCGGCGGCTTGGGGGAAGCTGACCGGAAGCCCCGGCATCTGCATGGTAACGCGGGGGCCAGGGGCCACGAACGCCTCGATTGGGGTGCATACGGCGATGCAAGATTCCGCGCCGATGATCCTGTTCGTGGGCCAGGTCGGGAGCGACATGACGGGCCGAGAGGCATTTCAAGAGCTTGATTATTCAGCGGTTTTCGGGACCATGGCGAAATGGGTGGTCGAGATCGACCGGGTCGAGCGCATTCCCGAGCTTTTGTCGCGGGCCTGGGTGACGGCGGTTTCAGGCCGCCCTGGCCCGGTGGTGGTGGCGCTGCCCGAGGATATGCTCGCTAGCCTTACCGATGTTCCGCCGCTGGATGGGCCTGTCCGTGTTCATGAGCCTGGGCCTGCGATGGAGTCTGTCGAGGAAACCTTGACGCTTCTTAAACACTCCGATCGGCCGCTCATCCTACTGGGCGGGTGCAACTGGACGGCGGAAGGACGGGCCGCGTTGCAGGCCTTTGCGGAGGGTTCCGACATCCCGGTCATCGTCGCGTTTCGCTATCAGGACCAGTTCGACAACCACTCTGCAGTCTATGCCGGAGAGGCTGGGGTTGGCATGCCGCCTCATGTCAAGGCTTTGATTCAGAAGGCTGATACCATACTGGCGATCAATGTCCGATTTGGCGAGATGACGACGGATGGTTATACCCTGTTGGAGGTGCCGACGCCCAAGCAGCGGCTGATCCATGTGCATGGGTCAGAGGGCGAGTTGGGCAAGATCTACCGCCCTGCGCTGGCGATCCAGGCGGGGCCGAATGCCTTTGTGCGGGCGCTTCATGCGGTGCAGGGCCCCTGGGCCGACTGGCGGGCCGAGGCGCGGGCGGGGTATATGGCGAGCCTTCGGCTGGAGCCGCTGCCCTCGCCGGTCGATATGGGGATGGTGACGGCGCATCTGCGGCATGTGCTGCCGGAGGATGCCATTGTCACGAACGGTGCGGGGAACTTCGCGGTCTGGCCGAACAAGTTCCTGCAATACGGCATGCATGGGCGGTTGCTCGCGCCCCAATCGGGGGCGATGGGCTATGGCGTACCGGCGGCGATTGCGGCGAAAGTCGCATATCCTCAACGGCTTGTGGTCTGTTTTGCGGGCGACGGCGATTTCCAGATGACCGCGCAGGAACTGGCGACAGGGTGGCAGGAAGGGGCGCAGCCGGTGATCCTGATCCTGAACAACGGCATCTACGGCACGATCCGCGCGCATCAGGAGCGGGAGTTTCCGGGCCGCGTTTCGGGGACCGAGATGGTGAACCCCGACTTCGTGATGCTGGCCCGGGCGCATGGGTTTCATGCCGAACGGGTGGAAACGACCGAGGCTTTTGCCGAGGCGTTCGCGCGGGCGGTGGCCTCGCCTACGGGGGCGGTGCTGGACCTGGCGATCTCGGCCGAGGCGTTGACGCCGCGGGCGACGCTGAGCGCGATCCGGGAGGCCGCCTTGGCGCGGGCGGGTCGAGGTTAGGGGCGGGATCGCGCAACAGTTGGGCTGGGGTTGAAGATCGGCGGTCAAACCTATGGGAACGCTGCGTTAATCCGGGGTATTGGGGTGACGCGATCCGTCTTCTTTCCGTCTTTCTTCTGTCTTCCTTCCGTCTCTACGCACGTCGAGACGATAGCCCGTTAACCATGGCTTCCGAATCGCCCAGGCGGCCTCCTCGTTCGACTTCGTCTCCTCGTCGCTGGGCAACGCAGCGACGCGTGCAGCCGTCATCGACGAGCGGTGGAAGGCAGGCCGTAGGCCGCAATGGCCTGCCTGGCCGTGGCGAACTGCGCGAGGCGCGCGGGTCCCGGGCGGTCAGGTCCGGCGGGGACGATCCGGCCGGGGCGGCGGCCAGGGACTGGCAAGCCTGTCGCCTGGGCTGCCATGTGGGCCAGGCCCATGGCGGTCAGTTCCGCCTCATCGGACAGGAAGAGGTCGCGCCCCAGGGTCTGGGCCAGGAAGGCGGTGAAATAGGGGTTCCGTGACAGGCCGCCGTCAACCGAGACTGGGCCATCGGGCGGCTGGGCAGCGGCCATGGCGTCCAGCACTTCGACCGCACGGAGCGCGATGCCTTCGAGAAGCGCCTGCATCAGGTCGCGGGGGCCATGGGCGAGGTCAAGGCCCAGCCAGGCCCCGCGTGTGGCACGGTTCCAGTGCGGCGCGCCAAGGCCCACAAGCGCGGGGACAAAGGCAAGGCCCCGGTCGATGGCGGCACCGTCGAAGGCAGCAATCTGGGCGTAGTCGGTGAAGAGCCCTAGCTCGCGCGCCCAGTTCACGGCAGAGGCTGCGGCATAGACCCCGCCGTCGAGGGCATAGGTGACCGGCTGGCCTGCCCTTTGCCAAGCGATGGTCGGCAGGACGCCGGTCTGGGGGCGGAGGAGGGCTCCGGTCACAGACTGCGCGAAAGCGCCGGTGCCGAAGGTGATCTTGGTCTGGCCCGGCGCGCGGCAGCCGTGGCCGTAAAGCGCGGCCTGCTGGTCGACGATCGAGGCCGCAAGGCGCGCGCCGCCCGGAAGCGTGCCAAGCGCGCCGGAGGTTGGGGTGATGGTGGGCAGGGCCTCGATTGGCACACCGAAGAGGCGGCAGAGGTCCGCGTCCCATTCCCCGGTGGCGAGGTTCAGAAGCGAGGTGCGTGAGGCGGTGGCGATGTCGGTTTCAAACCGGCCGGTCAGGCGGTCGCGGAAGAAGGCGTCGGTAGTGCCGAGGCGCAGGTGGCCCCGGGCCGCAAGGTCGGCGGCGGCGGGGATGTGGCGGACGATCCAGCCGAGTTTCGAGGCGGAGAAATAGGGGTCGAGGGGGAGGCCCGCACGCTCCATCACCATGGGCGCGGCCCCGTCGCGGTCGAGGGCGGCGGTCGTGTCGGCGGTGCGGTCGTCCTGCCAGGAAATGACCGGGCTTATCGGCTGGCCGGTTCGGGCGTCCCAGGCCAGGCAGCTTTCGCCCTGGTTGGAGAGGCCCACCACTGGCGCGCCCGAGGCATGGAGGCAGCGGAGGATATTACCCAGAAGCTCCTCGGCGTCCTGCTCGACATGGCCGGAGGCGGGGGTCTTTTGGGCATGGGGGAGGGAGAGGACGGGGGTCAGGCCGTCTGGCCCGAGGATCAGCGCCCGGGTCGAGGTGGTGCCCTGGTCGATGGCGGCGATGCGGGTCATTCGGTGAGCTTCAGGGTGATGTCGGCGGTGCCGTTCGGGGCGGGCAGGGGCAGGGTGATCCGCCGTTCGGGCAGGCTGTCGATGCGTTTCTCCAGCAGCGTGACGCCGTCCTGCACCAGCCGCAGGCGGCCCTTGGCGGGGCGGTTCAGGCGGAGTTGCAGGCGGCCCGTCGCGCCGGGGGCGATGACCTGGGGCACGGCGAGTTTCACCGCGTCGGAGGAAAGGCGGAGGCGGGCACCCCCTGGGGGCGGGAGTTGGCCCTTGAGGGCCGCGTGGATGTTGGCGGCGACGCGCCGGCCTTCGGCCCAGCACCATCCGGCAGTTTCGACCCCGCGCAACAGGTTCCCGGCGGCGAAATAGGCGGGATCAGACAGGCGGCCCCAGGGGTCTACCACCGGGCCACAGGAGGCTGCGTCGAACGCAAGGTGACTTTGGCGGATCAGGGGCGCGTCAGGGCGGAAGCCGCCGGTGACGATGACGCCGTCGCAGGTAATCTCATCAGGGCCGTCGGGGGTGTCGATCAGAACCTTTTCCACGCGAGACCGGCCGAGGATCTGAGTGATCCGGGTGTTGAGCCTGAGGGGCACGCCAAGCGCCCAAGGCAGCCAGTCCGCGGGGGCGCGGGCGGTGATGCGGGGGCCGGGCTCCAGCATCGCGACGGGTTTGATCCCGGCCTCGCGGCAGGTGAGGAGGGCGGAGAAGGCGACAAGCTCGGTGCCAAGGATGACGGGGCGCTGGAAGGGGCGTTGGTGGTTCAGGTGGACGATGCCCTGCAGCGCGCCGGTGTTGAGGACGCCTGCCTGTTTCTCGCCCCCGATCAGCCGCGCGGCGCGGGAGGTTTCGCGGACCCCGGTGGCGAGGAGGACGGCGGGGGCCGTGAGAGTGGCGGGGCCGTCAGGTGAGGTGATCTCGACC
>JALOTD010000085.1 GCA_025458105.1 Tabrizicola sp. | reverse complement strand
AGGAGCGCGTCCGTCAACTGGAAGCTGCGGCCTTTGCGAAGATGCGCCGCAGCCTGGAAACCCAGTCGCGTGAAGTGCGCCATTTCCTGGCCTGAGCGCGCCCCGGGTCGGGACGACTATCAAAATGAGCGCCTTTGCAGGCGCAATGCTTTTGTCTCGCGGCTTTGCGTGAAGAACGCAAAGCCGCTCGGCGTTTAGGGCGCTCTGTCTTGCGGGTGTTGAGTTTGGCCGGTCTGACCCCTACACCAGACAGCAGGCCATGGGAGACCTGCCGATGCTGGTGGACAAGCGCATTCTTCTGATCATCGGCGGCGGGATCGCAGCCTACAAGGCGCTGGAGCTGATCCGGCGGCTGCGGGAACGCGGCGCCCATGTCCGGGCCGTGATGACCAGGGCCGCGCAAGAGTTCATTACTCCGCTGTCTGTGGGCGCGCTGACGGCGGATCATGTGTTCACGGATCTGTTCGACCGGCAGGCCGAGCAGGACGTGGGCCATATCCGTCTGGCGCGCGAGGCCGACCTGATCGTGGTCGCCCCGGCGACGGCGGACCTGATGGCCAAGGCCGCGCAGGGGCTGGCGGGCGATCTGGCAACGGCGGTTCTGCTGGCGACGAAGCGGCCGGTGCTGATGGCCCCGGCGATGAACCCAGCGATGTGGGCGCATCCGGCGACCAGGCGCAATCAGGCGCAGCTTCAGGCGGACGGCGTACGTTTCGTCGGCCCGAACCGGGGCGAGATGGCCGAAAGCGGTGAGGCGGGCGAGGGCCGGATGGCCGAACCGCTGGAGATCGTCGCGGCGGTCGAGAGCGCGCTGAGTGAGGGGCCCCTGGCGGGCAAGCATGTGCTGGTGACCTCAGGCCCGACGCATGAGCCGATCGACCCGGTGCGATACATCGCCAACCGCTCCTCGGGCGCGCAAGGGACCGCGCTGGCCGCGGCGTTGCGGGACCTGGGCGCGCGAGTGACCTTTGTGACCGGGCCTGCGGTGGTGGCTCCACCCTCTGGGGTCGACGTGGTTCGGGTGGAAACCGCGCGCGAAATGGCGGCGGCGGTCGAGGCGGCGCTTCCGGCGGATGCGGCGGTGATGGCGGCGGCGGTGGCGGATTGGCGGGTAGCCAACGCGGCGGGCCAGAAGCTGAAGAAGGACGGAACAGGCAAGCTGCCCGTTTTGGAGTTCGCGGAGAACCCGGACATCCTGGCGACCGTGTCGAAGGGGCCGAAGCGACCCAGGCTGGTGGTGGGCTTCGCGGCGGAGACAACAGACGTAACGGCACATGCAATGGCCAAGCTGACGCGGAAGGGCTGCGACTGGATCGTGGCGAATGACGTGACTCCAGCGACCGGGATCATGGGTGGGGCCGAAAATGCGGTGGCGCTGATCACTGTCGCGGGGGCCGAGACCTGGCCCCGCATGAGCAAGACTGACGTTGCGCAAAGGCTTGCCGCGCGGATTGCCGAGGCGTTGCGCTGAGATAAGTGCCTCCGGCGGGGATATTTGGGCAAAGATGAAAGGCGGGGCGATGGGGCCGGTTGTGCAGGTGCTGTGGGAAGACTGGGCAGACCAGACCCTGCCGTTGCCCGCCTATCAAACGGCGGGGGCGGCGGGCGCTGACCTGTGCGCGAATTTCCCCGAGGCCGAGCGTGAGGCGGGGCTGACGCTGGCGCCGATGGGGCGGGCGATCTGCCCGACCGGGATTCGGGTGGCGGTACCGGAGGGGTATGAGATGCAGGTGCGCCCGCGCTCGGGTCTGGCATCGAAGCATGGGATCACGCTGCCGAACACGCCGGGGACGATCGACAACGATTACCGGGGGCCTTTGGGGGTGTCGCTGGTCAATCTGGGGACCGAGCCCTACACCATCCGCCATGGCGACCGGGTGGCGCAGGTTGTGGTTGCGCCGGTGGTGCAAGCGGGCTTTGCCGTGGTGGACGGGCTGGACAAGACCGCGCGCGGAACGGGCGGATTCGGCTCGACCGGCCTACGCGGATGATCGGGCTTCTGGGCTTTGCGGGCCTCTGGGCGCTGGGCCGGTGGCGCGGCTGGGGCGAGCGGTGGCTGATCGCGGCGGCGGTCTGGTGGGCCGTGCTGATGGTCGTGCATCTGCCGCTTCTGTTCCCCGAGCCGGTGCTGCGGTTCTTTGGCGGCGATTTAGAGGCCTGGCTGGTGTTCGGTCTGCTGGCGGCCGTGGCGGTCGGCTACCGGCAGGTGCTGCGTCTGCTGCGGCGGGGCAAGGCCGCCGAACCTGAGGCCCCTGTCGCAACCGATACGTTCCGAGAAGCGGAACTTGACCGCTATGCGCGCCACATCCTGCTGCGCGAGATCGGGGGGGCGGGGCAGAAGAAGCTGAAGGGCGCGCGCGTGCTGGTTGTGGGGGCGGGGGGGCTGGGGTCTCCGGTCCTGCTGTATCTTGCCGGCGCCGGGGTGGGGGTGATCGGGGTGATCGACCATGACGTGGTCGAGGGGTCGAACCTGCAGCGGCAGGTCATCCACACCGACGCGCGGATCGGGATGCCGAAGGTGTTCTCGGCAGAGGCGGCGATACGGGCGCTGAACCCGTTCATTGAAGTGCGACCCTACCACCGCAAGCTGACCGAGGAGATCGCGGTGGACCTTGTCCGGGACTATGATCTGGTACTGGAGGGGACGGATGATTTCGACACCCGTTATCTCGTGAACCAGGCCTGCGTGGCGGCGGGGGTGCCGCTGATCAGCGGAGCGATCACGCAGTGGGAGGGTCAGGTGAGCCTGTTCCATCCGGCGAAAGGCGGGCCCTGTTATGCCTGCGTCTTCCCGGTCAAACCCGCGCCCGGGCTGGTGCCGACCTGTGCCGAGGCGGGGGTGGCGGCGCCGTTGCCTGGGGTCGTCGGGTCGATGATGGCGATGGAGGCAGTGAAGTGGGTCACCGGGGCGGGAGAGACGCTGGCCGGGCGGCTGATGATCCACGACGCGCTGTATGCGGAGACGCGGGTGATCGGAGTGAAGAAGCGGGCCGACTGCGCGGTTTGCGGGGGCGAGGCTGGCAGAGTGTCCACGCGTGGACAGATTCTGGATCCCTCATGAAAACAATGGTTTACGATTTATCATTTACCTGGCCTTAACGTTTTCCACGCCGTCCCCGATCCGCTCCAACGGTTGGGAAGATGCATGAGATCGGGACGTCTTGCAGGTCGGCGCGGTTATCGAATGGAGCGCGTTCCGCGCAAGCTTTTTGTCTCGCCTCTGGCCTGCGGCCAACCGGCTCGGGCCGCGAGAGGGTTCGCTCGAACCGGTGGCGCAAACCATGTCACACTCCGGCGGGGATACTTGGAGCAAGGTGAAAGCTTGAAGGTCTCGAGGTACCGGGCATGTGCCGACCAAATTTGGCCTGGTGGGCCGGATCGGCAAAAGAAGGCCCAGACTTGACCTTAGAGAGGCAACAATGGCGCGTTGCGTGCGGTAGTCGGAGGATTGTCAGTGGCGCTGCGTCTGGTCAATCTGGTCTTCGTGGTGCCGGTGTTGCTGGCCAATCTTTATTGGGCGTCCGGGGTGAAGCGCAACGTCGCATACATTGCGGCGCGTTTCGACGGGCGGTGTAGCATCGTCGGGTGGCTTTGGCCGTTGAGCACTGTGCTGCCTTGCCGGTAAGATTCGGCCTTTCTACGGCCCTGCTGAAGCTGCATGTGGTCCATTTGGCGCTGCTCCTCATGCTGCTGGTGGCTGCCAACACCTTTTGTGCCGGCGCAAGTTTCTGGTCCACCGTTCGGATTCCTTCGGCGCTGTTGGGCTTTGGGCTGGTGGTCATGCTTTTGCCGCTGCCGATCCTTGCCATACTGATGGAAGCGACGCGGAAAGCTTATGTGCGAAAGACCGGTGCGCTGTGAGCCGCACCCTATGTTGGCCCGCAGAGGAGTCGGGGTGAACCCCGACCTACGGCGTGACCGCCGCTATTTCGGGGGCGAGGAGGTCGGCCAGGTCGAGGAGGATGTGCTCCTGTCCCCGGTTGGCGAGGGCCTGGATGCCGATGGGGTGGGTCGCGGTGCGGCCGGTGGTAATGGCCAGGCCGGGCAGGCCCATGAAGGGGGGCGCGATCTGGGGCATCTGCGCCTCGATTACGTCGGCGAAGGCCTTGGGTGAACTGGTGTCGTAGTGATCGGGGAAGGGCAGTTGGGCTGAGACCGGGGTCAGAAGGACCGGCCAGTCGGCGAAGAAGCCGCGCCAGAGGCGGGCGAGGCGGGCACGGGATTGCAGCGCGCGCATGAAGCTTTCGAGCGTCGGTGGCGGGGCGAGTTTCGTGAGTTCCTGGTGGACGAAGGTTGCGTCCGGGTCGGCCTCGCGGGCGATGGCCTCGGCCCCGCCTAGGCCGAATTCCGAGAGCCAGAGGGTAAGCTGCAGCTCCATTGCCTCGCGGAACGGGGGGAGATTGGGAGTGCCGACCTCCCAGCCGTGGGATTCGAGGGTCTTCGCCGCCTGGGTGAGGGCATCCTGAATCGCGGGGTTGGTTGCGAGGCCGTCGGGCGTGAGGGAAAGGGCGGCGCGCTTGGTGTATGGCGCGGGTGGGTAGGCCGTGTGCCACGGATCGCGCGGGTCGGACTGTGAGAGGGCCTGGAGGCCGAGGCGCAGGTCGGCGGCAGAGCGGGCGAGGGGGCCGGAGACGGCCATCAGCTGCCCCCCGATCAGCCGGTCGCCTGCCGTGGCGTTGAATGCAGGGACGCGGCCCAGGCCGGGGCGCAGGCCGTGGATGCCGCAAGCATAGGCTGGGTAGCGGATCGATCCGGCGATGTCGGTGCCGTGGGCGAGGGGCCCGAGTCCAGCAGCGGCGGCAGACGCGGCGCCTCCGGAGGAGCCGCCGGGCGTAAGGGCTGGGAAGGCAGGATTCCGTGTGGCCCCGTGCAGGGAGTTGCGGGTGAACCACCGCAAGCTGAAAGCCGGAGTGTTGGTGCGACCGATGATGATGGCCCCGGCGCGGCGGAGGTTTGCGACAGGAGGGCTGTCGCTGTGCGCCATGAGGTTCGACTGAATGCGAAGACCGTTCGTGGTGGGGAAACCGGCCTGGTCGATATTGACCTTGACCGTCACGGGAACACCGCCAAGGGGACCTGGGTCCTCACCCCGGGCGAGTCTGGCGTCGAAGGCATATGCCTCGGCCAGGGCTGCATCGTCCATCCGCTGGACAATCGCGTTGAGGCCGGGGTTCAGGCGGTCGATCCTGGCCAGAGTGGCCTGCATGACTTCTGCCGCAGAAAGCTGGCGGCTGCGGATCAGCCGGGCAAGGTCGGTGGCGGTAATGAGAGCGGGGTTCATAGGTCCTTCCTGTTGCGTCGGAGGGTGGACCGGATTTCGGTCGGGGAAAAGGGGAAGCTGGAACGCTTACGCGGATCGGCCGGGCGCGTAAGCTCTGCTGCCTGGGTTGCGACGAGAGAGGGTTTCCGCCTTGCAGGCACGTATGACTTCGGTGATGGCCAGAACGACCTTGCGCATGCTGCGGCTGGTGTCGTCCTTGATCATAGTTGCGCTTTCTTCAGGGGTCCTTGCGCTGGCCTTTCTGGCCCAGGCTAAGGTCGGATTGGCTGTGACGATACTGCCATGTGTAGCGTTCATGGCCAGAGCGCCGAAGCCGGGCTGGCAGCTGCAAGGCGGCAGGATGGTCTGGCATCCGGGCTTTGCTGTCATTTCAAGGCTCGAACCCCGCAAGGCCGCAAGACGGCCTGCGATGGGTCGACCGGTTCCGCTATTGCGGTACAGAGCCATTTGCCGCCGATGGCTCTGGTGATGGCTAGGCCTGATATTCCTAGCCGATCCGATAGCTTGATGCAGTGACGCCGCCGAAAAGACCGGTGTCGTGGTAGATCATCTGCGCCGTTTCACCCTCTGCAGCGCCCAGGGCAGCGAAGAGCGGGACGAAATGGTCTTCCTCACGATGGCAGGTGCGGGCGTATGGGGCCTCTTCCCAGTGGAGCAGGCGGGTCGTGCGATCTTCCGGCGCCGCAACCATCGTCTCGGCCAACCAGGCGTCGAAGGCCTCGGAGGGGACCTTGGCTCCGGGTCCGAAGAGCCGAAGATTGTGGTAGGAAAGTCCGGAGCCGACGATCAGCACACCTTCGTCACGCAGCGGGGCGAGAGCGCGGCCGAGGGCGAAATGCTCCTCGGGGGAGTAGCCCTTGCGAAGCGATACCTGGAACAGCGGGACGTCGGCGTCTGGGTACATGATGTAGGCGGGTACGAAGGTGCCATGATCGTAGCCCTGAGTCGGGTCGAGCCGGACGGGCAGTCCAGCGGTCTGGATCAGATCATGCGCCCGTTGTGCAAGGTCCGGTGCGCCGGGGGCCTTGTACTGGATCTGGAATGTATGGGGCGGAAACCCGTGGTAGTCGTAGACCATTGGCGGGTTCGGGCTGGACATGACGGCAAAGGCGTCGTCCTCCCAGTGGCCAGAGATCATCAGGATGGCCGTGGGGCGCTCGGGCAGGTTCTTGACCATCTGCACGAAGCTGGCTTCGAGGTTCGTGAACATCGCGCGCCAGTCGGGCATCCAGGGCCAGGGGCCGCCGCCGTGGCTGACGAAAAAGGTGGGCATGCGGGTCATCTTGGCCTCCGTTTGCATGCGATGAAGATGGAGAACGATGCGCAGTCGCGCAATTCCGCAAGGCGGCCTGTTTTCAGTGCGCAGGCGCACAGACTTTGGTGCGTGCCGGGCGCGAGGTTCGGTCAGGCGTGGGTTCAAGAAACCGGCGCGGCGTCGCGGTGACGGAACTTTTGCGCCCTCTGGCGCGTTACCTGTGCATAAACGCAAGTGAACGGAGGATCCCATGATCCTGTCTTCAAGCCGAAAGACTGCCCTTGGCGCACTTGTCGCCGCCTCTCTGGCGGCAACGGTCGCTGCCGCGCCCTTTCAAATGTCGCTGATGCCGATCCTGCCGGAGACTGCGAACGACTCTGACCTTACCGCAGCTTATTGTGACCGTCGTGAGATTGTGCAGGACACACTGCGCCACGACTTTGCCGAGGAGGCAACGCTTGCCGCGCTGACAGGCTCGGGAATGATGCTGGAGCTTTGGACCTCCGACCTGTTGGGCACCTGGACTGTCGTGCATCACGGAAAAGACGGGATCAGCTGCATTGTGACGTCGGGGATGGACTGGGCCAGCGGCGGAGATCCGGTGACCTTGCTTGACGCCGTTCTGGATGAGCAGATCTTCCAATCCTGACCCGCTTGCATCGCCCGGGCGGCGTGGCATAGTCAGCGCTTCAAATTCCAACGGGAGCCTGAACCCATGAAAGCCACTGCTGCCGCCCTTCTTGGCCTGAGTCTTATGTCAATCCCCGCTCTTGCGCAGGATCTGCCCGATCTGGCAGGGCGAGAAGTTGTGGTTGTGACCGAAAACGCCTATCCGCCCCTGCAGTTCCTGGATTCGAGCGGTGCGGCTGTCGGCTGGGAATACGACGCGATGGCGGAAATCGCCAAGCGGCTGAACATTACGGTCACCTACGAGAACATCAGCTGGGACGCGATGATTCCGGCGGTGTCGGAAGGGCAGTATGACTTGGGGATGACCGGGATCACGATCCGTGATGACCGGAAGGAACAAGTGGACTTCTCGGACAGCTATATGACGAGCGAGATGGTCATGATGGTGCGCGGGGATGAGACCCGGTTCACCGACGCGGCCAGTTTTGCCGCGAATGCCGACCTTCTGATGGCCGCCCAGCCGGGGACGACGCCCTTCTACGTAGGGGTCTACGAGGTGCTTGACGGCAACGAGGCAAACCCGCGGATCAAGCTGTTCGAGACCTTCGGGGCTACGGTCGAGGCGTTGAAGGCGGGTGATGTGGACCTGATCCTGACGGACGGCACGGCCGGTGCCGGCTATGTCGACGCCTCGGGCGGCGGGCTGAAGATCATTGGTGAAAAGCTTGGGACCGAAGACTTCGGCTTCATTTTCCCCAAGGGCAGCGATCTGGTGGCGCCGATGAACGCGGCGATTGCCAGCATGAAGGCCGATGGCACGATCGATGCGCTGAACAAGAAGTGGTTCCTTGACTACAAGATAGGCGGCTAAGGCCGTGGGCCCGGGGCTTGGCGTCCCGGGCCGTTGCCCATGACCCCCAATCCGCAGCCGGACAAGGACTTTCCCTGGTGGCTGGTGATCGTCGTGGTCACCGGCCTTTGGCTGTTTTACGAGGTCTGGGCCAGTGACGTCTATTCGGCCGCCCTACAGACCTTGGCCAAGGGCATCTGGATCACGATCCTTGTCACGCTGGTGGCCTATACCGGGGCCTGCATGATCGGCCTTGGCCTGGCGCTTGCGGGTCTGTCGCGGTTCATCGTCCTGCGTCAGGCCGCGCGATTGTACATCGAGGTGATGCGTGGCATCCCGATCATCGTTCTTCTTCTCTATGTCGCCTTCGTTGTGGCCCCGGGCCTGGTGGCGGCCTGGAACTGGATTGCGGTGCCTCTCGGTGCCGATGAGTTGCGCGGCCGCGACTTTCCGCTTTTGTGGCGCGCTGTGATCGCGCTTATGTTGGCCTATTCTGCCTTTTTGGCCGAGATTTTCCGGGCTGGCCTGCAAGCGGTGGACAAGGGCCAGGTAGAGGCCGCAAAGGCGCTGGGCCTGTCGGGCTGGCAACGCTTTCGCCACATTGTCTTTCCGCAGGCCTTCCGCATGGTCCTGCCGCCCTTGGGCAACGATTTCGTGGCGATGGTGAAGGACAGCTCGCTGGTCAGCGTGCTGGGGGTGACCGACATTGCCCAACTGGCCAAGGTGACCGCAGCCGGTAACTTCCGCTATTTCGAGACCTACAACATCGCGGCGCTTCTGTATCTGACGATGACCATCGGTCTTTCGCTGGCCTTGCGACGGTTGGAGGCGCGGTTGCGCGGGCCGGGGCAGGGTCACGACTAGGCGAATAAACCCTTCGCTTTTCTTCGCCATGCGCCTAGATCAAGGGCAAAGGGAGATCACCCATGCTGTCCGACCCGCTGTTCATCTTCGCTGCCATCGCTTGTCTTCTGGTGCTTGCCATCCTGCTGTTCGGGATCGGCAGCTTTGCCAAAGGGGGCGAGTTCAACAAGCGCAACGCCAACAAGATCATGCGCTGGCGGCTTGGGGTCCAGTTCATCGCGGTGGTTCTGATCGTAGCCTTCGCCTGGCTGCGCGCGGGGGCAAACTGATGGTCGTTCTGTCGAAGATCTACACCAAGACCGGGGATGCCGGGGAAACCGCCCTCGGCAATGGCGCGCGGGTCGCGAAGCATTCCCTGCGGGTCAGCGCCTATGGCACGGTAGACGAGACGAATGCAACTGTGGGTCTTGCCCGCCTGCACGCGACCGGAGATATGGCGGAGGCTTTGAAGCGCATCTCGAACGATCTGTTCGACTTGGGCGCCGACCTGTGCACCCCGGACCGGCATCTGGATGAGACGCTGTCCTATACCCCCCTTCGGATGATCGAGGGCCAGGTCACCCGGCTGGAACGCGAAATCGACGCGATGAACGAAAAGCTCACGCCCTTGCGCAGCTTTATCCTGCCGGGCGGCTCGGTGCTGGCGGCGCAGCTGCACCTCTGCCGCACCGTCTGCCGCCGGGCCGAGCGTCTGGTGGTGGAAACCGCGACGATGGAGGACGTGAACCCCGAGGCGGTGCGCTACCTCAACCGTCTGTCGGACTGGTTCTTCGTCGCGGGCCGCATCGCCAACAACGACGGCAAGGATGACGTGCTGTGGGTCCCCGGTCTGACGCGCTGACCGCCGCGATTGACGAGGCTTGGCGGGTGTTCAAGCGTCCCGCCCCTGCGACAACTGGGGTCTGCGAAAACTGTTGCATGGACAGGGATATCGAGGCGGCCTTCCTGAAAACGGATGCCCGTGACTTGCCCGCTGTCTATGTTCAGCAATGGTACAACGCGGCTTATGACGACACCATTTCCCACCTCCACATTGCTTGGTTTCTGCCCCGCGTCATGGAACTGCTTGTCGCGGGTGAACAGGTTGCTTTGGTCGGCCATGAAGTCGTGTTCCAGCGCATGCGGGCCTCTGGATATCCGGCCCAATGGGCGGACCTTGAGGTCGCAGCTGTACAGGGGTTTGCCGAGGCCTTCTTTGCTGCTCTGCTGGCGGACGAGATCCCAAGGGCCGATCCCGATATCGACAGTTGGCTCTGCATGTTCGGCACGGGTGGGGTTGAAATAGCTCCGTTGCTGCGGGCGATGGACGCAATGCCGGATACCGCTCTGGCAGAGAAGCTGAACCAAACGTGGTGCTACAACGGTTGGGGCGATATCTCCCTGGATAGCTTCTGGAACGACTCTCCGGCAAAACGACAGGCGTGGGACTGGTACACTTCGGAGACCCTGCTGCAGCGAATGGAAAGCACTGCTATGGCAGGGAGTGAAAAGGCGCTGGAGGTTCATTCCGTAATTGCCAGAGTACGGGCGCGAGAAGGCCTCTGATCGCGGCCCACGATCAAAACGCGGCGTCGCGTCGCTGGAATTGGTCGCATTTGCTCTGTCCCTGAAGGGCGCCTTCCGGTAACACGGAAGGAGTTTGCGGCCATGAAGGTATTGGTCCCGGTCAAGCGGGTGATCGACTACAACGTGAAGGTGCGCGTCAAGGCGGACGGGTCGGGCGTCGACCTCGCCAACGTCAAGATGAGCATGAACCCCTTCGACGAGATCGCGGTGGAAGAAGCCATTCGCTTGAAGGAGAAGGGCGTCGCGACCGAGGTCGTCGTCGTCTCCATCGGCGTGAAGCAGGCGCAGGAAACGTTGCGCAACGCGCTGGCCATGGGTGCCGACCGCGCGATCCTGATCGAAGCCACCGACAACGTCCACACCGACATCGAACCTCTGGCAGTTGCCAAGCTTCTGGCTGCGGTCGTGAAGGAAGAGGCCCCGGGTCTTGTCCTTTGTGGCAAGCAGGCGATCGACAATGACATGAACGCGACGGGCCAGATGCTGGCGGCGCTCCTCGGCTGGTCGCAGGCAACGTTTGCATCTGAGGTTGCCATCGAGGGCGACAACGCGAAGGTCACGCGCGAAGTCGACGGCGGTCTGCAGACGATCACGGTGAAGATGCCGACGATCATCACCGTCGACCTGCGCCTGAACGAACCGCGCTATGCTTCGCTGCCGAACATCATGAAGGCCAAGGCAAAGCCGCTGGCGACGAAGACCCCGGCCGACTATGGCGTGGACGTCTCGCCCCGGCTGTCGGTCGTCAAGACCGTGGAACCGGCGGGCCGCAAGGCGGGCGTGAAGGTGGCTTCCGTGGCCGAGCTGATCGCGAAACTCAAAGACGAAGCGGGGGTGATCTGAGATGGCAGTTCTTCTTCTTGCCGATGTTGTTGACGGGAAGCTGGCGACCGACCAGGTCGCCAAGACGCTGACCGCGGTGAAATCGCTGGGCCCGGTGACCGTTCTGGTCGCGGGCACCGGTGGCGATGCGGCTGCGGCCGAGGCGGCGACGCTGGCCGGGGTGGCGAAGGTCCTCTTCGCCGACGACCACGCCTATTGCCATGGGCTTTCCGAACCCACCGCCGCGCTGGTGGTGTCGCTGGCTGGGGAATTCGAGCATATCGCCGCCGCCTCGGGCGCGTTGTCGAAGTCGGTGCTGCCGCGCGTGGCGGCCCTGCTGGACGTGATGGTGATCTCGGAAGTCCTGGCCGTGCATGACGGGTCGACCTTCGACCGGCCGATTTATGCCGGGAACGCGATCCAGACGGTCAAGACTTCGGATGCGAAGAAGGTGATGACCATCCGCACCGCCACGTTTGATGCGGCGGGCAAAGGCGGCAGCGCCCCGGTCGAGAAGGTCGCAGCTACCGTTGACGGGTCGATGTCGGCCTGGGTCGAGGACAAGGTGGCGTCGTCGGACCGTCCCGAACTGACCAGCGCGGGCATCGTTGTCTCAGGCGGCCGAGGCGTGGGGTCCCAGGCCGACTTCGCGCTGATCGAGAAGCTGGCGGACAAGCTGAATGCTGCGGTCGGTGCGTCCCGCGCCGCGGTGGACAGTGGCTATGCGCCGAACGACTGGCAGGTCGGGCAGACCGGCAAAGTCGTGGCGCCGGAGCTGTACGTGGCCGTGGGCATCAGTGGTGCGATCCAGCACCTGGCCGGGATGAAGGATTCGAAGGTGATCGTCGCGATCAACAAGGACGAAGAGGCGCCGATCTTCCAGGTCGCCGACTATGGCCTGGTCGCGGACCTTTTCACCGCCGTACCTGAGATGATCGAGAAGCTTTAGGATGCGGCGCGTTTAAGCGTACCCTACGCCAGAAACTTGGGGTCGCCCTCCGGGGCGGCCCTTTGTTTTGTCGGCCATGACGGATACGACTGGCATCGGTCGGTCGGGGGCCAGACCGGGCCGTGGCATCGCGCCAAGCAGGGTGCGATACCCCCCCAAGTGCGGACCGCGACATGACCGGCAAGCCCAATCTTCTGATCCTGATGGTCGACCAGTTGACCGGGACGCTCTTTCCGGACGGCCCGGCTGACTTTCTGCATACTCCGAACCTGAAGCGCCTCGCCGCCCGTTCAGCGCGCTTCAGCACCTGCTACACCGCCTCGCCCCTTTGCGCCCCCGCACGGGCCAGCTTCATGTCGGGTCAGTTGCCCAGCCGCACCCGCGTCTATGACAACGCCGCAGAATTCGCGAGCGATATCCCGACCTACGCCCATCACCTGCGCCGGGCGGGATATCAGACGGCGCTGTCCGGCAAGATGCACTTCGTCGGCCCCGACCAGCTTCACGGCTTCGAACAGCGGCTGACGACCGACATCTACCCCGCCGATTTCGGCTGGACCCCGGACTATCGCAAACCGGGTGAGCGGATCGACTGGTGGTACCACAACCTCGGCTCGGTCACCGGGGCGGGGGTGGCCGAGATCACCAACCAGTACGAATACGACGACGACGTGGCCTTCCAGGCGATCCAGAAGCTCTACGACCTGTCGCGTGGCCAGGACCCACGCCCGTGGTGCCTGACCGTCAGCTTCACCCACCCGCACGACCCCTTCGTCGCCCGCCGCAAGTACTGGGAGCGCTACGAAGGTGCTCCGGAATGCCAACCACCCGAACCTGTCGCCTACTCCAACATGGACCCGCACTCCCAACGCCTGATGGATGCCTGCGACTGGCGCGGGATGGAGATCACCCCCGACCACATCCGCCGCGCCAAACAGGCGTACTTCGCCAATATCAGCTATATCGACGAGAAGATCGGCGAAATCCTGGCGGTCCTTGAATCCACCCGGCAAGAGGCCTGCGTGGTGTTCCTGTCCGACCATGGCGAGATGCTTGGGGAAAAGGGCCTGTGGTTCAAGATGAACTTCTTCGAAAGCTCGGCCCGCGTCCCTTTGATGATCGCGGCCCCGGAGATGCCTGCAGGGCTGGTGAAGACTCCGGTCTCCTCCATCGACCTCGCCCCCACCCTTGCGGCGCTTGCGGGTATCTCGATGGACGAGGTCGCCCCGTGGACCGAAGGCGTGAACCTGATCCCGGTTGCGCAAGGCGCTTCCCGCGGGCCGGTCGCGATGGAATACGCCGCTGAAGGCACGATTACGCCGATGGTCGCCCTGCGCGAAGGCGCGTGGAAATACATTCGCTGCCCCGCCGATCCCGAACAGCTGTTCGACGTGGCGAATGATCCAGGCGAGACGGTGAATCTTGCCAATGACCCTAAGGTCTCCGAAATCCTGCTGCATTTCCGTGCTTTGGCCGACAGCCGGTGGGACCTTGCGGCCTTTGACGCGCAGGTCCGCGAAAGCCAGGCCCGCCGCTGGGTGGTGTATGAGGCCCTGCGCAACGGCGCCTACTTCCCTTGGGACCACCAGCCCCTGCGCGCGGCCAGCGAACGTTACATGCGCAACCACATGGACCTGAACGTGCTGGAGGAGAGACAGCGATTCCCCCGTGGTGAGTAGGGAGGGTGGGCGCATCGCCCACCCTACGGGGCGTCAGGCAGCGGCAACCGCTTCCAATTCGAACATCAGCCCCGGCAGTGCCAGCCGGTTGACGCCCAAAAGCGTCATCGGCGGGCGCACCCCAGCCGGGCCGAACCGCATGCCCAGAAGGTCGAAGTTGCGCAGTGCCGCATCGACGTCGGTCGCATAGACTGTCAGCTTCACCACATTTCCCAGGCCCATACCAGCCTTGGTCAGCACGGCTTCCAGATTGTCCAGAACCAGACCAATCTGGCCGCGTATGTCGCCCTCGAACTGCGGCGCGCCCGACCCGTCGACGGCGGTCTGGCCGGCGCAGATCAGCTGGCGGCTTACGCCTTCCAGAACTTCGCCCTGGTTGTAGCCAAGCGCCAGGGACCAATCCCACGGATTTACGGCTGTACGGTACATCGTCTTTCTCCTTGTTGACCGTTGCCGCGTTGGTCTAGGGTAAAAAGGTGCCATGATCTGGCACCAAAAGGTGCATCATACGGCCATGGACAGCCGCACCCGCCAGGACGCCCTCATCCGTTACCTCCGCCGCAGCGGCAGTATCACCGTGGCCGAGCTGGCCAACGCAACCGGGGCCTCGCGCCGAACGATCCTTCGCGACATCGGGGTCTTGCGCGATCAGGGCTTTCTGATCCATTCCGAGGCAGGACGTGGCGGCGGCCTCATGCTTGACCCGCAATCGGTTCAGACGACCCCGCGCCTGACTGTACCCGAGGTCTTCGCCCTTCTGATCAGTGTCGCGGCCATGCGCGTGGCAGGCAACCTGCCCTTCGCCAGCCTCGCCGACGCAGGCCTTGCCAAGATCGAACGCGCCCTGCCGCCTGACCGGCTGCGCGACCTCCGCCGCTTTCTGGACTGCCTGCATGTCGGCCAGGTTGCTCCCGAGCAGGACCTCTCCGACCTGCGCCCGATGGATGCGCGCCTCCTTCCGGCCTTCGAGACGGCCTTCCTCAACCGCCAGCACCTGCGCTTCCGCTATCGCGACGGCAAGGGCAGCCGCTCACTGCGCACGGTCGAGCCGCAGGCTATGCTGATCCTGCCGCCGCTTTGGTACCTTGTGGCCTGGGACCCGGACCGTGACGGGTTCCGCCATTTTCGCATGGACCGGATCAGCGCGCCCGAGCCCTTGCCCGACCAAAGCTTCCGCCGCCGCCATGTGCCTTTTGCAGCGGACGTTTGCCCCTATCGTGAGCTGCGGCGCAGACAGCAACGTCCAGAGGCATCGCCGGGGCCCCTAAGGACCCCGGCGATCTAGGCGAACCTACTGTAGTTCACTTGCCCGTTCAGCCTGTACGGCGGCTTCGGCCGTGGCGATGGCAGCGTTGAAGAGGTCCAGTACTTCCGGCCCGCCCTTCACATTGGCCCTGAACCATTCGAAGACCGGTTCGACCGCTGCCTTGAAAGCGGCTTTCTCTTCTGCGGTGGGCACATAGATCTCACCGCCCGCGGCGCGGAAATCGGCATAGGCCTGGATTTCCTTGCGCTTCGGGCTGGCAAAGGTCGCCTGCTGCAGGGCGGC
This sequence comes from Tabrizicola sp., assembly GCA_025458105.1. Classification (GTDB taxonomy): domain Bacteria; phylum Pseudomonadota; class Alphaproteobacteria; order Rhodobacterales; family Rhodobacteraceae; genus Tabrizicola. The sequence goes on along the minus strand of JALOTD010000085.1, from coordinate 3,053 downwards.
AAAGCCATCCACTACGATCTGTTGCTGTTCCGGGGTCAGTGACTTGAAGCGGTCGTTGCCCATCCACCAGAAGGCGCCCATGTAGCTGTGGCCGTCCAGCGTCAGGTACTTGATGCCTGCATCCGTGAACTTCATTGACATAATGTCGGTGATGCCGTTCGCGGTGCCTTCCACCACCCCGGTCTGCAGGGAAGTGAAGAGCTCTGGCCACGGGATCGGCGTGGGCGAGGCCCCAAGCGTGGTGGCCAGGGTCTGCGGCAGGTCGGCGGGCACCGTGCGCATCTTCAGGCCTGCCAGGTCGCCCGGCGCGGCGATCCGCTTCTTGGTGTTGGCATAATTCCTCCAGCCGCCGGTATTGCCGATGGTCATCAGGCGAATCTTGTCGCCGCTGTCCGCCAGCGCCATCGCCCGCAGCTTGGCGGTTAAATCGGTGCCGGTCAGCACCTCTTCGGCCACGCGGTCATCGCTCATCAGATAGGGCAGGTCGAGGACCTGGATATACGGGAACAGCCCCGCAGCCCCTCCGCTGGTCGAGATGTAGATGTCGATTGTGCCGTCCGCCACGCCCGCCAGACATTCGTCTCCCTTGGCGCACAGCTGGGTGCCCATGAAGACCTCCACCCCGATTGCGCCGTTCGAGGCGTTCTCGACATAGTTCTTGAACACGACGAGGCCGTCATAATCCTCGTCCTGTTCGTTTGAGTTGGCGGTGGCGCGCAGCATGACCTCTTGCGCCAAGGCAGCTCCAGCTGTCCCAGCCAAAAGCGTGGCCAAGGCCACGGATTTGAGCATTGATTTGAACATGGTTCCTCCCGTTGATTTTCGTTCAGCGTCAGTCCACGAAGCCCGCAAGGCGGGGCAGCGTCAGGGAAATTGAGGGGATATAGGTGACCAAGAGGATCACCAGGAATTCCACTGCCAGAAAGGGCATCACCGCACGGGCGATGGTTTCCACCCGTAGGCCGGACACGGCGGATGTGGCGAACAGCACCAGCCCCATCGGCGGCGTCAGCAGACCCACGGTCAGGTTCACTGTCATCACGATGGCAAAGTGCACCGGGTCCACGCCCAAAGAGGCGAAGATCGGCCCCAGGATCGGCCCAAGGATGATGATTGCAGGCCCCGCGTCCAGGAACATCCCGACAATGAAGAGAAGCAGGTTCACCAGGAGAAGCAGGAGAAGCGGGTTCTCGGTGATCCCCAAAAGCGCCGATGCCAGCAGTTCCGGCGTATGCGCCAGGGCCGCCACCGTCTTGAACGCCATCGCGGCACCGACCAGCAGCATCACGACCGAACTGGTTATCCCGGCACGGGTCAGCACGCCGGGAATGTCGCGCCAGGTCAGTGTCCGCAGCACGAAGATCGAGATGAAAAAGCTGTATCCTACGGCAACCGCAGCAGCCTCGGTCGGGGTGAAGACGCCCGACAGGATGCCGCCCATCAGAAGGACCGGGGTCATCAGCGGCCAGAAGGCGGCTCCGGCGGCGCGGCCCGCCTCGGCCCAGCTGGCGCGCGGCTGCGCTTGCGGCAGGTTATAGCGGTTGGCCATCAGCTTGATGGTGATCATCAGCGCGACGCCGATCAGAAGACCTGGCACGATCCCGGCCAGGAACAGCGCGGCCACGCTTTCGCCCATGACATAGGCGTAGATGATCATGATCCCCGAGGGCGGGATGATTGGCCCGATAATCGCGCTTGCGGCGGTGATCGCGGCGGCAAAGGGCTTTGGATATCCCTTCTTCTCCATCTGTGGAATGATGATCGACCCCAGCGCCGACACGTCTGCCACGGCAGACCCCGAAATGCCCGCAAACAGCATGGAGTCAACGACGTTCACCTGCGCCAGCCCGCCCCGGAAATGCCCGACCATCGCTTGCGCAAAGCCCACGATCCGGGCGCTGATGCCGCCCCGGTTCATTAGTTCCCCGGCCAGCATGAAGAAGGGGATGGCCATCAGGGGGAATGAGTTCATCCCCTCATAGACATTGCGGTAGAGCAGGACGATGTCGCGTTCCTGCCCGTTCATCCACAACAGGATCGCCGGGGCCGCAATCAGGCCAAAGATCACAGGCAGGCCCAAGAGCAGCAAGATCAGGAACAGGGGTAGGAACAGGCTCAGCATCTATTCCGCCCCTGATCCAAGAGTGATCGTCTCGGGAATCTCGTGCAGGCTGTCTGGCCCCCAGATCAGTGCGAACAGGTTGCGGAGCAAAAGTTCCACCGCGACAAGAAACAGAAGCGCCACACCCACCAGAAGCGAGGCCATCATCCACGCCTTCGGAACCTTCATCCAGACCGACAGGTCAAGGCTGAGTGGCACTCGCAGCGCATCCGTCTCGAACCTGCCGCCGAGGCCGGTGACCTCGGACCAGCCGATGCCAAGCGCCACCCACAGGACCAGGATCGTGACCGATAGCATGAAAAGGCTGACCCCCGTCGCCACCAGCCGTGGCAGCAGGCGGATGGTCATGTCGATTGCCACGAACCCGCCGCGCCGAAAGGCAGTTGGGGCCATCAGCGCGGTCGACCACAGCATCAGGAAACGCGAGGCCTCTTCGGGCCAGGGCAGGGCATTGTTCAGGGCATAGCGGAAGAAAACCTGAAGCAGGATCACCACAACCATCAGGCCCAGGCAAAATGCCCCGATCCAGCGGCCCAGCGCCAGAAGCGCCCCGTTGATCCGGCCCAATCCGTGGCAAGCGACCTGCAAAGCGGTCAAACGTCCTCCCTCACCCAAGTATCGGGTGACTCAGCCGGCAAAGCCTCCAAACCGTCTCTTGGCAAAGATCAGCGGTTCACCCTCCTCCAGGGTCAGCCGCAGCACCTTTCCAACGATGATGACATGATCGCCGCCGTCATGCTGGGCCTGACGGTGGCAGTCGAACCGGGCCAGGACGCCCGGCAACACCGGCACGCCCTCTGCGTTCCGGACCCAGGCCAGCCCGGCGAAGCCTGCCCCGCCTCTGGCAAAGCGCGCGGGCCAATCTGCCTGATCCTGCCCCAGCACATGCACTGCGTAGTGCGTTGCCGCAGCAAAGAACGGAAAGCGCGAC
>JALOTD010000161.1 GCA_025458105.1 Tabrizicola sp. | reverse complement strand
CAGCAGGATCAGGGACAGGATCGCCGCCTTGGCCGGGTCGGCCACGGTGCCGACGATGGCAAAGTAGATCTCGGTCGACAGCACGTTGAAGTTGCCGCCAAGGACCAGGGGGTTGCCGAAATCCGCCAGGCTTTCAATGAAGCCAAGCAAGAAGGCATTCGCCAGACCGGGGCGCATCAGGGGCAGGCTGACGAAGCGGAAGGTCTGCCAGCGGTTGGCGTCAAGGGTTTGCGAGGCCTCCTCCATCGAGGGGCTGACGCCTTCGACCACACCGATCAGAACCAGGAAGGCGATTGGCGTGAAGGACAGCGTCTGCGCGAGCCACACTCCCCAGAAGCCATAGAGCCAGCGGGTCTTTTCCCAGCCGAAGGCATCGGCGAAGAATTCCGTGACCGTGCCGGAACGACCGAACAGCAGGATCAGCGCCAGGCCGATGACGAAGGGCGGGGTGATGATCGGCAGGATCGTCAGCACGCGCAAAAGCCGCTTGGCGCGGAAATTGGTGCGGGTGAAGATCAAAGCGAAGGCAAGGCCCAGAAGGGTCGTCGACGTCGCCGTGGCCAGACCAAGGAGCAGCGAGTTCAGCGCCGCGCCGCAGTAGCCCTGGCCGATCAGGCAGGCGGGCGACCAGATTTCCGGTGCAAGGAAGCGCGGCAGGAACTCGCTGACCCCCAAGCCCGCACCGCCCTTCAGCTCGAAGGCGCGGATCAGGATGAAGCTCATCGGGTAGAAGACGAAGACGCCGACCAGCGCCACGATCGCGCCGACCATGCCGGTGATGAAGGTATCGCCACGGCCCCGGCCAAGGCCCGAGATGCCGGTGGTCAAGAGGAACAGCAGCGCCGCCGCCACGACAAAGGCCCCTGCCCCCATGCCCGGTTGCGTCGCGCCCTCCATCAGGTCGAACCGGGTGCGATTGCCAAGGATCACCAGCCCCTGCGCAGCCATCAGGACAAGGCCCAGCGCCCCGCCAAAGACCAGTCCACGCGCGATGGTCAGTTGCGCCCGCGCGAAGGCCAGCGCCGCTCCCGCTACTACAAAACCGATGGCCGGTAGCCAAAGCCAGGTCCGGTCAGCCAACGCCCAGGCCAGGGCCGAGCGTTCGCTGCCCAGCCAGCCAAAGGACCAGAAGCCCCCCGCCACCACATACCAGGGCAACAGGGCATAGGCCCCCAGCCCGACCAGAAGCCACAGCCCCGCGGTTCGTTGCATCGCATCAATCCCGGAAAATCGGACGGCCCGCACCCAGTGGCACGGGCCGTTTTGCAAGGATCACTCCTCGAAGCTGCCGCCCTTGGACTTCACGTCCGCCTCCCAGCGCGCCAGAAGACGCTCGCGTGTCTCGGACGAGCCGTAGGTGGCGAAGTCGTAGTCGATCAGCTTGACGGCGGCCATGTCGGGGGCCTCGGGGTCGGTCGCAGCGGCGGGGTTCGAGGGGATGTTGAACACGCCGACTTCAAGCCCGCGCGACTGCGCCTCGGCGCTGATGACGTATTCGACCCACTTCGTCGCGGCCTCGAGGTTCGGCGTGCCCGCGATCACGGAAACCGCTCCGACCTCATACCCCGTGCCTTCGCAGGGCGAGACGATCTCGACCGGGAAGCCCTGTTTCTTCAGGTTCACCATGTCATGCATGAAGCCGACCGCGATGGTCGTTTCGCCGCGCGCGGCCATCTTGCCGGGGGCAGAGCCCGACTTGGTGTGCTGGTTCACATTGGCCCCGATGTCGGCCAGAAGCTTAAACGCCTCGTCCTCGCCGAACAGCTGCACCAGCGTCGCAAGCTGGGTGTAGGCCGTGCCCGAAGACTGCGGGTTCGACACCGTCACCTCGCCCTTGTATTCGGGCTTGGCCAGGTCCTTCCAGCAGGCGGGCGCGGGTAGGCCTTTCTCGGCCAGGATCTCGGTGTTGTACATCATGCCCAGAAGGCCGACATGCACGCCGACGGCCTTGCCACCCGACATCTCGGTCATGTTCTGCGACCAGCCCAGTTGGCCCGAGACATCGACACCGGTCGCAACGGTAAGCCCTTCGTTCGCCGCGATCAGGTGCGGGTCGCCCGTGCCACCCCACCAGACATCGACCTTTGGGTTCCCAGCCTCTGCGCGGATCTGGGCCAGCACCTCGCCCGTCGATTTGCGGACCATTGCCACGTCGATGCCGGTGTCGATCTTGAAGTTCTGCGCCATCAGATCGCACCAGGCCTGTTCGTTGGAACACACGACATTCAGTGTTTGAGCCGAGGCGCCCGAAGCAGCCAGCGCCGCACCCAATGCAAGCGCACTGATTGAAATTGCCTTCATGTTACTCCTCCCATGATGACCGCCTCTCCCGTGGCGGACCTGGGCCGAGGGTGGCACGCGACGCCCCGGCCCGAGGAGAGGTGACCGGGTTAACAGCCTGACCCAGCGCCCCATTTTGATGAACAATGTTACAATCCCGCGCAAAGGACAAAACCTTTGAAACCTGATAGCATTTGCAGCGCCAAGAACTTCCTCCATCATGGGCGACGGGAGGAAGAAGCAAATGTCGGACCATGTCCCCGGACACCAGGGGGCCGCGCACTTGGCCGACGGCGCGCTGGTGGCAATCATCGACGACGATCCCGACCTGCGCCGGACGCTTGCCGAGCTTCTGGCCGAGAATGGGTTTCGTCCGCTGGCCTTGCCGGACGGGCGTTCGTTCCTTGCGCTTGGGCCAATTCCGGCCGTTGACCTTGCCCTGATCGACCTGCGGCTGCGTGGCGAGAATGGCCTGACGCTGGCGATCCGCATCCGCGAGACGATGGGCATACCGGTGGTGATGCTGACGGGCCGAGGCGACGAGATGGACAAGATCATC
>JALOTD010000084.1 GCA_025458105.1 Tabrizicola sp. | reverse complement strand
CGGTCGATCTTCAGCTCCTCGCGGACCTCTTCCAGCATGCGGAGCTCGACCTGGGAGTGTCTCCCGTCCGCCGTGACCACGTCGCAGGCGAGGGCATAGGCCGTCTCGAACAGGCGCTCGGGCAGGGCCTCGCGGATCAGGCCGAAGAGGGCGGCGAGGCCGTCTTCCTCCTCGAAGAGGTCGAACACCGTGCGGGTGACGCGCTGGATGCGGTCGGGGTCGTAGGTGGCGAAGGCGGGCATGTGGTTGACCATGCGGGTGATCGCCACAAGCTCGGCGGTGCGCATGTTCTCGTCCGAGGCGGAGCAGGCGACCATGACGGCCACAAGCGCGTCTTGGGGGGACATGGCGGATTCGGGCATTGGGCGGCTCCTGGGCACGGGTTTGGGGCGCAGATTATTGACGGGGGGGCGGGGGGGCAATAGAGGACGGCGGGTCGGGGGTTGGCCCCGTTTCAGGAGAGATGACGATGAGTGCCCTGCGCGATGCGGCGATGAATTCGAAGGCCTGGCCCTTTGAAGAGGCCCGCGCGGTCCTGAAACGGTACGAGAAGGCGCCGCCGAAGAAGGGATATGTGCTGTTCGAGACGGGCTATGGGCCGTCGGGGTTGCCTCACATTGGCACCTTCGGGGAAGTGGCGCGGACGACGATGATCCGGCGGGCGTTCGAGATCATCAGCGACATTCCGACGCGGTTGATCTGCTTCAGCGACGACGTGGACGGGATGGGCCACCACAACAACGCGATGCTGCGGCGGTTCCTGGACACGTTCGGGTTCGAGTATGAGTTCATCTCGGCCACGGAGTTCTACAAGAGCGGGCGGTTCGACGACACGCTGCGGCTGTGCGCGGAGCGGTATGACCGGATCATGGCGATCATGCTGGCGTCTTTGCGCGAGGAGCGGCAGCAGACGTACAGCTGTTTCCTGCCGATCCATCCGGAGTCGGGCCGGGTGATGTATGTGCCGATGAAGGAGGTCAATGCGAAGGACGCGACGATCACCTTTGACGACGAGGCGGGGCGGGAGTGGACGCTGCCGGTGACGGGCGGGCATGTGAAGCTGCAGTGGAAGCCGGATTTTGGCGCGCGCTGGGCGGCCTTGGATGTGGACTTCGAGATGTACGGTAAGGACCACAGCACGAATACTCCGATCTACGACGGGATCTGCGAGGTTCTGGGGGGGCGGAAGCCGAACCACATGACGTACGAGCTGTTCCTGGATGACCAGGGGCAGAAGATCTCGAAGTCCAAAGGGAATGGGCTGACCATCGACGAATGGCTGACCTATGCGGCGACGGAGAGCCTGTCGTATTTCATGTACCAGAAGCCCAAGACGGCGAAGCGGATGCATTTCGATGTCATTCCGCGGGCGGTGGATGAGTATCACCAGCAGCTGCGGGCGTTCCCGGAGCAGACGCTGGAGCAGAAGGTGAACAATCCGGTGTGGCATATCCACCGGGGGCAGCCGCCGGCGTCGGACATGGTTGTCAGCTTCGGGATGCTGTTGAACCTGGCGTCGGTGGCGGCGGCGAAGGATGCGGCGGGGCTTTGGAAGTTCATCCGGCGCTATGCTCCGGAGGCGTCGCCGGAGATGAACCCGGACCTCGATGCGGCGGCGGGGTTCGCGGTGCGGTATTTCGCGGACAAGATTGCTCCGACCCGGGTGTTCCGTCTGCCGGACGCGAAGGAGCGGGCGGCGATGGAGGATCTGGTGGGCCGGCTGAAGGCCTGGGATGGCGGGCTGGACGACGAGGCGCTGCAGTCGATGGTCTTTGCGGTGGGCAAGGAGCATGGGTTCGAGCCGCTGCGGGACTGGTTCAAGGCGCTGTATGAGGTGCTGCTGGGGGCGTCGGACGGGCCTCGGTTCGGCGGGTTCATCGCGCTTTATGGCGTCGAGGAGACAGTGGCGCTGATGGAACGCGCGCTGAAGGGCGAGCTGGTCGGCTGACGGCTTCGGCTTCCGGTGCTATCCTTCGCGGCAGGTAAGCGGCGGAGGATGGCATGGGGCGTGAGGCGGAAGGGCATGCGGTCTGGCGGGGCGCTTCCGGCGCGGTGAAGGCCTATCTGGAGAGCGACGGGATCACCCTGCGGGGTGAGGTGCGGGGGAAGCTGCCTCGGGCCGGCCTGGTGGGCTGGCGGGTGGAGGGTGAGGACCTGTGCCTGCGGTCGGACGGGGAGCCCTTGGTCCTGACGCTGGGGGCAAAGGAGGCGGCGGCCTGGGTGAAGGCCTTGGAAAAACCGCTGCCCTCGCTGGCGCAGAAGCTGGGCGTGTCGACCGCGACGCGGGCCTGGGTGATCGGGGGGCCGCGGCCGGAGGAGCTGGCGGTGGCGGTCGCGGGTGCTGAGGTGCCCGGGCCGGAAGGCGCGTCGGTGATCGTGGCGGTGCTGAGCGGGCCGGGGGATCTGGAGGCGGCTTTGGCTGCGGGGCAAGGGAGCGGCCTGCGGGTCTGGTGCGTCCACGGCAAGGGCAAAGGCGCGGCGGTGCCGGATGCCAAGGTGCGCGAGGCGTTCCGGGCGGCGGGCTGGATGGACATCAAGACCAGCGCGGTGTCGGACGGGTTTTCGGCGACGCTTTACCGACCGCCGGTTGCTTGACGGATGGTCTCTGCGGCCTAGGCTCTGTTTCGGGGACGCCTTTGACAGGAGAGAGCGCGATGCGCCTTGCCGCAATTCTTTTCGCCCTGACCCTGGCCCTTCCTGCCAGTGCACAGGAAGACCCGATCCGGCAGACGATCCAGAACCAGCTGGATGCCTTTCAGGCAGACGATTTTGCCCGCGCCTTCACCTTCGCCAGCCCCAACATCAAGGGCCTGTTCCAGACGCCCGAGAACTTTGGCGCGATGGTGAAGCAGGGCTATCCCATGGTCTATCGCCCGGCCGAAGTGGAAATGGGCGACTTGCGCGAGATTGCCGGAAACCTGTGGCAGCGCGTGCGGATCGTCGATCAGGCCGGGGCGGCCTGGTATCTGGACTATATGATGGTCGAGACGCCGGAGGGCTGGCAGATCAACGCGGTCCAGCTGATGCCCGCGCCGGATGTGGGTGCCTGATCTGATCCGGCGGCTGTTCGGCACCCCCGAATTTTCTGCGAAAGTTCAAGTCAAGAGCGCGGCGGTGTTGCGCCCCGGGCCAAAAGGGCGCGCGGCGGTCTGAGAGCCGGTTAAGCCTTCCTTGCTACCCCATTGACCCCATGGCGGCACGGTCAGCGGGGATGGTCCCTGTCCGTTTCGCCCGGGTTTTGGCGCGAAGCGAGGCGAGGGAATTTTCAGATGAACAAGGCTATCACCGACGGGCTGGTCCTGATGCCGCCGCCGTTCTCGGCCGGCTTGAACCTGTGGTCGCGCGAAGACGGGACGCCGGGATCGGGGTCGTATCAAGGCCAGCCGAATGCGGCGCTGGTGACGAATGACCAGGACTTTGCCGGCTGTCTGGAGCTGCAGAAGACCGAAGCCACACAGAAGTTGAGGAGTTTCGCGCAGACGCCGATCCAGCCGGGGCTGTATCTGCGGGTGACGGCGCGGATCAAGGCGGTGTCGGGCAACCTGCCATCGGTCCGGATCGCGGCCTGGGCGGGGGATGTGAACGGCGCCAATGTGGCGTCGGTCACCCAGACCGGCCCATCGGTGACGCTGACGACCTATGGCGAAGTGGTGACGGTCAGCGCCATCATTTCCCCGGCCAGCCGGACGGGGGTGGACCTCGCCTGGAACACCTCGGTCGTCTATGCGCATGTGGGCCTTGACCTGACGGGCGCGAATGGCGGGGTGGTGCGGATCGACGATCTTGTGGTTGAAGATGTGACGAATGTCTTCATCCGCAAGCTGATGGACTGGGTCGATGTGCGTGACTACGGCGCGCTGGGCAACGGGACGGCAAATGACACGGCGGCGTTCCTGGCCGCGGACGCCGACGCGCAGGGACGCGAGATTCTGGTGCCTTCGGGTGTCTTTCGTCTGACCAGCGACGTGACGATCAACAGCCGGATCCGGTTTGAGGGCACGCTGTCGATGCCTTCAAACCGCCGGATCACGCTGACGCGAAACTTTGATCTGGACACCTATGGCCAGGCCTTCGGGTCCGAGATCGAGGGCTTCCGGCGGGCTTTGCAGGCGTTGTTCTACTTTACCGACCATGTCACGCTGGATCTGTCGGGGCGGCGCATTGACCTGAGCGAGCCGATCGATGTGGCCGCAATTGCCGGGCTGAACACCTTTGCGATTCGCCGGGTGATCCGAAACGGGCAGCTGAACGCCATCGCTGGCCCGGGCTGGGCGACGGAGGAGGTGACCTCGGTCGCGACCTATTCGACGGCGAACAACTTCACGCTGACCGGGGTCGCGAATGTGGCGAACATTCCGGTGGGGTCGCTGGTCATCGGCACAGGTGTGGGCCGCGAGGTCTATGTCCGGTCGAAGAATGTGGCGGCGGGCACGGTCGAGCTGAGCCAACCCCTGTGGGGTGCAGCGGGCACGCGGACCTATACCTTCCGCCGGTTCAAGTACATGCTGGACTTCTCCGGCTTTGAAACCTTGCAGCGGTTCGAACTGGAGGACATCGAGTTCAACAGCCTTGGTCTGTGTTCCGGTGTGATGCTGCCGGTGGCGGGCATGACCATGCGGTTTGTGTCCTGCACCTTCAACCGGCCGCTGGACCGGGGCATCACATCTACCGGGACGGGGTGTCAGGGCATGTTTGTCGACATGTGCCAGTTCCTGTCGAATGAACAGGCCATTCCGGCGCTGGACCGCACCTCAATTGCGCTGAACATCAACGCAAACGACACCAAGCTGCGCAACAACCGGGTGGTGCGCTTTGCCCATTTCGCGGTGGTGAACGGGATCGGCCATCTGATCCACGCCAACCACTTCTTCCAGGGCGACGAATCCGGGCAAGGCGTGCGCCGGGCGGGGCTGATCTTCACGCAGACCAACGTGTCGACCGTGGTGACCGGGAACTACATCGACAACTGCTTCATCGAATGGGGCAACGAACATGACTCGGCGCCGGAGTGGAACGGAGAGTTCTCGTTCGGCGGGCTGAACATCGTGGGCAACGTCTTCCTGGCCGGGAACAACAGTACGGCGTTCCGCTGGGTGGTGATCCGTCCCTATGGGCCAGGGCATTTCCTGAACGGCTTTTCACTGGTGTCGAACAGCTTCCGGGTCATCAACTCGACGATTGACCGGGTCGATGCGGTGGATGCGAGCATCGCGGGCCTGGACATGACACAGGCGCGGAACGTGCGGGTCGAAGGCAACAGCTTCAACAACGTGGGCCAGCGGATCATGAACCCGGTGATGGTGACCCATACGCAGAACACGGCCGCCGACACCTGGAACGTCAGCGCGGGCGGCTTCCTGCCCTTTGGCGGTCGCGTGCGGATGGTCGAGGCCGTGGTTCCGGAAGGAACGATCACTAACGCCTCGAATGCGGCGCGCTATGCGTTCCCGAACGCAACTCCGGGGACAGGCGCGCAAGGCAACGAGGTGCAGTTGCGCTGGGGCGAGGCCCTGCGGGGCAAGGCCATCGTAACGATGCGGATGGATATCCCGACCTGAGCGAGACTTTAAGTTTTGCTGCATTGCTGTCGCAAAACGACCAAGGCTTGCGCCTTTCTTTGCAGCTTTCGAACACGGGCGGTCCGCAAGGGCCGCCCGTTTGCCGTTACAGGTCGTCGGGACCGATCTGGAACGCCCGGCCAAATCCACCATTCAGGAGCGCCGAGAGCGGGGTCAGCCGGACAAAGGCAAAGTCGGGCAGGTCGATGTAGATCGTGGCCTTGGGGTTCCGCTCCAGCCAGCGGTCGCGGAGGCCGGGGCGGACGGGGTCGTCGGGGGCCACGAAGGCCGCCCGCGCGCGGATCATCAGGCGGGGGTGGGTCAGCGGATCGCCCTTTTCGCCAACCTCGCCCAGCATGAGCGCGCAGTCCGGGCGGTCGCGCAACGCACGGAAATGGAGGGCCAGGCCAGAGACCAGTGTCAGCATCCCGGCCGCGGGGTCGCGGGCAAAGGCAATCCGGCTGATGCCCGGCGTTCCGGTGTCGGGATCGGTCCAGGCCAGCGCGGCATGGCCTAGGTACAGCAGGTTGCTGGCCAGGGCCAGCGCCTGGGCGTTTGCAGGCTGAACAGGGTCAGGGCGGGCAGCCGGTGGTATCATGGCAATTGACAGTCCGGGGGATGGGGCGTCATCTGGCGGCATTCCAGACTGACATGCCAGCGATTTCTGGCCGGACTTCCCTTCTGGGATCATATCATGACTGACACGTCCAAGGGCCACAATGGCCTGACCGAGTTCCTTCCCAAGCTGCTGACTGTGTGGCGGGAGGGCTACTCTATCTTTGACCTGAAGGCCGATGCGCTGGCCGGGTTGACCGTAGCGATCGTGGCGCTGCCCCTGTCGATGGCGATCGCGATTGCCAGCGGGGTGGGACCGGAGAGAGGACTTTACACGGCGATTGTCGGCGGGTTCCTGGTCAGCCTGCTGGGCGGGTCGCGCTATCAGATCGGCGGGCCTGCGGGGGCGTTCATTGTGCTGGTCTCGGCCTGTGTCATGGCTGTCGGCATCCAGGGTCTAATTCTGGCAACCTTCCTGTCGGGCTTTGTGCTGATCGCGGCGGGGGCGCTTCGCTTGGGGACCTATATCCGCTACATCCCGTACCCAGTGACAGTGGGATTCACGGCTGGGATCGCCGTCATCATCTTCGCCAGCCAGCTGCGCGAAATGTTCGGGCTGACCCTGCCCGGGGGCGAACCCGCGGAAATCCTGCACAAGGTTGAGGCGCTGTGGGCGGCGCGGGGGACAGTGACCCCGGCGGCGGCGGCGGTGGCGGCGCTGACGGCGGCGGTGATCCTGGGGCTGCGGCGGGTCCGGCCGCAGTGGCCGGGGATGCTGATCGCGGTCGCTCTGGCTTCGGTCCTTGCGGCGGTGTTGGTCTTGCCGGTCGCCACCATCGGCAGCCGGTTTGGTGCGCTGCCGAACATGCTGCCGGTGCCCGCGCTGCCGGACCTTGCGCTGTGGCAGGCGGCGCTGCCTTGGGCGTTCAGCTTTGCGCTTCTAGGGGCGATCGAGTCGCTGTTGTCGGCGGTCGTGGCAGACGGGATGAGCGGGGCGCGGCACCGGTCTAACGCCGAGCTGGTGGCGCAGGGGGTGGCGAACATAGGCTCAAGCGTCTTTGGCGGGTTCTGCGTGACGGGGACCATCGCGCGGACGGCGACGAATGTGCGGGCGGGCAGCCGGGGGCCGGTGTCGGGAATGCTGCATGCGCTGTTTCTGCTGGCCTTCATGGTCGTGGCGGCGCCGCTGGCGGCCTATATCCCGCTGGCAGCCCTGGCCGGGGTGCTGGCGGTCGTCGCCTGGGGCATGGCGGAGCGGCACGAGTTCGCGGCCCTTCTGCGGTCGTCCTGGGGCGATGCGCTGGTGGTGGGCGTGACGTTCTTGCTGGTCGTGTTCCGCGACTTGACCGAGGGCATCGTCGTTGGTTTTGCCCTGGCGGGGCTCGTCTTCATCAAGCGGATGTCGGAAAGCGCGGCAATGCGTCCCCGGGCCGAACCGCACGACGTCCCGCGGGAGGACCGCGTGGTCTATCATCTGGAAGGACCGTATTTCTTTGGTGCCGCCGCGCAACTGGGCGGCGTCCTTGACCGCATTGCGGAAGCGCCGCGTGCGTTGGTCCTGGAGATGTCGGGCGTGCCTCTGATCGACAGTTCGGGCGGGCGGGGCTTCCACTCGCTGGCAGCGCGGGCGCGGCGGCGGGGTGGTCAGCTTTATCTGGTGGGCCTGAGTGACCGTCTGCGCAAGCAGCTGGAGCGACAGGGCGTGACCGAGCCGGAGGTTCTGTACCTGCCGGACCTTGCGGCAGTGGATGCGCATCTGGACCGTGGGTCCGAATCGTCCTGATTCCGCCACAGGTTGAATTTCCAGCCTGCAACGCCCGGCGTGCGCCGTCTATTCGCCGCTCACGCCCCCGTGATCGGCATGCGGTTGAAAACGCACAAGATCACGCGGGTGATTTTCAGGAATTTTCACGCTTGACCGAATCTGGGTCAAGAAATTTACTGATTTTTGCATGAAAATTAGGGGGTTACGCTACTCTTAACAAAGTGGTAACTTTATGGCGGGAGAGAGCGCTTCGCGCCTTGCGGAGCGATATGCAGCGAAAGGGTCTTTGGCCGGACCCTTTCGAGAGGAGGCGAACCATGACCGACCAGTCCCCCCTGAAATCCGTCTATCCGGCATCGGCAGACTTTGTGGCGAAAGCCCATGTCGACGCGGCAAGCTATGAGGCGCGGTATGCGGCCTCGGTGAAGGACCCTGAGGGGTTCTGGGGCCAGGAAGGGCTGCGGCTGGACTGGATCAAGCCCTACACCAAGGTGAAGAACACTTCGTTCGCGCCGGGCAACATATCCATCAAGTGGTTCGAGGATGGGGTGCTGAACGTCAGCGCGAACTGCATCGACCGGCACATGCTGACCCGCGCTAACCAGACCGCGATCATTTGGGAACCCGATGATCCGAAGGAGCCGGCCCAGCACATCACCTATGCGCAACTGCTGGAGCAGACCTGCCGGGTCGCGAACGTGCTGAAGGCGCATGGCGTGACCAAGGGGGACCGGGTGGTCCTTTACATGCCGATGATCCCCGAGGCCGCCTATGCGATGCTGGCCTGCACCCGGATCGGGGCGATCCATTCCATCGTCTTCGGGGGCTTCTCGCCTGACGCGCTGGCGAACCGGATCAACGATTCCGAAGCCAAGGTCGTCATCACCGCCGACTGGGCGCCGCGCGGGGGCAAGAAGACGGGGCTGAAGGACAATACGGACAAGGCCTTGCTGCACTGTTCGGACAAGGTGAAGTGCCTGGTGGTCAAGCGGACCGGGGACCAGACCAGCTGGGTGGACGGGCGCGACTTTGACCTGACGGCAGAAATGGCGGCGGCAAAGCCCTATTGCCCTTACGTCGAGGTCGGCGCGGAAGACCCGATGTTCATCCTTTACACCTCGGGCTCGACGGGGAAGCCGAAGGGGGTGGTGCACACGACGGGGGGGTATCTCGTCTATGCGAGCCTGACGCATCAGGTGACCTTCGACTACCATGACGGCGACATCTTCTGGTGCACGGCGGACGTGGGCTGGGTCACCGGGCACAGCTACATCGTCTATGGTCCGCTGGCCAATGGCGCGACGACGCTGATGTTCGAGGGCGTGCCGACCTACCCCGACGCGGGCCGCTTCTGGGAGGTTTGCGCCAAGCACAAGGTCAACCAGTTCTACACCGCCCCTACTGCCATTCGTTCGCTGATGGGCCTGGGGCCGGAGTGGGTAGAAAAGCATGATCTGTCCAGCCTGAAGCTTTTGGGCTCGGTCGGTGAGCCGATCAACCCCGAGGCCTGGTCCTGGTACAACACCCATGTCGGCAAGGGCAAATGCCCGATCGTCGACACCTTCTGGCAGACCGAGACCGGCGGGCACATAATCACGCCGATCCCGGGCGCGATCCCGCAGAAGCCAGGTTCGGCGACGAAGCCCTTCTTCGGCGTGAAGCCCGAGGTCCTGGACCCGTCGACCGCCAAGGTGCAGACGGAAACCGCGACGGAAGGGGTGCTCTGCATCACCGACAGCTGGCCGGGGCAGATGCGGACGCTGTGGGGCGACCATCAGCGGTTCGAAGAGGCCTACTTCAGCCAGTACAAGGGCTATTACTTCACCGGCGACGGCTGCCGCCGCGATGCGGATGGGTATTACTGGATCACCGGCCGGGTCGATGACGTCATCAACGTCAGCGGCCACCGGATGGGCACGGCCGAGGTTGAATCGGCGCTGGTCGCGCATGAAGCGGTGGCCGAGGCGGCCGTGGTGGGCTATCCGCACGACATCAAGGGGCAGGGCATCTATGCCTATGTCACGCTCATGAAGGGGATCGAGCCGACCGAGGAGCTGCGCAAGAAGCTGGAGGCTTGGGTCAGGACCGAGATCGGGCCGATTGCCAAGCCCGACCTGATCCAGTGGGCGCCGGGCCTGCCGAAGACCCGGTCCGGCAAGATCATGCGCCGCATCCTGCGCAAGATCGCCGAGAACGACTTTGGCTCGCTGGGCGACACCTCGACGCTGGCGGATCCCTCGGTGGTCGACGACCTGATCGCCAACCGGATGAACAAGGGCTGATGGTGGCCCCGGTCATCATCCTTCTGGGCCCCCCCGGCGCGGGCAAGGGCACGCAGGCGCGGATGCTGGAGGAGGACTTTGGTCTGGTCCAGCTTTCGACCGGCGACCTGTTGCGCGCGGCAGTGGCCCAAGGGACCGAGGCCGGCAGACAAGCCAAGGCGGTGATGGAGGCCGGGCAGCTGGTGTCGGACGACATCGTGCTGGCGGTCCTGAAGGACCGGATGGCGAAGCCCGGTGTTCAGAAGGGCATCATTCTGGACGGCTTTCCCCGCACGGCGGGGCAGGCAGCGGCGCTGGACAAGCTTTTGGCCGAAACCGGCCAGCGGGTCACCGCCGCTATCAGCCTGGAGGTGGACGACGAGGCGATGGTTGCCCGTGTGTCAGGCCGTTTCACCTGCGCCGGCTGCGGCGAAGGCTATCACGACCAGTTCAAGCAGCCCGCGAAAGTGGGGACCTGCGACAAATGCGGCGGAACGGCGTTCAAGCGCCGGGCCGACGACAACGCCGAGACGGTGCGGGCAAGGCTGCAAGCCTACCACGCCGACACGGCACCGCTGATCGCGTTTTACGAGTTGCAGTCAGTGCTGGAACGGGTGCCGGCGATGGGGTCCATCGACGGCATCCGCGCCATGCTGGCCGACATCGTGGGGCGCGTCTCGGCGTAACGGGAGGGGCCGCTCCCCTGGATCCCCCGGGGGTGCGGAAAACAAACAAGGGAGAGTACAAATGGCAGACAAATCTTCTGCCAACGCCTATTGGGCAGCGAACGTCAAGGTCATCGTTATTTCCTTGATCATCTGGTTCGCCTGTTCCTTCGGGCTTGGCATCCTGCTTCGGCCGGCACTGTCCGGGATCCACATCGGCGGCGCCGACCTTGGGTTCTGGATGGCGCAGAACGGCTCGATCTTCGTGTTCCTGATCCTGATCTTCGTCTACGCGAAGGTCATGAACGGGATCGACCGCGCCCACGGCGTGGAAGAGTAAGGGGGCCAGGGACAGATGGACCAGTTTACTCTCAACCTTCTCGTGATCGGTGCGTCCTTCGCGCTGTATTTCGGGATCGCGTTCTGGGCCCGCGCGGGCTCGACCGCGGAATTCTAGTCCTTCATCTCGATGGCGGGCCTCCTCGCCTTCGGGGGCTACAACAACTCGGTCTTCCTGATGGGCTGGACCGGCGGCTATGTGCTTCTGGCGCTGCTGCTTGCCCCCTATCTGCGCAAGTTCGGCAAGTTCACCGTGCCGGAATTCGTGGGTGACCGGTGGGCGTGGGCGTGACCTTCGCGCGCTTCCTGGAAGTGTCGACCACGACGGGCCTTCTGATCGGCTCGGCCGTGGTGTTCGCCTATGCGGTGTTCGGTGGCATGAAGGGCATCACCTATACCCAGGTGGCGCAGTACATCGTGCTGATCATTGCCTACACGATCCCGGCGCTCTTCATCTCGCTGAACCTGACGGGCAACTTCCTGCCGCAGCTGGGCTTCATCGGGGGCTATGCGCCGACCGGGGGCGAGACCTACTTCCTGGACAAGCTTGACCAGGTCGTGACCGACCTTGGCTTCACCGCCTATACGGCCGACACGACGAACATGCTGAACATGTTCCTTGTCACGATGTCGCTGATGATCGGGACC
>JALOTD010000083.1 GCA_025458105.1 Tabrizicola sp. | reverse complement strand
AATGGGCGGGTAAGCTGCACTTCTGGATGATGTTCATCGGCTCGAACCTGACCTTCTTCCCGCAGCACTTCCTGGGCCGCCAGGGCATGCCGCGCCGCTACATCGACTATCCGGAGGCCTTCGCCTACTGGAACTGGTTCTCGTCGATCGGTGCGTTCATCTCCTTCGCCTCGTTCGTGTTCTTCATCGGGATCGTGGTCTACACCCTGACCGCGGGCCGTCGGATCACCGAGAACAACTACTGGAACGAATACGCCGACACGCTGGAATGGACCCTGCCCTCGCCGCCGCCCGAACACACGTTCGAGCAGCTGCCCAAGCGCGAGGACTGGGACAAATCCCACGCGCACTAAGCGGCTGAAAAGCATAAAGGCCCCGGCTCGCCACTGCGCCGGGGCCTTTTTCATTCCGTTCCGGAGGATCTGATGCGGATCGTCGTCTTTCTTGGACTGCTCCTGTCCTTTGCCCTTGCCGGCTATGTGACGATCACCGGTTTCTTCCTGGCGAAAAGCTCGGTCGACCTGCTGAAGGTCGGCACCGTCGCGGCCATGTTGTTGCAGGAAGAGACGCCGGAGGACCCTTTGATGCTGGGATATCGCGGCAATCCGATGCAGGCCCTCTCCCTGCCGTTCCAGATCCTGCCCGTAGACACCCCGCTTGGCCCGACTGAAGCCTGGCTCGTGCCGGCCCAGGGGTCCGAGGTCGGTCGGGCAATCTATGTGCATGGTATCGCAGGCGCGCGCGAGGATGGCTACCGCCACCTGATGACCTTGCACCAGGCCGGATACAGCGTTCTCATGATCGGCTACCGCAACGATCCGGGCGCCCCGGCCACGGCTGACGGTCTGTACGGGTTCGGCCTCACCGAATGGCCCGACCTTGAAGCCGCTGTTGCGCAGTTTTCGCCCGGCCCGGATGGCCCGGGCCTTCTGATCGTCGCCGAGTCGATGGGGGCTGCCATTCTGGGGCAGTTCCTGGCCCGCAGCGACCTGGCAAACCGTGTGTCTGCCGTTGCCTTGGACAGCCCGGCGCTCAGCTTTTCGGAAGTCCTGTACCATCTGGCCGAACAGGGCGACTACCCGGTCCCTGGCGCAATCGCCTGGGCGGCCGGTCTGGTGCTGCCACAGTTGACCGACCTGCCCCTGACCGAGGCTGAGGTCTCCGGTGTCTTCGCCAGCTTCCCCGGCCCGCTCTTCATCGCACATGGATCCGCCGACAGGATCGTTCCCATCGCCTCCTCGGAAGCTCTGGCTGCCGGACGGTCCGCCGACACAACGACTGTCTTCTGGACCGAAGCCGATCACCTTGGCTCATTTGCGGCTGACCCGGACGGCTTTCGCGCGGCGTTCACGGACTTTCTGACCGGCCTCGCCTCTTAACTCGGCAGTGGTCCGGCCTTGCGACATGCCCACCCGGCAGATTGCCGCAGAGCCCGGTCGGCACTTTTCCAGGACGGATCGGCGGACTAGGTTCCCGCCATGCCCTACGAATGGCTTCCAACTGGTCCCGACGAAGCGCGGCTGCATGCCTGGCCGCATCGCTCGCTGTCACAGCGGGGCTTTGTCTGGTTTCTCGGGCTGACGGCAGGGCTGATTGCCGTGCCCCTTGTTGGTATCCTGGGCAGCCCGGTTGTGTGGGCTCTCTTGCCCTTCCTTCTGGCGACCATTGCCGCCATCTGGTTTGCCCTGCGCAAGAATGGTCGTGACCGCGACATTGTCGAAGACCTCACCCTGTCCCGCGACCGCGTGACACTGGTCCGCCATGGCCCCAAGGGCCACCGACAGGACTGGGAGACCAATCCCTACTGGTTGCGCGTGACCCTGCACAAAACAGGCGGTCCGGTGCCGAATTACCTGACGCTCAAGGGGGAAGGACGCGAAGTCGAGCTGGGCGCATTCCTGTCCGAGGACGAACGCATCGCCCTGAAAGATGAACTGCTGCGCCGGCTGCCGCGATAGGTCGTCGAACTGTCAGTTCAGCGGGGTACAGCCGAACTCCTGCTCCAGATGCCTGCCGATCGCACCGATCCAGGAATCCGCTTTCAGCACCAGGCTGAGACCTGCGTTGAACCCAACCTCTCCGCCCGGATCAGCGCTGAGCAGCTCGGCTATGGCGGCATCCAAGAATTTTTCCTGATTTTCCTCAAATGCTGCCTGTGCCTTCAGACCCTGTTCGCGCGGCGTCTCTCCCGCTGGGCCAGGCTTGCAGGCATAAAGATAGGTGTCATTGTCGCTGCCCACGATTGCGACGCGTTCCCGTCCGGGATCAACTGCCGCAAAGATGGTGCTCATATCGAACAGCATCGGCGACAGAGAAACAATTCCGACCGATAGAACGCCCAGCATTGCCGTCTCCTTCAGGCCCGCCGCAGGCTAGCCAAGCCGCGCTTTCACCAACGCGCCCACTGCGCCGAAATCCATCTGGCCGGTGTAGCGCGCCTTCAAGGCCGCCATCACCTTGCCCACGTCGCGGATGCTGGCGGCGCCCGTCTCGGCAACGGCGGCATCAACCGCGGCCTTGACTTCGTCCTGATCCATCTGGCGCGGCAGAAACTCCTGAATAACCCCGATCTCGGCAAGTTCCTTTTCCGCCAGTTCCAGCCGACCGCCCTCTTCATAGGCCTTGGCCGATTCCTGGCGCTGCTTGACCATCTTGCCCATGATCTGCAGGATCTCGGCTTCACCCACCTCGCCAGCGTCCGCCTCGCCCCGCACGGCAATTTCGCGGTCCTTGATGGCGGCGTTTATCAGGCGCAGCGTGGACAGCCGGTCAGCCTCCTTGGCTTTCATGGCCTCCTTGAGGGCCGTCTGCAGACGGTCGCGCAAAAGCATGGTTGATCTTTCCGATAGTTTCCCCAGATCGCAAGTCTACCCTGAACCGCCATGCACCGCAACCAAACCGGATTTTTCCAAACTATTGATTTTTCGAAACAATCCTTTTCTGCACCGGGGTTGACCCTGCCCCAGCCTTTCCTTAGGTTCCGCGCAATTTGCCCAATGGGAGAGTCGCCATGCCTGCGCCGCAGAAGCCTACCGCCTGCCTCGCACTTGCCGACGGCACCCTGTTTTACGGCCACGGCTTCGGTGCAACGGGCGAGACGGTCGCTGAACTTGTCTTCAACACCGCAATGACCGGCTATCAAGAGATCATGACCGACCCCTCCTATGCGGGGCAGGTCGTGACCTTCACCTTCCCCCATATCGGCAACACTGGCGTCACGCCCGAGGATGACGAGACCGGAACGCCTGCCGCGGCCGGGATGGTGGTGAAATGGGACCCGACCGAGCCGTCGAACTGGCGCGCAGCAGGCGAGCTTACCGATTGGCTTCTGAAGATCGGCCGCATCGGAATCGGCGGCATCGACACGCGCCGTCTGACCCGCGCGATCCGCCAGCAAGGCGCGCCGCATGTGACCCTCGCCCATGATCCGGAGGGCAAGTTCGATATCGAAAGACTGGTCGCCAAGGCCCGCGCCTGGAAGGGTCTTGTGGGGCTTGATCTCGCCAAGGATGTGACCTGCACGCAAAGCTACCGCTGGGACGAAAAGCGCTGGGCCTGGCCCGAGGGGTACACGCGCCGCGAAGGCCCCGGCCTGCGCGTCGTCGCGGTGGATTATGGTGCCAAGCGCAACATCCTGCGTTGCCTCGCCAGCGTCGGGTGCGAAGTAACGGTCCTGCCTGCCACCGCCACGGCCGAGGATGTGCTGGCCCTGAACCCCGAAGGCGTGTTTCTCTCGAACGGCCCCGGCGACCCGGCCGCGACGGGATCCTACGCCGTGCCAATGATCCAGGGGGTGCTGGCCAAGGACTTGCCGCTGTTCGGCATTTGTCTTGGCCACCAGATGCTGGCCTTGGCGCTGGGTGCGAAGACCCGCAAGATGAACCATGGCCACCACGGCGCGAACCACCCGGTCAAGGACCTGACCACCGGCAAAGTCGAGATCACCAGCATGAACCACGGCTTTACCGTCGATGCCGACACTCTGCCTAAAGGCGTCTCAGAGACGCATGTCAGCCTGTTCGACGGCACCAACTGCGGCATCGCGGTGGATGGCAAGCCGATCTATTCCGTCCAGTACCACCCCGAGGCTTCGCCCGGGCCGCAGGACAGCTTTTATCTGTTCGAACGCTTCGCCGCCGCAATGCAGGACCGCCGGAAGGCGTGACCGGGCCCGGTTAACCCCGCGTTAACTGGCAGCACGCAAGCTGATTTCCGGCGAATCTGGGGGCCGGATGTCGGGGGACGAACTCAGGGCGAACGGCAGTGGCCTGCGCAAGCGGGCGGTTGCGGCGTCGTTGCTGCGGTCCGGCGCTGTGTCATCCGAAGACATGGTCAAGGCCCTGTCCCATCGCGGGCGTGAGGCAGGTCGTCTGCCCGATGTCCTTCGCGCCCGTGGCCTGGTTCTGGAACGTGACCTTATGACGGCGGAAGCAAGCAGCTGGGGCATCCGCCTGATCGACCTGGCTCAGGCCTTGCCCGACCCTCGTCTGATCGACTGCGTCGGCACTGCAGACTGCTTGCGCTATGGCCTGGTTCCCTGGCGGCGGGTCGGTGACGTAACGGTGGTGGCGCTGTCGCGCCCAGAAGACTTTCGCCGCCTCCGTCCAATGCTGGAAGACCGGCTCGGACCGGTCTGCGCGGGCCTTGCTCCGGCCCATGCCATTGCCACCGCGTTGCATGCCTGGCGCGGTCCAAGGCTGGCGAGACTGGCCGAGAACCGTGTGCCAGAGCTGGAAAGCTGCCGCAGCTGGCCGAAGATTCTGCGCGGGCCCAAGGTCATCGCGGCCATAGGCTTGCTGCTTGCGCTGGTCCTTGCCGCTCCAAAGGCCGTGACGGCCGCGGTTCTGGTCTTTGCCATTGTGTCGTTGACGGCCTTGGTCGGCCTGAAGTTCGCGGCCATGCTGGCTGCCTTCCGTCACGCACCCGACAGCCCTGCCCCCTTGCCTGACGGGATCGACCCTACCGTCTCGATTATCGTTGCGCTCTACCGCGAAAGCGACATTGCCGGCCGCCTCGTCCGACGCCTTGCCCGACTTGACTACCCTGCCGATCGGCTGGATGTCATCCTCGCGGTCGAGGCCGGCGATCAGCTGACGATCGACGCGCTGGCTAAAGCCGAGCTTCCACCCTGGATGCGCATCATCCTGGTGCCTGAGGGCGAGGTAAAGACCAAACCCCGCGCGCTGAACCATGCGCTCGACTATGCAAGGGGGGCGATCATCGGGGTCTACGATGCCGAGGACGCGCCCGAACCTGACCAGATCCGCAAGGTGGTAGCCCGGTTCCAGCGCTCTGGCCCCGAGGTTGCCTGCCTGCAAGGCGTGCTCGACTATTACAACCCGCGAACGAACTGGCTTAGCCGTTGCTTCACCATTGAATATGCCGGCTGGTTTCGTCTGATTCTCCCCGGGATCGCGCGGTTGGGTCTGGTCGTGCCTCTGGGCGGCACCACGCTGTTCTTCCGCCGCGAGGTGCTGGAAAGCCTGGGGGGCTGGGATGCCCACAACGTCACAGAAGACGCTGATCTCGGGATTCGCCTAGCCCGGCACGGCTATCGGACCGAGCTGATCGATACCGTCACCGGAGAGGAAGCGAATTGTCGGGCCCTGCCCTGGATCAAGCAACGTTCCCGATGGATTAAGGGCTACATGATGACCTGGGCTGTCCACATGCGCAATCCGGCTCTTCTTTGGCGTCAACTTGGGCCGCGGGCCTTTCTGGGGGTGCAGGTCATGTTCTTCGGCAGTTTTGCCCAGACCCTGCTCGCGCCACTTCTGTGGTCCTTTATGCTGGTGCCGTTCGGCTTTGACCATCCGTTCCTGTCCGCCCTGCCTGCCCCCGTTGTCTGGACGGCCATTGCCATCTTCATCCTGTCCGAGGTCGCGAACCTGACTGTCGGAATCCTGGGACTTCGGCGCACACAGCATCGCCTTAGCCTGTGGTGGGTGCCGACGATGAAGCTGTACTTTCCCCTGGCCACGGTCGCCGCCTACAAGGCGCTCGTGGAGCTGGTCACACGACCGTTCTACTGGGACAAGACCAGCCATGGGCTGTTCGACCATAGCCATGACGCCAAGGCCCAGAACGACAGCGCATCAGCGTAGTTTCAGCTCGCCCGCATCGACCCGCAGCCTTGTCTCGAAGGCCTTCGAAATATGCGACTTCAACGCCTGATAGGCCGCGTCGCCATCCCCGGCCTCGATTGCCGCGACGATCTGGGCATGCTCGTCCAGCGCCACTTCGTCCCGCCCTTCAGCGGCAAAGGAGGTGTTGGCCATCAGCGCCATTGACCGATGCACCAGGTCCAACTGCTGCACCAGAAAACGGTTGTGGCTGGCCAGATGGATCTGCTTGTGAAACCGCTTGTTGGCTCGGCTTAGCGCACGCGGGTCGCCGCCAAGAAGGTGGCGGTCCTCGGCCACCATGCTGCGCAGGACACGCACTTCCTCTGGCGTTGCATGTCGGGCCGCAAGCCGGGCCGCCAGCCCCTCCAGTTCGGTCCGCACGGCGTAAAGCTCGGCCAGCTGGTTATGATCCAGGCTTGCCACAATCAGGCTGCGCCCGTCCCGTGCGAGCATCGCCTGGGTCTCCAGCCGCTGCAACGCCTCGCGTACGGGCGTCCGGCTGACCCCCAGCTTTTCGGCCAGTTCACTTTCCACCAGCCGGTCTCCCGGCTTGTAATCGCCCGCCTCGATCGCCTCGAGGATCAGCGTGTATGCGTCTTTCTGCACCGCGCCCGCCCTTCCCGTTCTGCGCCGGACCCTAGCCTGCGTACTGCCCGGCGATCAACCCTTCCCATGGTGGCGCTCAGGGGCTAGACCCTAGCCATGCTGCACGCCCCGTTCCACGATGTCACGACTTGGGTCTTCGACCTGGACAACACGCTTTATCCGCCGCACATGCGCCTCTTCGACCAGATCGAGGTGCGGATGACCGACTGGGTGATGCGCGCCCTGCAGGTCGACCGCGCCCGCGCCGACCATCTGCGCGCGCATTACTGGCAGACCTATGGCACGACCCTCGCCGGTCTTATGGCCGAGCATAGAGTAGACCCTGGCCCCTATCTGACTGAAGTCCATGACATCGATTTCAGTGTCCTGGCCCCGGACGAGCGTCTGGCGCAGGCGATCACCGCACTGCCCGGGCGCAAGATCGTCTACACCAACGCCTGCGTACCCTACGCGGAAAAGGTGATCTCTGCCCGGGGTTTGCAAGGTCTGTTCGATGCGCTCTACGGCGTCGAACATGCCGAGTTTCACCCAAAGCCCTCGCCCCAGGCCTTCGCCCGCGTCTTTGACCGCGACGGGCTTGATCCGGCGCGGGCCGCGATGTTCGAAGACGACGCCCGCAATCTGGCCGTGCCGCATGCCCTGGGCATGCGCACAGTTCATGTAGCGCCCTCACCAGAACCCGCTCCGCATATCCAGTATCACACCTCTGACCTCGCCAGCTTTCTGCTGGACCTTCTGCCGTGACCAAGCGTCACAGTCCCTGACCTTTTCCGGCACCCGCGCTATCTTCCTTTCAAACCATTTAAAGGCGCAGGACATGACCGCCCAAAGCTTCGAGACCCTAACCCGGACAACCTGGCTGCCCAGTCGGCTTTTGCGTGCCCTCCCGGTGATCGGTCGCGTCATCCGCTATATCGAACGCGACGTGGATACGGTCTTCTATCTGTTGGTCATCGTGGTGACCGCACTGGTCCTGGCAGTTCAGGCCTGGGGCATCGCGGCGCTTGTGGTCAGCGCGGTGGCTTTTGTCCCGGTGATGTTCACCCTTCTGATCTGGATCACCCTGCCCTGACCTGCGGCAATTGGGACAACCTGTCCTCTGGTCGTTCCCGACCTGCCGACCTATGCTTACCCGTAGAGGCAAGAGATGCGTGAACCGACCGATATCCTGATTTCCGGAGCTGGCGTTGCAGGTCTGACTGCGGCCTGCGCCCTGGGTTCAGCAGGCTTTCGCGTCATCTGCGTTGACCCATCCGCACCCGTGGTCGATGCCCAAGCGGAAGGGGCGGACCTACGCACAACCGCGTTGCTGCAGCCCTCGATCCCGGTCCTTCAGGCGGCAGGTCTGTGGGATAGGCTGGCCGCGTCCGCCGCCCCGCTGCAGGTCATGCGCATCATCGACGCGGGCGGGGTCGAACCCATTGCCAGGCTGGTCAAGGATTTTGACGCCGCCGACATCTCGACCGCACCCTTCGGCTGGAACCTGCCGAACTGGCTGTTGCGCCGCGAAATGGTCGCACGGTTGTCCGAACTGCCGAATGTCAGTTTCCGGCCCGGCGTCGGCTTTTCCCGGATGCTGGCCCGCGATGCCGAGGTACTGGTCACGCTGACCGATGGCGCTCAGGTGACGGCCAGGCTGTTGATCGGGGCCGACGGTCGCCAATCCCCGGTGCGCGAAGCCGTCGGCATTCCAGTCCAGACCTACCGGTACGGCCAGAAGGCCCTGGCCTTTGCGGTGGCCCATGACATTCCGCATGAAGATGTCTCGACCGAGGTTCACCGCTCTGGCGGGCCGTTTACGCTTGTCCCGCTGCCAGACCGTGACGGCTCCCCGGCCTCTGCCGTCGTCTGGATGGAGACGGGACCAGAAGTTGCGCGCCTTGCCGCGCTTCCGGGACCAGAGTTCGAGGCCGAGATGACCACACGATCCTCAGGTATCCTCGGCCCGTTGCGCCTTTTGACCCGGCGCTCGGTCTGGCCAATCATCAGCCAGATTGCCGACCGGATGAGCGCACCGCGCACGGTCCTGATGGCTGAGGCTGCCCATGTCGTCCCTCCGATCGGCGCTCAGGGCCTGAACATGAGCCTGGCTGATCTGTCCTGCCTTATGGGTCTGGTGACCCGCCACAGCGACGATCCCGGTGCAGCCGCCGTAACCGATGCCTACCACCGCAGCCGTCATTGGGATGTCCAGGCCCGCGTGATCGGCATCGATCTTCTGAATCGCGCCTCGATGGCCGGATCGCAGTCCCTGCGCGACCTGCGCGCGCGGGCCCTGGATGTGCTGTATACCGCGCGCCCCGTGCGGCAGACACTGATGAAAGCCGGGCTCGGCCTACGGCAACTGGGCGCTTCAGCGGGAGCAACCTAAGGTTTCGTGCAAATTTGCACAGTTGTCAGGCAAGCGCTCGCCATCCCGTGAAATCCCTGAAATTCGTGAGCGAACCGGCAGTCCGATCCCTCCATTCCTACAGAAATCCGCCATATGCCCGCTGCAAGACACACAAGCCATCACAGTTGGGCGAGGCACAGCGATCAAGCCGTGATTTCCCTTTTTTCCCCAGTAGCCCCATTTGTCTTTCACCGCCCCAAGGCAGGGGCAGGAAACTGAAACACAAGGGAAAACAAAATGAAAAGCTTCGTTCTGGCCACCGCTCTCGTTGCCGCTTCCGCCGTCGGCGCCTTCGCTCAGGAAGCCCCCGTCGCGCTGTCCTCGGCCATCACCTCGCAGATCCTGACGCTGGTTCCGGATGCCGACCTGTCGAGCCTGACCAACGTGCAGTATGCTCAGCTGGTCACTCTCTTCTCGAACTCCGAGAACCTGAGCGCCGGCGCGAACCCCTCGGGCGCAGTCAAGGCGATCCTCGGCGCTCAGTGATCAGCGCTGACTCTGCTGTGACGCACAGGCCGGAGAGCTCCCTCCGGCCTGTTGCATTTACAGCACTGTATCCACGGCCCGCTTCAGCCGTTCAACCGTCGCATCCACGTCCTTCAGCTTGTCCAGTCCGAACAATCCCAGCCGGAAAGTTCGGAACTCTGGCCCCTCGCCCACCTGCAACGGCACCCCCGCCGCAATCTGCAACCCCTCGCCCCGGAACTTCGCACCGTTCTGCACGTCCGGGTCGCTGGTGTAACTCACGACCACACCCGGCGCTTGGAAGCCCTCGGCAGCCACCGACGGCACGCCCTTCTCCACCATCAGCGCGCGCACCGCCCGCCCCAGCGCCCATTGCGCGGCTTTCGCGGCCTCGAACCCCATCGCTTTCGTCTCGACCATCGCGTCGCGGAAACCGACAATCGCATCCGTCGGCATCGTTGCGTGATAGGCATGGCCGCCCTTCTCGTAGGCCTCCATGATCGCGCGCCATTTCTTCAGGTCCAGGGCGAAGCTGTTCGA
The DNA here is from genome assembly GCA_025458105.1 of Tabrizicola sp. GTDB lineage: Bacteria > Pseudomonadota > Alphaproteobacteria > Rhodobacterales > Rhodobacteraceae > Tabrizicola. The sequence continues at coordinate 2,835 of JALOTD010000083.1, read as the reverse complement.
GGTCGTCTCCGCCAGCCGCGCTTCGCCTGCGGGCGACAGCACCACCACCCCCGCCGAGGGTGACGCCGACCAGCCCTTCTGCGGGGCCGAAATCAGCACATCGACCCCGGTCGCGGCCATATCCACCCAGATGCAGCCCGACGCGATGCAGTCCAGCACCATCAGCGCCCCCACCTCATGCGCCGCCGCAGCCATCTTGGTGATGTAGTCGTCCGGCAGGATGATCCCCGCTGACGTCTCGACATGCGGGGCGAACACCGCTTCGGGCTTCACCTCCCGGATCTTCGCCACCACTTCGTCAATCGGGGGCGGCGCATAAGGCGCCGTCGCGCTGTTCCCGGTCTGCCGCGCCATCACCACCGTCGTCTCGGCTGCAAACCCGCCCGCCTCGAAGATCTGCGTCCAGCGATAGCTGAACCAGCCATTGCGCACGATCAGGACGCGCCCCTTGCCGAACTGCCGCGCGACGGCCTCCATCGCATAGGACCCGCCGCCGGGGACCAGGGCGACGGCAGAGCCCTTGTAGACCTCTTTCAGCATGCCCGAGACGTCGCGCATCACCCCCTGGAACCGCGCTGGCGGGCGCGGGCCAGCCAGTCAGGGTTGATTTCGACGCCCCAGCCGGGGGCATCGGTGACTGTGGCATGGCCGTCCTCGATCCGGTAGGGATCGCCCAGGAACAGGCCCTGCTGCCACGGATAGTAATCTGGGCCTTCGATGGAAAATTCCAGATATTTCCCCGCATTCGGGATCGCCCGCAGCAGGTGCATGGTGCACAGCGTCACAAGGCCGAGGTTCGCCGCATGCGGCGTGATCGGCAGCCCGGCGCGCGCGCCCATCCGGCAGACTTCCATCGTCCGGCAGATGCCGCCCATGTACATGATGTCGGGCTGAAGGATGTCGACGGCCTTGTGCTCGATGGCCAGCTGCCAGGCGGTCAGCTCACAATCCTGCTCGCCGCCCGCCACGTCTATCGAAAGCGCTGCACGGACCTCGGCAGTCTGATCGACCTCCCAATAGGGGCACGGCTCCTCAAAATGGCCGATGCCGTTGTCTTCCAGCATCCGACCGACGGCGATGGCGCGGGTCGGAGAATAACAGGAATTCCCATCAACCAATTTCTCAACATTGTCGCCGAGTGCCTTGGAAACAATCGGAATCACCGCTTCCGTCCGCCCCGGCCATTCATCCTGATCCCGCCCGCATTCCGCCCCCACGCGCCACTTGAAGGCGTCAAACCCAAACTCATCGCGCAAGCGCACAAACCGCGCCGTCTCATCCTCCGGCGTAATGTCTCGCTTCATCGAACTGGCATAGGCCCGCACCTTGCCCGGCGACCCGCCCAGCAGAGAAGCCACGGGCCTGCCCGCCACCTTCCCCCGCAGATCCCAGACCGCCGTATCCAGCCCCGCCTGCGCCCGGCGAAGGTAGCTGCCGGGAAACTTGTGCTCCCGCTCGTAGTTCCGGCGCAGCGTGTCCTCCAAGTCCTCGACCCGCGTGCCCAGGGCATGGGGCGCGACCTGGCGGTGAAAGACATCCGCGGTGAAGTCGGCGTAGTATGTCGAGGTCTGACCCCAGCCCACCTCGCCCGTATCTGCCGTGACCTTCACGAAGCAGACGAACTCATTGTCGAAGGTTTCAAGCTTGGCGATCTTCATGCGGGCCTCCCGTTCAGGGAACCCTAGCGGCCCCGGATCAGCCCTTGCCGACCAAATCCGCCACTCCCAGGGGTCCGGGGCGACGTTCTTCGGTCAGAAGCACATTCGCCTCCACGTTCCCCACCCCCGGCAGCGTCATGATCCGTCGGCGCAGCACCCGCTCGAAATCGGCAATATCCCGCGCCACGACCCGCAGTCGGTAGTCGAATAGCCCCAGCACATGCTGCACCACCTGGACTTCGGGGATCGCCTGCACCGCGCGCTCGAAGTCCTCCAGGCTGACCCGCCCTTTCGTCGCCAGCTTCACGCCCAGGAAGACCGTGACGCCAAACCCCAGCTTCTCGCGGTCGACCTCCACCGCGAGGCCCCTCAGCACCCCCGCTTCCTCCAGCCGCCGCGCCCGCCGCCAGGCCGCGGGCTGCGACAGGCCCAGCCGACGCCCCAACTCGCCAGCTGACAAGGTCCCATCCGCGACCAGTTCCCGCAGGATCGCCCGGTCGGTGTCATCAAGGTCGATCAAAGCGGCAGCCCCCCGGTCTCCTTGATGGTCGACACCAGCATCAAGGCCTCCACCTCCGCGATATGCGGCAGCACCAGGATCCGGTCGCGGTAGATGCCGGTCCAATGCCCCATGTCCCGTGCGATGACGTTCAGGCGCACGTCGACGCGGCCAAGGAAGGTCTCGATCCCGATCACCTCGGGCACCTCCCTTGCCGCAGCGATGAACTCGTCAAAGGCGCGGGGGTTGGTCTTGTCGAGCGTAAAGCGGAGCGAAACCTCGACCTCATACCCCAGCGCCCGCCAGTCGACCCGAGCCCCCTCGGACCGGATCACCCCACCTTCGCGCAGCCGGTCGAGCCGCCGCCACAGCGTCGCGGGGGTCACACCGGCCCGTTCCGCAAGCACCGCCCGCTCCAGCCCCGGCTCGGCCAGCCAGTGCCGCAGGATGCGGCGGTCGGTATCGTCAATCTGCATGAATTTCTCACTGGACGCAGGATCAGCGCATGATTTTTCGCAGAAAACTCGTCGGCCGTCAAAGATTGCACGGGTCGCGCGCCAATAATCCCTATTGTCCCCCCATCAACCAGATGGAGGACGCCATGCGCGTTTACTACGACCGCGACTGCGATGTGAACCTGATCAAGGACAAGAAAGTCGCCATCCTCGGCTACGGCTC
>JALOTD010000009.1 GCA_025458105.1 Tabrizicola sp. | reverse complement strand
GCAGGCAGCGGAGGGCCGGAAGAAGCGCCTCCTGATCGCCGACATGGATTCCACGATGATCCGCCAGGAATGCATCGACGAACTGGCCGACGAGGCCGGAGTCGGCGCGCGGGTGGCCGACATCACGGCGCGGGCGATGAATGGGGAACTCGACTTCGAGGGTGCGCTGCGCGAGCGGGTGGGGCTGTTGAAGGGCCTGCCCGAAGCGGTGATCGGACAGGTTCTGCGCGACCGGATCACGCTGATGCCGGGGGGGCCGGTCCTGCTGGCCACAATGAAGGCGAACGGCGCCTATGCGGCGCTGGTGTCGGGCGGGTTCACGGCCTTTACGTCGGCGGTGGCGGAGAAGCTTGGGTTTGACGAGAACCGGGCCAACACGTTGCACGTCGCGGGCGGCGCTCTGGCGGGGACGGTAGCCGAGCCGATCCTTGGCAAGGAGGCCAAGCTTCAGGCGTTGAACGAGATCACCGCGCGGCTTGGGTTCACTACGAGCGAGGCGCTGGCGGTGGGGGACGGGGCGAACGACCTGCCGATGCTTCTGGCTGCGGGAACCGGGGTGGCTCTTCACGCCAAGCCTACGGTCCAGGCGCAATGTGCAGTCAGGGTTAATCACGGCGACTTGTCGGCGCTTCTGTACCTGCAAGGCTACAGGCGCGAGGAATTTGCATGCTGATCCGCCGGGCGACGGCGCATGATGCCGCAGGCATGGCCGCCGTCCTGAACGCGGTGATCGCGCTTGGTGGCACGACAGCACATGAAGTTCCGAAGACTGAGACCCAAGTGCGCAAAGACTATGTCAACGGGCCAGATGTGCTGTCCTCGGTCTTGACCGAGGATACAGGCCGCATCATCGGCTGGCAGTCGGTAGGTTGGTGGCAGGGCGAGGCGCATATCGGAACCTTCGTGCAGCCCGGCCTGCAGGCCAACGGCGCGGGTCGCCAAATGTTCTCCCTCACCTGCGAAATCCTGCGCGCAAAGAACGTTGTTGAGATAATGGCCGCGATCCGGGCGGACAACGTGCCGGGGCTCGCCTACTACGCCCGCATCGGCTTCGTGGATTTCGCCCATGATCCCGATTTCGCGCTCTCCGACGGGCGGAAGGTAGGGCGTGTCCACCGCCGCTTCATAGTCTGAGTCCCCCTTGTCCCCGATGCTTGAACGGGCGACAAGCCGGGGATGTTCGAGATTGCCACCCACCTTGCCCTTCTGCTTGTCCTTGCCGCCTTCTGCGCGGGCTTTGTCGATAGCATCGCGGGCGGGGGCGGGCTGATCTCGGTTCCGGCGCTGCTCCTCGCCGGGGCTTCGCCGGTCGAGGCGCTGGCCACGAACAAGCTGCAGGGCACCTTCGGGGCGGGGACGGCGATGCTGACCTATGCCCGCGCGGGCCATGTGCGCCCCATGGATCAACTGGGGATGGCGGCGATCAGCGCAGTCTTCGGTGCGCTGGGCGCGTTGGTCGCGCATCTGATCCCGGCCGAGGTGCTGCGGATCATCATGCCGGTCGTGCTGATCGGCGTGGCGGCTTTCTTTGCCTTGAAGCCGGGGCTATCGGATGACGCCCGGGCGCAAAGGATGAAGCCTGCGGTCTTTGCAGTGACGGTGGTGCCGCTGATCGCGGCCTATGACGGGTTCTTCGGGCCGGGGACGGGATCGTTCTTCATGATGGGCTTTGTCCTGCTGGCGGGCTACGGGGTGCTGAAGGCCACGGCGCACACAAAGATGCTGAACTTTGCCTCGAACATGGGCAGCCTTCTGGTCTTCATCCCCTCGGGCGCAATGTGGTGGGCCACTGGTCTTACGATGGCTGTGGCTCAGGTCGCAGGCGCTGCCCTGGGCGCAAGGCTTGCGATCCGCATCGGCGCGGGGCTGATCAAGCCCCTGCTGGTCATCGTCTCGACCGCGATGGCGGTTCGGCTTCTCTGGCAGGCCTGGGCGGGGTGACCCGCGCGAAACGCCGCACCCGTTTGAGCCGTCGCTTTCACCGCCTCTTTCTGTTTGGAGAGGATGGACATCTTGACTGACCAAAGCTCTCCTTCGCTGGACCGTCACAATACGCCCGAAGGATTTTCCAACCGCGTCGCGTTCGGCATCGTCAAGTTCATGCGGATCTTTGCCGACGCCTTCTTCTCCAAAAGCTACGGACACCGGGACGTCGTCTTGGACGTCGTCGCCGCCGTGCCGGGCATAGTTGGGGGCCTTCTCCAGCACCTGAAATCCCTGCGCCACATCCGCGAGGACCAGGGCTGGATCCGCGAGATTGTGGACGAGGCCACGAACGAGCGGGTGCATCTGATGACCTTCATCCATATCGCCAAACCGTCGCTTCTAGAGCGAGGGATCATTTGGTCGGCCGGGCCATCTTCTTAACGCCTCCTTCTTCCTTTGCCTGTTTGCCCCAAGACTGCGCTTCGGGTGATGGACTATCTGAAGGAGGAGGCGGTGGTTGCCTACACCGGCTATCTGGCACAGGTCGACATCGGCGCGGTAAAGAATCTGCCCGCCCCGCCGATCGCCATCGACTACTGGTCCCTGCCCCGTGACGCCTGCGCGACGTCATCATTGCCGTCCGCGCCGATGAGGCGAAGCATCGGGACGCGTGAACCACGGCTTTGCCGATGCGCTGGCCGGGTCGTCCAGGGCAAAGTGCGTTCCCCACGCAGACGAGTGAGGCCGGCCAACGGCTCGATGGGCGGCCCAGCGGTCAGCCGGGCTGGCCCCAGGCCGCGCCCTGCATTTCCCGCAGGCGGCTCGCGGTGCGTTCAAACTCGAATGCGCCCGTGCCTTCGAGATAGAGCCGTTCCGGTTCGTCGGCGGCCGAGGCGATAAGGCGCACCTTCGCTTCGTACAGCGCATCGATCAGAGTGACGAACCGCTTTGCCTCGTTGTAGTTCGAAGCGGAAAGCTGGGGAATGTCCTCAAGGATCAGCACGCGGACTGCCTGGGCGATGGCAAGATAATCGGCCGGTCCTAGCGGTTTGGCGCAAAGGTCCCAGAAGGTGGCGCGGCCCACGCCGTTGGCAAAACGCGGCAGGTCGAGAGTGCGGCCATTCACCGTCAGCGTCAGCGGGGCATCGGTGGCGCCGCCGGTCAGGTCGGACCAGATCGCGGCGATCTCGGCCGTGGCCGTGCGGGCGGGGTGGAAATAGACCCGCGCGCCCTGCAGGCGGTGCTGGCGATAGTCGGTCGGGCTTTCCAGTTCCACAACCTGCAGCTTCTGCTCCAGCATGGCGATGAAGGGCAGGAACAGCGCGCGGTTCAGGCCGTTCTTGTAGAGGTCGGCGGGCGGCCGGTTCGACGTGGTGACGATCACCACCCCGGCGGCGAACAGCTTTTCGAAAAGGCGGCCCACGATCATCGCATCGGTGATGTCGATGATCTGCATCTCGTCAAAGGCGAGAAGGCGCGTGTCATGGATCACCGCCTCGGCCACGGGGGCCAGCGCATCCTCGACCCCGCGTTTCCGTGCGGCGTGCAGGCCGCGGTGTATGTCCTGCATGAAGGCGTGGAAATGGACGCGGCGTTTCTGGGTGATGTCGGTGGCCTCGATGAAAAGGTCCATCAGCATCGATTTGCCGCGCCCGACGCCACCCCAGAGGTAAAGGCCCCTGGGCGGCGTGATCGGCTTGGCGAACAGGCCCGCGAAAAGGCCCACGCGGCGGGTGGCGTTCGCCTCAAGCCAGGCGCGGATCTCCTCCAGCACTGGCAGGACGGCGTGCTGCGCGGGGTCGGCGCGCAGTACGCCCTTGGCGACGCGGGCCTCGTAGATCTCGGTCAGGGTCTGCCGCATCAGAGCGGGGCGAGGGTCAACCCCTCGGGACCCTCGACCGGGGCCGCAAGACCGGGGATCAGAAGGCGCGACCAAAAGCCCGGCGCCGTGCGGTCAGCGCGCGGGGGTTGGAAAAGCTCGATCACGCCGCCCTGGAAGGACAGGAAGCGGACGGGGATCATGCCTTCGGGGCGGGCAAGGTCGACGGCTGTGGTCTGCCGGGCGCCCTGCGCTTCAAAGAAGGCCTGGATCGCTGCAAGGTCGTGGCAGGGGATACCGATATGGTCGTGGCCCGTGTCCGGGGCGGCCCCGGCGATGCGCTGACACAGCTCGATCCGGGCGCCTTCGGGGCCGGAGAAATAGACGAAGCGCAGGCCCGCGTCCCAGAACTCGGCAATGAATTCGGCGCCCCTTGGCGTGACATCGGCAAAGGCGATGCCTTGAGCGGTCAGCGCGTCCACGGCCTTGTCCATGTCGGGCACGGTCAGGGCGATGTGGTCGATCCGGCCGTGCCCCGCTGGAGCCCCCGCAACCAGCCGCAGGGCCTGGCTGCCCAGCCGCATCAGCCCCGCATCCGGGGCAAAACCAAAGGCTTCCAGCAGTTTGCTGGCCTTGCTCGGGTTGACGACGGTCAGTTCGGGCACCAGCACGGGGCGTTCCTCAGGCAAAGGTGATGGGATCGGGGCCGCAGCGGACGCCTTCGTCCAGCGTGGCCATCGCGGCCATTTCCTCGGCGGTCAGGGCAAAGCCGAAGATATCCAGGTTCTCGGCTAGCCCCGCCGCGCGGGTCGAGCGCGGGATGACCGAGGCGCCAAGCTGGACATGCCAGCGCAGGATCACCTGCGCCGGGGTCTTGCCAGTGCGCGCTGCGGCCGCCTGCACCGGGGCGGCGTCAAAGCTGCGGCCCTGTCCCAGCGGCGTCCAGCTTTGCGTGACAATGCCCATCCGGTCATGCAGGGCGCGCAATTCGGCTTGCTGGAGACGCGGGTTAAGCTCGATCTGGTTCAGGACTGGGACGACGCCGGTTTCTTCGACCAGACGCTCCAGATGACTGGGCATGAAGTTCGAGACACCGATGGACCGGACCTTGCCTGCCTCACGCGCCCGGATTAGCGCGCGCCAGGAGTCAAGGTAACGGTCCTGCGCGGGGCTAGGCCAGTGGATCAGGCAAAGGTCGACCGAAGCCATTCCCAGCCTGTCAAGGCTGGCATCCACGGCCCGCAGGGTAGACTCATAGCCCTGGTCGTTGTTCCAGATCTTGGTGGTGACAAAGATATCATCCTGCGGGATGCCGCTGTTCCGGATGCCCTCGCCCTGGCCTTCCTCGTTTCCGTAGATCGCGGCGCCGTCAACCAGACGGTAGCCCATGCGCAGGGCGGCCGAGACGGTGTCAGCCGTGGTTGCCGCGGGCACCTGCCAGATGCCAAGGCCAAGCTGAGGGATGGAATAGCCGTCATTCAGCCGCAGGCGGTGGTTCGACATTGGTGTTCCTTTGCATACCGCCCGACAAAAGCGGCATCGGCGGCCCCATGGCAAGAGGCAAAAACCTATCCCGCGTCACGAAGTGCAAGCGCAGCGGCGGCGGGCCAATGCAGCCAAAGGGGGCTTCCTTCGGCCGGGAGGTCCAGAAGGTCGCGCTCGGATGCCGTCAGCTTCAGTCGCTGACCCTGCCAGTCCAGCACCAGCGTGCCCGTGGCGCCCGAGAAGATGCGCTGCGCGAGCCGTGCCTGCAGACGGTGGGGCGTATCGGGCGGGGGGACGGCAAAGGCCAAAGCCTCAGGCCGCAGGGCTATGGCAGGGGTGGTGACCCCGGGCAGCAGCGTGCCGTCCGCCAGCCGCAGGCCGCCGGCTTCGGGCAGGCCGGTCAGCACGTTCGCCTCACCCAGGAAGCGGGCGGTGAAGGCGTCCTGCGGGTCGTCATAGACCGCGCGGGGGGTGCCTTCGCGCACCAGCCGCCCGTCGCGCAATATGCCGATGCGGTCAGAGAGGGTCAGCGCCTCTTCCTGGTCGTGGGTCACGAAGATCGTGGTGATCCCGACCTCGCGCTGGATGCGCTTGAGTTCGATCTGCATGTCCACCCGCAGCGCCCGGTCCAGCGCCGACAGCGGCTCATCCAGAAGGAGGACGCGCGGCCGCGTGACGATGGCCCGCGCCATGGCGACCCGCTGCCGCTGCCCGCCCGAAAGCTCCGAGGGCTTGCGGCCGCCGTAGCCGCCCAGCTGCACCAGATCCAGCGCCTCGACCACGCGACGGGTGCGGTCGGGGCCCGGGATGCGGCGGACCTCCAGACCGAAGGCCACGTTCTCTGCGACCGTCATGTTGGGGAACAGCGCGTAGGACTGGAAGACCATGCCGATTTCGCGGTCTTCGACCGGTACCCGCTCCACCGCCTGGTCGCCCAGCCAAATGCGGCCCGTGTCCGGCGTCACGAACCCCGCAATCGCCCGCAGAAGCGTGGTCTTGCCCGACCCCGACGGGCCCAGAAGCCCGAAGAACCCGCCGTCCGGAAACGTCAGCGTCACCTCGTCCAGCGCTTTGGCCGGGCCATAGGCCTTTGTCAGCCCCTCGACGCGAACCTCGGTCATCTGGTGCCTCCGAACCGGGCAAAGCGGGCGGCGACGATCATCAGGGTCATTGATACCGCGATGATGATGGTCGCTATCGCATTGATCTCAGGGGTGAACCCCTTGCGGATCGCGGTGTAGATCAGGACGGGCAAGGTACTGTCGCCCGGTTCGGCCAGGAAGTAGCTGACGACGAACTGATCGAAGCTCACGGCAAAGGCGAAAAGCCACCCGGCGATGATACCCGGCGATGCATAGGGCAGGATCACCTTGCGCGCCACTGTCCACGACCGGGCGCCGAGGGAGCGGGCGGCCTCGTCCAGCGCGCGGTCAAAGCTTTGCATCCTGGCGGTGACAGTGATGATGACATATGGCAGGGCCAGGGCGACATGGCCCAGGACCACCGCCGGCGTGCCGCGCCCCAGGCCGATGCCGAAGAAGAAAACCAGCATCGCCGTTCCGATGATCAGCCAGGGCACCGCAATGGGTGGGAAGAGGAGCGCCTGAAGAATCCGCTTGCCGGGGAAGTCGTGCCGCCAGAGCGCCAGCGAGGCCATCGTGCCGAGCGTGGTGGCGACGGTAGCCACGACCAGCGCGATCCAGACGCTGCGCCATGAGGCAGCGAGTACTTCTTCGTTTGCGAACAGGCGTTCATACCACTCTGTCGAGAAGTCGAAGGGTAGCGCGTAGAACTCGGAAGCGTTCAGGCTCATCACCCCCATGACGATGATGGGGGCGTAGAGGAAGACAAGGATCAGCCCCAGATAGGCGCGCGCGACCACGATCATGTCGCAGCCTTTCGCAGGGCGGGGCTGGCGGCGGCCAGGATGACCAGAACGACGGCCAACAGGATGAAGGACAGGGCCGCGCCAAGGGGCCAGTTGAAGACGGCGACGAACTGATCCTCGATCAGCGTGCCGTAGGTCGTGCCGAAGCGTCCTCCCAAGAGGCGCGGCTCCATGAAGGACCCGACGACGGGGACAAAGACCAGCACCGCGCCTGCGATCAGGCCCGGCAGGGCAAGCGGCAGGACCAGCCGCCACAGGATGCGCGGCCAGCGGGCGCCCAAAGACCGGGCGGCCTCGATCAACGTCTCGTCAATGGCTTGCAGGGAGAGGTAGGTCGTCAGGATGACGTAAGGCAGGTAGGAATGGACAAGGCCGATTATGATCGCGGGTTCGCTGAACATCAGGTTGATGTTCACGTCCCAGGGCAAGACGGCATTCACTGCACGGTCCAGCACCCCATTGCCGCGCAGGACGATGGCCCAGGAGAATATGCGGACCAGCGCATTGGACCAGAAGGGCAGGATGACCAGCAGGAACAGCACCTCGCGCGACCGGCCCTTGAGCATCCGCGCCAGAATCCAGGCGCAGGGAAACCCAAGAACAAGGCACCAGAAGGTGACCCAGAACCCCAGTTTCAGCGACTTCCACAACAGGGTCGCATAGACCGGGTTGCCGAAAACCTCGGTATAGTTTGCAATTGTGAACGACCATTCGCGTTCACCGAAAGGGACTTCGGTCAAGAGGCTGAAGAAGGCCATAGCCGACAGCGGCAGAAACACCGCCACCGTCAGCCACAGATAGGCGGGCGCCAGAAGACCCAGCGCCCGGATGCGTTCGGCGCGCGTCACTGGCCGGCCTTCAGCTCCTGCCAAAGCGCCAGATAGGCCTCGCGCGTTTCATCGGCCACGGGGCGCATGAACTGGACACGCGCCACGACCGCAGGGTCGCCAAGGACCTTGCGGTTGAAGCTCTCCTCGGGCAGCGCGGCAGCGGCCGCAGTGTTCGACGTCGCCGGGGCCCCTTCCGCCTCCCACTTCACGTAGAAGTCCGGATCGATCATCCAGTCGATGAAGGCATGCGCCGCATCCTGCTTGGTCGAGCTTGCTGGAATCGACAACCCGTCCAGCCAGCCGATCGCGCCCTCTTCCGGCACCACAAAGGCCACAGGCAGCCCTTCCGAAATTGACCGCGCCGCAGAGCCAGACCAGTAGGTCGCCACTGCAAACTGACCGGCGGCCATGTTCTGGTTCCAGTCGGTCTCAGCTCCCCAGAACGTCGCAATTTGGGGCATCAGTTCGGTCAGCTTGGCCTTGACCGCATCCATGTCAGTAATGTCGTTGATGTTCTGCCCGGTGGCCAGCGCTGCGAACTGCACCGCCTCCAGCGCGTCGTCACGGATCGAGACACGCCCCTTGAAGGCCGGGTCCCAGAACACCGACAGCGAGGTTGGTGCTTCCGGGAAATCACCCGTGTTTACGGCAAAAGACGTCAGGCCCCAGGTCCAGGGAACGCCATACAGGGCTCCACCGGGGTTCAGGTCCTGATTTGCCACCAGAGCCGGATCGACATCGGCCAGATTCGGAACTTTCATCGGGTCTATCGGAGTGATCAGCCCCTCGGCCTGCGCCTGCGGCGTGAACGCCGAGTTAATCAGGACCACATCATAAGCCCCCGGATTCGTGCGGAGCTTCGTCAGCATCTCTTGTTCCGAGGTGAAGTATTCATGCACGACCGTATGCCCGGTCGCCTCGGTAAAGGCGGCTATGGCCCAGTCAAGATCGGTGCCGTAGCCCTGCCAGTTCAGCACGCGGATCTCATCAGCCAGGGCCATAGGCGTCATCAGAGCCAGCGCGGCTGGGGTCAGGATGGTCTTCATTCAGCTCTCCTTCAGAGATGGTGCGGCATGGGCCAGCACGTCGGACAAATTCGGGGCCGTCGCCGGACCCGCACGGGTAATAGACAAGGCCGCGGCGATGTTCGCCAGACGGCAGGATTCCACGGGTGGATGCCCTGCCGCAAGCGCCGCGATGAAGGCTCCGACATGCGTGTCGCCGGCACCGTTTGTATCAACCACTCGGACTGGAAAAGCTGGCAGATGAACCGCCTGCGCTCCCGGCGTTGCAAGCCAGGCGCCCTGGGCTCCATCACGCACAACCGCCCCCCCAGGGCGATCCGCTAGTTGCCGAGCGGCCCGCGCCGGGTCGCTTTGTCCGGTCAGAGTAGCAGCCTCTGCCCGGTTTGCACTGATCCAATGTGCAGCCTGTAGCGCTGCCGCCCGCGACTCGGCCGGGATTGCGCCGATCTGCGGGCAGGGGTCAAAGACCAGACGACCGGGTCGCTTGGTCAGCCAGCGGGTCAGGGCATCGCGGCTGCCCTTGTACAACAGCGCATAACCGGACAGCAGGAGCCAATCATCCGTCCGCAGCGGCAGGCCTGCAAGGTCAGCATCCGTCACCAGTCCGTCCGCACCCTCGCTGGCGATAAAGCTGCGTTCACCGGTATAGTCGATCAGGACCGTACACACCCCCTGATCCAGCCCACGCAGCCGGGGCCGCAACGCCTCTATTCCCGAATCGGCCAAGGCTTGCGCAATCCGATCGGCAAAGGGACCAGAGCCGAGCGTGCCGCCATAGACCACCTCCAGCCCCATGCGCTGCGCTGCGACCATCGCGTTGAACCCGCCACCCGGTGTCAGGAATGCCGACCGCACCTCAGCCTCGGTTCCCGGCGCCGGAATAGCGCGAATTCGGTAGACATGGTCCATAATGACACCGGAAATCTGCACGAGGCGGGTCATCGTATGCCACCCCTCAAGCGCAAGAGATCTCGGGCAAGCGGCTGCAACTCCAGTGCATTCGCAGCATGCAGCTTGGCCAGGGGTCCGCTGGGCAGGCCAGACATACCCGTGCAGGCTGCCGCCATCGCGCAAGCAATCGCTCCGATCGTGTCGGTATCATCCCCGATGTTCGCAGCAATCAATGTGGACTGCCACGGGTCGCCGTTGGCCAGCCGAACAATCCCGAAGGCACAGGCGACGGACTGCAGGCTTTGAACCGACGTCCCGATCTTTCGGGCCAGCGCCTCTTCGCCCTGCGGTGCGATGTCGAGGGCCAGTGCAATACGGTCCGCCATCGCTGCATGCGCCGCCGGGTCGCGGTTGGGAGAAGCCTTGCGCGCAGCCACCAGCGCCAGATCAACCGTCGCTTCGAAGGACGCCCCTTCCAGCCCCTGACTTACCACCATCGCCACGGCAGAGGCGGCGGCCAGCGCCTCGCCACGGCCGTGGGTGACCTGTGAGACCTGCAACACCCGAGACGCGATCTGGCCGGGGTCAGGCAAAGTGGCAATCCCGACAGGCACGATACGCATCGCTGCACCGTTGGTCGCGCCGTTGCGTCCGGCCTCCTGAGGCGTAACGCCGCGCGCCAATGCTGCCAGCGCAGCTTTGGTTGACGGTCCCAAGAGGTCATGCAGACCCCGAGTTGCCACTCCCGCCTCCCAATCCATCAGATCCCGGCCCCAAGCAGCAGCATCGAAGTCGGGCGCATCCGACAGAAGTCGCCGAGCCAAAAGGATTGTCTGTTCCGTATCATCGGTCACCTGACCGGCCTTCAAGCCATGCGACACAGGGTGGCCCGGCATCGGCGCGATCAGCCCTGTGATGCGGCCATAAGCTGCCTGAATCACATCCCGATCCAGAGTCTGCGCGGGCATGCCCATCGCATCGCCAAGCGCCACACCCGTCAAGGCCGCCAACGCGCGGTCGGCAAGACGGTCCGGATCAGGTCTGCTCGCCATCCCGGCCCCTTGCTGACTGACCCAGCGCCTTTTGCGCACCCAAATCTCCGCTCATCCTTGCAGCCTAGAGTAGAACGGCAGAATCGCAAGCGTCGTGCCTGCCAGCCAAGGCTTCATCCACCCGAGCGAAACCGCTATGACCCTTGGTAACTCTATCCAACCCAACCGGGAACGCACCCATGTCCGATGCCTATTTCCTGTACCACTCCATCGGCATGTACCCCGGGAAAGAGCGCGACCTGTCCGACCATCTGTCCCGGTTCGCGCAAGTCTGGGGGCGGCCTGATGATGGGCAATGGGGCTGGGTCCTGCCGCAGCGGCAGCGCTATATCGACCGTTGGCGTGGCATCTTGAACGCGCCCGAAGGCTCGGTCACCACTTGTGACAGCGTAACCCAAGGCCTGCACATGCTGATCGAGGCGCTTCCGGAGCGCTACTTGCAAGGCCGAACCGTTCTGGTCGCGGCCGATTGCTTTCCGTCGAACCATTTCCTTCTGTCGGGCCTGGCGCAAACCCATGGTTTCACCCTGCAGACCGTGCCTTTGCGGCAGGGCGCAAGCTGGGTCGAGGACGAGGACTTCGCCGCCGCCTGGGGGCCGGATGTGGGCCTTGCGCTCTTGACCTGGGTCTCGTCGACCAGCTCGCACCGGGTGAATCTGGACCGTCTGGTTGCGCACGGGCGGGCCATGGGCAGCCTGATCGGGGTCGACGTTACCCAAGCTGCAGGTTTGTTGCCGTTTGACGTGACCGAACCGCGCGTTGATTTCGCGCTGTCCACTTCGCTCAAATGGATGTGCGGCACGCCGGGCGCCGGGGCGCTGTACGTCGATCCGGCACTGACTGCCGAATGCCAGCCCCGGCTGCGTGGATGGTTCAGCCAGGACAACCCGTTCAATTGGGACATCACGCGCTTTTCCTATGCCCCCGATGTGCGGCGCTTTGATTCCGGCACGCCGTCCTGCATGTCGGCACTGGCCTCGCTGCCCGCGCTGGATTGGCATGCCGGTCAGGACCATGCCGCGCTGCTGGCCCACAACCGCAAGCTCACCGCCTTGCTGTTTGCGATGGCCGACGATCTGGGCCTGACCCTTGCTACCCCCCGGGCCGAGGGGGAACGAGGTGGCTCGGTCATGCTGCACCTGCCCGAGAAACTGCCCGCAGCGACTGTGGTTGCGCGCATGCGCGACACTGGCGTAACGACCGATCATCGGGGCCAGACACTCCGCCTCTCTCCCGGTTTTGTCACAACCGAAGACGGCTGCGATCATCTGGCCGCGTCCCTGAGGGGCATCCTCGCCGGGTGACCCGAACCCTCAGTCCGCGTCACCCGCGACCTGCGAGAGCACACCCCCGCGCCCCCGCAGCCGCATAAGGATCGGCAGGACCAGGAAGAGGGCCGAAATCGCCAAGAGCGTGGCCGAAACGGGTGTCGAGACCAGTGTCGTCCAGTCGCCCTGCGCAATCGCCAGCGCCCGGCGCAACTGCTGTTCGGCCATCGGGCCCAGGATCAGACCCACCACCACCGGCGCTACGGGGTAGCCGTAAAGCCGCATGCCGTAGCCCATGAGCCCGAACAGGATCAGCATGCCCAGTTCTACCGGCGACGGGTTGACCCCGATCGTTCCCAGCGTGGCAAACAGAAGGATCCCCGCATAAAGCCAGGGCCGGGGTATCGTCAGCAGCCGGATCCACAGCCCGATCAGCGGCAGGTTCAAGACCACAAGCATGACGTTGGCGATCAGAAGGCTGGCGATCAGCGCCCAGACCAGTTCGGCGTTCGTCACGAACAACAGGGGCCCCGGTTGCAACCCGAACTGCTGGAATCCCGCCAGCATTATGGCCGCCGTGGCCGTGGTTGGCAGGCCCAGCGTCAAGAGTGGGACCAGAGTTCCCGCCGCCGCTGCGTTGTTCGCAGCCTCAGGCCCTGCAACACCTTCAATTGCGCCATTGCCGAATTCTTCGGGGTGCTTGGTCAGCTTCTTCTCGGCGGCGTAGGACAGGAACGAGGCCACATCCGCCCCGCCCGCTGGCATGGACCCGATGGGAAAGCCGATGAATGTGCCGCGCAGCCAGGACTTCCAGGACCGCGCCCAATCCTGTGTTGTCATGCGCACGCGCCCGGTGATCTTGTGCATCCCCTCCTCCGGGCGCAGCATTCCGGCCACGGCAAACGCCTCGCCCAGGGCAAACAGCGCGACCGCCAGTGTTGTCGTCTCGATCCCATCCTTCAGCTGTGGCACGTCGAAGGCCAGACGCTCGGCCCCGGTTAGGCTGTCGATCCCGACGCAAGCTAGCGCAAGCCCGATAAACAGCGACGTCAGCCCGCGCAGCGCGCTGTCGCCAAAGGTGGCCGAGACGGTCACGAAGGCCAGCACCATCAGCGCAAAGTATTCGCGCGGGCCAAGGGTCAGGGCCAGCTTCACCACCTGAGGCGCCAGAAAGGCCAGAAGCAGCGTCGCGATCAGCCCCGCGACAAAGCTGCCGATTGCCGCAGTCGCCAGCGCCGGACCCGCGCGGCCCGACCGCGCCATCCGGTTCCCCTCGATGGCCGTGACGATGGACGCACTTTCCCCTGGCGTGTTCAGAAGGATCGAGGTTGTCGACCCGCCATACATCCCGCCATAATAGATGCCCGCGAACATGATCAGCGACCCGGCCGGGTCCAACCCGTAAGTCACCGGCAGAAGCAGCGCGACCGTCAGCGCCGGGCCGATGCCGGGCAGAACCCCGACCGCCGTGCCCAGCGTCACGCCAATCAGCGCATAGAGGAGGATCATCGGGTCCAGCGCCGCCTGCAGGCCCTGCATCAGAAGTCCAAAGCTGTCCATGGCCTCAGCCTCCGAAGATCAGCATCTCAAGCGGCCCGCCCGGCAGGTTCAGCCGCAGAAGCCGGTCGAAGACGCCATAGATGATAAGCGACACGCCAAAGCCGACCGTAACGGTCAGCCAGAGCGGTTTGCGACCGAGGCCCCGCGCCGTCATTCCGAACAGAAGCGCGCCCGACATCACGAAGCCCACGACGTGCAAGAGCGTCAGTTGCAGACCAAGCCCACCCAAAATCCACAGGATCGGAGCGGGCGCCTGCCGGGGGGCGCGCGGCAGATCGCCCCGCAAACCCGAAACCACAGTCAGCGCCGCTAGGACAAGAAGACCATAGGCCACCAGTCGCGGCACATCCGCAGGGCCAACCCCGGCATAGCCGCCGTCCTGTTTCAACCCTGACGCATCCCACAAGAGCAAGCCTGCCATGACTGCCAGCCCTGCGGCGATGACGAACGCCGCCCCGTTGGGGCGACGTTCCACAGGTTGCTGGCTCATTGCACCAGGCCGATGTCGCGCAGAATGGCCTCTGTCGCGGCAATGTCCGCGTCCAGCTGGGCGGCAAAGGCATCGCCCGCCAGATAGGTATTCGCCCAGCCCTTCGTCTCCAGCATCGAGGTCCAGCCAGCCGAGGCGTTCAGCTTCTCGATATCGGCGCTGATCTTGGCCACCTGCTCTGCCGTCAGGCCCGGCGCGGCGGCAATCATCCGCCAGTTCTGCACCACAACGTCAAAGCCTGCTTCCTTGATGGTCGGAGCATCGATGCCCGGCAGGCGTTCCGCCGACGACACAGCCAGAAGACGCATGGTTCCGGCCTTCACCTGTTCCGAGAACTCGCCCACCGACGACACCCCGGCTGTCACCTGATTACCCAGGATTGCGGCCATAGCTTCACCACCGCCCGAGAAGGCGACATAGTTGATCTTGGTCGGATCGACGCCCGCAGCCTTGGCCAGAAGGCCCACGGTGATGTGGTCGGTACCGCCCGCAGAGCCACCGGCCCAGCTGACAGCGCCGGGATCGGCCTTCAGCTTCTCGACCAGATCGGCCAGCGTTTGAATGTCGGACGCCGCCGGAACGACGATCGCCTGAGTGTCCCCGGTTAGTCGCGCAATCGGGGTCACGTCCTTCAGCGACACCGACGAAGCATTCGTCAGGATCGCACCGACCATCACATAGCCACCGACGATCAGCTTGGTCGGATCGCCCGCGCTATCGGCCACGAACTGGGCCAGGCCCACCGTGCCGCCCGCACCCGGAACGTTGATCACCTCGACCGAGGGCGCGATGCCTTCGGCCTGCAGAACCTCCTGCATCGAACGGGCCGTAGCGTCCCAGCCGCCGCCGGGATTGGCCGGAGCCATGATCGTGTAATCCTGCGCGAACGCGGGAACGGCAAAGGCGACGGCAAGGGCCGCGCCAAGAATGGCGTGTTTCATCTGGTTTCCTCCCTGAATGCGGCAAGGCCGCAAGATCACTCCGAGGCTCTCCCGACCCCGGCGCTCTGACAGTCAATCACTGCAACCTGTCATGAACCTGACACGCGAAAACCGGCTACTCACCGCCCTCCAGCGCCGCCGTCCAGCGGGCCAGAACACGCGCCCGCGTCGCAGGATCCAGATAGGCCAGCAGGCCCGGTGACACAGGCACGGGACGAAGCGTTGCCTGCAGCGCTTCCTGCATGTCCAGCGCTCCAACCTTTCCGGACACCTCCAGACTGACCGCCGGCAGGCGCAGCCGCTGGGCCAGAACCTCTTGCCCTTCGCGTGACACTAGGAAGGAAAGAAATGCCTCGCCCAACTCTGGCGCGCGTGCCGCCCGCGGCACCATCGCCACCCGGCTGACGACCACCACATAGTCGCGCGGCAAGACCAGACCCAGCTCGGGGTAGCGCCCCGCCTGATCCGAGGCGTAAGAGCCAAGGATGTTGTAGCCCAGCGCGATTTCCCCGGTCCGCACCCGGTCGATCACGTCCTTGCTGGTCGGAAAGGTCTGCACCCCAGCCCGCCCCATCGCGTCGATCATCGGCCAAAGGTCGGCGAAATGCTCGAGGTCCCGCATCAGGAACAGATATCCCACCGCAGATCGCGAGATATCGTAGGTTCCGATCAGACCCGGCCCTGACGTCGCCAGCCAATCCATCAGCTCTGCTCTGGTATCTGGCGGACCATCGGGGAAGGTCGGCTTGTGATAGACGATCACTGCAGGCTCGAACGTCAGCGCAAAGACCGTATCGCGCCAGATGGCCCAGTCTGGCCAATCCCGCGCGCCCTCGGGCCGGACCACCGAGGCATAACCGTCGTTCGCCAGTTTCACTGTCAGGTCCATGGCCGAGGAAAACACCAGATCGGCGGTTGGCTCACCCCGGTCGGTCTCCGCCACAACCCGCGCGGCAATCTCTCCGGTCAGAAGGTCGACATAGCGCAGGCTTACCTCCGGATGCCGGGCTTGAAATGCCTGGACCAGCGGCCGCGCAAGGGGTTCGTCCAGCGAGGAATAGACCACCATCTCGGTGCCAGATGACCCATCTAGCGCTGGAAAAACCACACCCTCCGCCCCTGCCGCATGGGTCAGCGAAGCGTGCAGGAAGAGGCAGATCAGGGCCCGGCGCATGGCCTGCAGCCTGCCGCATGTCGCCATGGTTCACAACTGCGGCCTTCGCCCCTAAGATAATGCCATGCGCATCCTACTGGTCGAGGACGACCTGCCCCTGGCCGAGGCTTTGACATCGCTCCTTCTCGGGGCGGGCTATGCTGTGGACTGCGTGCACGACGGAACCTCTGCGGAGCTTTTGGCGCAAAGCGAGCGGTTCGACCTGGTGATCCTAGACCTGAACCTGCCGGAAAAGGACGGGTTGTCGGTATTGCGGTCGCTGCGGTCCCGGCGCAATCCGGTCCCGATCCTGATCCTGACAGCCCGATCCTCTCCTGACGACCGTGTCACCGGCCTGGACCTTGGCGCCGACGACTACATGATCAAACCCTTCGATGTGCGCGAATTCGAGGCCCGCGTCCGGAACATTCTGCGCCGTCAGGCGGGCGGGCTGAGTTCGACTGTCTGGATCGGCCCGGTCGGGTTCGACATGGCAGCACGCCGGGTGACCACCGCCTCGGGAGAGCTGATTGACCTGCCCGCGCGCGAACTGGCGCTGCTAGAGCTTTTGTTCCTGCGGGCCGGGCGCGTGGTGGGCAAGGACAGCATCGTCCAGTCGCTGACCTCGCTGGACGACAGCCTGTCGGACAATGCCATCGAGCAGTATGTCAGCCGCCTCCGCCGCCGCCTGCAACCACACGGGCTCCACCTGCGTACAGCGCGGGGCCTCGGCTATATGCTGGAACGTCCGGTGGATCGTGGCTGACCGGCCCCTTGCGCGACCGGGCTCGCTGCGCCGGTCGATCCTGGTCTGGCTGGTCCTTGCCACAGCCGCAATCGGGGTCATCGCACTGGTGGACACCCGGATCGAAGCGCTGCGGACTGCACGCGATGTTTCGGACCGGGTCCTTGTTGGTTCAGCCATGTCCATTGCCGAAGGGGTCGATGCCGATGCCCAGGGCGGGGTGACCATTTCGGTTCCCTTCTCTGCCCTCGACATGCTGTCGTCGACGGCGCAGGATCAGGTGTTCTACCGGGTTGATGGGCCACAAGGCTTGCTGACGGGCTATGAGGACCTTGCAACGGTCCCGGTTTCGGCAAGCGTCTCGACCGGTCTGGCCGACCTTGATTATCGCGGGGCGCGCGTCCGTACTGCGACGATCCTGCGTGAGATCACGACGGGTGAGGGCACTCTGCCCATTCGCGTCACCGTCGCCGAAACGACACGCGCCCGTGATGCCCTTGCTTCGGCCATCCTCACGCGCTCGGCGCTGCGGATCGCCCTCTTGATCGTCGGCGCAGCCCTGGTTGCATGGGCCGCCACGACCTATGCCCTGCGCCCGCTCGACCGCCTGTCCCGCCAGATTGCCGCCCGCGCGCCGCATGACCTTACGCGGATTGCCGACGATGCGCCTGCCGAGCTTTTGCCAGTTCTTGACGCACTGAACGGCTTTCTGTCGCGCCTGTCCGCAGCTATGGCCGCGCTGCAGAACTTTGCCAGCACCGTCAACCATCAAATCCGCACGCCCCTGACCGTGGCGCGTGCTCAGGTCGGTCTGGCGGGCCGACCCGATCGCGGCGACCAGCGAGGGGCGCTTGACAAGGCGGATGCTGCGCTGATCCGGATTGAGCGCGTTCTGGAACAGGTTCTCCTCCTTGCCCAGATCGAAGCAACGGGCACCCGCCCTGACCGAAAGTCGGTCGATGTCGCGTTGTTAGCCCGCTACGTCACTGCAGACCTGTTGCCGCAGGCGGTCCGTCTGGGAAAGGATCTTGGCTATGAGGGTCCGGACAACCAAACCGCCTGGAGCGAAGAGGTGCTTCTGGGGGAACTTCTCCGGAATCTGGTCGACAACGCCCTGACCCATTGCCCAGCCGGGGCACTGGTCACCGTCCACCTGCAAGAGGCATGTCCGGGATCGGTGAGGTTGTCGGTTACCGATACAGGCTTTCCTCTCAGCGATCAGGACCTGGCCCGGTTCCATGATCGTCTTGATACAGGTATCGGAGCCACGGGATTTCGGGCCGGGCGACATGGTCTTGGGCTGCCAATTGTCGCCGAGATCAGCCGCGCATTGGGGGCCAGTCTCTCGGTTGGGCGAGGGCCGGGCGGACTGGGCCTAGACGTTTCAGTGATCCTGCCGATCGCACCGGCGGACTGACACATCTGGTTTATCGTTGACAGCTCTTCTGCCCGTCTCTCTGGCTTGTGCCGTCTCCCGACGCATGGCGTTTGCCAAAGCCAGTCCAGGATGCGGACTCGCCTAAGCCTTTGCGCATTCGCGCGACCGCAGAAGGCTGACGCGACTGCCACCGAGATCTTGGGCTACTCTTGCAGCGACACAGCGAACCGGCACGTCTGGCACGCTATTTCCTAGACACCTGACGGGAAGCAACCGCCCGCAAGGCCTCGGACCGGCCAAAGGCTGTCCTCGCCTCCTCCCGGGCTGCCAACCAATCGGCGGTCTGGCGGGCAAGAACGGCATTCAGCTCCGACCGCCGGACATCGGCCCAGGCCTGGTAGCGCAGTTCGATTAGCCCCGCTGCCACAAGATCAGTTCCGACATCGGCTGGCTCTCGCTCCAGTGCACTGATCTGCATCTTGCTTTGCTCGCAGCGGGCTGCCGCGTCACGCAGCTGAGCGAGCTGATGGTCGCGGACCAAGGCCGCCAGGTCCTGCAACCGCAAGATATCCTTTGCCCGGCTCATTTGCGGCCCGCTTTCCGGCGCATCGCATCGGCAAATCGAATGGCGGCCGCAACGGCCCGATAATGCTCGGACCGGATCTCTTGGCCCAGGTCGACCGTGGCGAAGATGGCCCGGGCTGTCGGCGGATCGCTGTGGATCGGCACGCCGTGCTCAGCAGCCCTTGCGCGAATGACGCGGGCAATCTCGTCCACACCCTTGGCGACGCAAATCGGCGCGCCGCGCGACCCACGTTCCCACTTCAGCGCAACGGCATAGTGCGTCGGGTTCACGACCACCACATCGGCACTGGCGACATCGGCCAGCATGCGGTTTGTCGCAACTTCCTGCGCGCGTTGACGCCGCGCTGCCTTCAGGTGTGGGTCCCCCTCACTTTCCTTGTATTCGTCCATCATTTCCTTGCGCGACATCCGGTTGCGCTGTCGATGCAGATGAACTTGCCAAAGGTAGTCTACCCCTCCCAGCGCAATGGTCACCGCCAGGATGATCAGAAGGAAGTCTATCGTCAGCCGGGCCAGAACCGCCGCTGACAAGGCCGGCGACATGTAGACTGTTGACAACACTTCGTTCAGCCGGGCCGAAAGGAACGCGTAAAGAATGACCGCGACCAGACCCAGCTTCACGCTGCTTTTTGCGAATTCCATCAGCCCTTCCGGCCCGAACTTGTGCTTCGCTGTGGCAATCGGCGAGATACGGCTGAGCTTTGGAGCAACGCGTTCGGGCGTAACCAGGAATGTCCGTGTCACCAGCGTCATTGCCAGGACAGCGATCGGCGGCAGCAGAAGCAAGACCAAGGGTGGCAAGACAAACGCTAGCAAGAGACCGGCCAGCGGACCGCCAGATCCGGTTGTCATCAGTTGCGAAAGCCGGTCAGACTGGTCAAGAAGCACCATCCCTGCTGTTCCTGAACGGGCAATCGCCCATCCGCCAAGGGACACGACCGCAAGAAGAAAGCCCGCAGTCGCGGCGGCGGCAAGCAGGTCTGGCGAACGTGCGATGTCGCCCTTCTTTCGGGCTTCGTCCAGCTTGTGCTGCGAGGCTTCGTGTTCCTTGTCGTCGGCGTCTTCGGTGTCTTCGCTCATTGCTGGTGCCCGAATGGATCGGCAAGGTAGGCCTCGAAGGCTTGTAGCCAGACAACCAGCAGCACCGGGGTGGCTACCGCAAGCAGTGCCAGGGCACCTAAAGTCAGCGCCGGGGCGCCTACCATCGACACCATAAGCTGCGGCATAGCCCGGTTGATGGCCCCAAGCGCAAGGTTGTAGATCATCGAAGCGATGACAAAGGGGGCAGCCAGCGTGAAGGCCAGACTGAAGGTCCGCGAAACAAGGGCAAGGGACCAGTCTGCAGCTGCGGCTGCGCCCGGCAGCCCCCCGGGCGGAAAGAGATCGTAGGACAAAAGGATCAGCTCGACGCTGCGCAGGTGCAGACCGGAGGCAAGAAACAAGGCTATTCCCGCGACGAGGAACAGGTTGCCGATCGCCGGTTGCGGCTCTGGCGTGGCACCCGGAAACATCTGCGAAAGCGTTGTGGCCTGGGCGACGATCACTGCTGCGGTCTGGAGCGCCAGGAGGAATAGGCGCATGCCGACCCCCAGGATCAGGCCCGCAGCCACCTCTCCGGCCAAAGGGGCAAGCGCCGGTTCGGGTCCCCCGGCGGCAAGACGGTCCGCAAGCAGTGGAGCAAGAACAAGCGTGAAGGCCACCACAATGGCAAGCTTGACCCGTTGCGGCACAGCCTGATCGCCAAATCCAGGCATAAGTGCAACGACCGCTCCGACCCGCAGAAAGACCAGAACCGCCGCCCAGGCCAGACCTTCGGACAGCGCAAGAAGCTGGCTGAGATCGGCAATCAAGTCCGTCATGCCGGGACCTGTCCGATCAATGCTGGCCGCGCGTCTGTACCGATTTCCTCATAGGACAGGACAGGCATCTGCAGCCCTTTCGCCTGCACCACCGTCCGCAAGAAGCGTCGCCGGGTGACTGACGTGACAAGCGCAGGATAGACGCCGGTTTCGGCGGCGCGGTTCACCCGCTCGGTCAAGCCGTTTGCCAGGCGTGCAAACAGATCAGGCGGAAGGGCGACGTCGCGCAGCCCGCGCTCGCCATCGATCTGATACGTATTGAACGCCTTCTCCCAGTCTGGAGCCAACTGGATCAGCGGGACCGATCCGTCCGGGCGCTTCAGTTCCGCAAGGATCTGGAAGCCCAGCCGCTGCCGGACATGTTCGCAAATCGCTTCAGGCGCCCCAAGATTCCGCGCCTCGGCAACCGCTTCCAAAATCAGGGGCAGGTTCCGGATCGATACTTTTTCGTCCAGAAGAAGCCGCAGAACAGCATGCAGCAGGTCCACCGGAACCTTCTCCGGCACGAGTTCATCCAAGAGGCGGCGGTTCGCCTCGGCCCGCGCAGGGTCAGACAGGCGAACGAATTCATCCAGCAAGCGGCGCAAGCCGCGAAGCGTCAGAAGACGCGACAGATTTGACTTCAGCACTTCCAGAAGATGGGTCGCCAGCATTTCGGTCGGGGTGACGACGGTCAGGCCGGACAGGGCAGCATCTTCCTGCTGATCGGGGCGGATCCAGCGCGCCGGTGCACCATAGACAGGTTCCTTTACATCCAGCCCGTCCGGAGCCTGCGCCCCGTCCCCCAACAAAACCAGAACACGGTCTGGATAAACGCGATCGGACACCCGGACCACGCCTTGCAGGCGGATTCGATACTGTCCAGGCGTCAAGGACGCCTCATCGGTCAATCGGATTTCGGGCAAGATGAAGCCGAAATTGGACGCGATATGGTTGCGCATGTTACCGATGCGACCGTCAAGGCCTGTCGCTGGATCAAGCACCATCGCAACCAGATTTGGCGCAAATTCGATGTGGATGTCATCGAAGTCGAGCACATCACCAATGGATCGCGCCCGGGCGGGCTCTGCCTCGGCGGCAGGCATTACTTGGTCGCGCACAGTGCGGCGGCTGCGAAGCAAGGCCAGGCCCCCCAAAACGCTGGCTGCCAGTATGAAGGGCAGGAACGGCATGCCGGGTACGATGGCAAAAAGCGCCATAAGCACTGCCACAGTGCCCAGGGCGGCGGGGTAGTTTCCAAGCTGAGCAAAGAACGAAACGTCGGCCGCCCCTTTCTGATTGCCCTTTGCCAAGAGCAAGGCCGCCGCGACCGAGATGATGACCGCCGGGATCTGGCTGACCAGACCATCGCCCACTGTCAGGATCGTGTAGGTCCGGAAGGCCTCGGACGCGTCGAGGCCATGGACGAACAGGCCCACGCACAAACCCACAACGATGTTCAGTACGGTGATCAGCAGTCCTGCAATCGCATCGCCCTTGACGAACTTTGACGCACCATCGAGTGAGCCGAAAAACGTCGTCTCAGCCAGTTCGGTCTCGCGCCGCCGCTTTGCCTCAGCATGATCGATCGCCCCTGCGGACAGGTCGGCATCAATGGCCAGCTGGCGGCCCGGCAGACCATCCAGGGCAAAGCGGGCCCCGACTTCTGCCATCCGGCCCGCACCCTTGGTGATCACCATGAAGTTTACGATCAACAGGACGACAAAGATCACTAGCCCCAGGATCAGGTCGCCCCCCATGATGAATTCGGCAAATCCTTCAATCACATGACCCGCAGCATCGGTTCCGGTGTGGCCCTGCGAGATGATGAGCTTGGTTGATGACACGTTCAGCGCCAAGCGCAGCAGGAGCGAGGCCAGGAGGATCGTCGGGAAGGCCGAAAAATCGAGCGGGCGATCGATGAACAGCGTCACCGTCAGCATCAGTATGGCCAACGCAAAGGACACCGCCAGGCCCAGGTCAAGCAACCAGGCCGGGATTGGCAGGATCATCATGACGATTACGGCCATAAGGCCGAGTGCAAGCAGGACGGTCGGTCGGAACAGGTTTGCAACCGTCAGGCCACCCGGCATGTCAGGACCCCCCGATCAGGGGCAGACCGCCCGAACCGGTCGGCACGAGCGACCCGTTGCGGCCGCTTGAACCGGCGACCAGCAGCGGAAAGCGGTTCAATCGGGCCGTATCGGGCAATTCTGACAGCGTGGGGTCAAGACCGTCGAAGCCGGCAAGCGTGTCCTCGAAACGTGCGCGATACCGGTCAGCATGTTCCGGCGTTGCCGAGTGATAGGCGGCTGCGGCCAGCGCCCAGTCACCGGTTTGCGCGAAATGGCCGGCCAGATACTCGGCGGCGTAGCGAGCATTCTGGTCAGGATCGAGCATATCCTCGACCGAGGCAAATGCGGGCGCATGCCACCGGTAGTTCAGCTGAAAACAACCGAGGTCGATGTTGGTTGCCCCCCCCGCCAGAGCTGCATCGACGAG
The DNA here is from genome assembly GCA_025458105.1 of Tabrizicola sp. Taxonomy (GTDB): domain Bacteria; phylum Pseudomonadota; class Alphaproteobacteria; order Rhodobacterales; family Rhodobacteraceae; genus Tabrizicola. The sequence continues at coordinate 17,861 of JALOTD010000009.1, read as the reverse complement.
TTCACTGGCTTCCTCTGCAGTATCCAACCAGCGCCCGTCCCCGCCCAGGTTGACAGTCCATGGCCAGGGCCGATGATCGCGTCCGGTCTCGACAACCGAAACAGCCAGCAAGACTTCAAACGGAACTCCCGTTGCTTCCGCAGCGGTCTGGGCCGCCTGCGTGCAAAGGCCCGATGGGTCCAGTCCCGCAGTCACAGCAGAGGCATCAAGACTCAGGAACAGAGTCAGTAGGGACAAGTGGCGGATCTGTGGCATGCTACTCTCAGGACCGTGGCGTTCTGCCAGACCTGGTCAGAATAGTCTGCTACCCTTGCCAAAGCGTTACCAAATCAGGGATTTGCAGCAGGAACGGTCGCAAGCAAGGCTGCGATCGCCTCACGCGTGGCCGAGCTGCTGTCGAGGGCGGACGCGCCCCGGGCAAGGGCGCCGGCCTCTGGCACGGGAACGGGGGAGGCGTAGGCGGCAGCGGCTGCCCAAGGTTCCGACCCGATCGCGCCAAGTTCGGCCCAATCGGCCTCCCAGGCCGCCAGTCGGGCCGCATCATCGGTTCGTCCGGCCGCCTGAAGCCCCGACTTCGCGGCGTCGTAGGCCCCAAGCCCCGCCTGCGCCTCGGCTCTCAAAAGCGCCGCTTCCTCCGATGTTAGCCCAGTCACAAGTGTCAGTGCCTGGCGCGCATCTCCGCTGGCGAGTTCAGCGCGAGCAGCAAGCAGTCTGCGCTCCTCGCTGTCAGACAAACCCACCGGGCCAAGCCAGGCCAGCGCAGCCTCTGCAAAGCCAAGGTCGGACAGTCTTTGTGCAATCGCGGCCGATACATCTTCGTCCGTGACCGGGACTGCGACTTCGTCCGGAAGGACCGCATGCAGCAAGAGGTCGCCATCCGTCGCCCGCTTCGACAGCACTCGCCAGACGTCATCAGACGCTTCCCCTGCGATGGCCAGAGCATCGCCGGACTGACCAGACAGAGCCAAGGCAAGGGCAAGGGCCCGGTTCACTTCAGGCCTCTCCGGCCCGCCCTCTGCCTCCTCGGCCATAGACAGCAGCGTCTCGGCAATGTCCGGTGAAAGAGGGGTGGACGATTGAAAATGCGCCTCGACCAAGGCGATCAGGCTATCCAGTCCAGCGTCTCCTTCGGCAATTGCCGCCTCTGCATGGGCCAGCGCCTCTTCGGGCCGGTCTGCCTGCAGATCGGCCTTAGCATCAAGCAGCGCCACGGTCCCTGGTGATACATCGGGCGTGCGCTCCATGGCATCGCGGATCATCCTTGCCGCATCTGGATCGCGGTCCCTAACTAGATCGGCAAGCCGCTCCCCCAGGTGAAGCCGCAAATGCGGGGGCAGCGCCTGAAAAGCGCGCACCATCGCATCCGTGTTTGCAGGTTCTGCTGTCGGCAACTGGTCGTGCGCCAATGCTGCCCACATTGCCACCGCGCCGTCACAGCCGGTCATCCGTGCAAAGGGGGTCGCGGGATCAGGTTCTCCGTCGATCAGCCGCGCCAAAGATTTCAGGACCGCCAGTTCGTCTGGCACAGGGGTCGGGACCAGGTCTGCATATTGGAGTGCCTCGGCCCCGAAGCCGAGGTAAAGGTGAAGTCGCACCGACCGCAAGGCTTCCTCTTCCTGAAGAAGGTCGAACTCGCCAAAAAGCCCGGCGCGCGCTTCGGCCAGCAAATCGAGCGGCGGTCGGCCCTCACCCCATTCGGCCAGAGAAAAAACTGCATCAGGGAGGCAGGTCAGGTCGGCATCAGGGCGATCTTCAGGCGTCGCACGACCATCAAGGATCACAAGTCCTGGCAGCTCGCCCAAACTGATCCGCGCGCGATCCAGATCCTGCGCCGTGTCGTCATCGGGCAGGCTAATCTTGTTTGGAAGGTCCATATCGACCACCCCGTCGACTGCTCCTCGACTGATCTGTCGCAGCAGGGCGTCCCGCAGCGGACCGAGGTCAGGTCCGCCTACGTCATATCCCAAGGCGAGATCCGCAGCACCATTTGGCATCTGGTCTGGGCCATCCGCGTCAAGCCAGTCGTACCCGCCAAGAGGCTGCGGCGGCACCGGGCCTGGATCGGCCTGATCTGTGCGGTCAATCATCAGGGCCATTTCAAAGACCGAACCGGCGGGCGCTTCGCCCTCCCGGATATCAAGGACGACCATTCCAGGCTGATACTCGAACGGGAAGACGTGGCAGGGACAGGCAAGCGACAGCTCCAGCGTGCCCGTTTCGGGGTCTACGCGCAGGGCCTGAAGTCGAGTCCGGGGAATACGCTGCCAGACGGCGGACAGGTCATACTCGGGCTGATCAGTGTCCTGTACGGCGAAGCCGTAGCCGATGGGGGTGCGACCGACGGTCCAGCCGTCCGCCTGCGGCAGCTCGACCACCAAACGAGTAAAGTCCGCGTGTTCGCCCGAGATCACCCGGGCCGTTTCCGCAACCGCCGGGCCTGCAAGCCAAAGGAAGAGAGTCGCGATCCGGATCATGCGGCATCCTGCTTGAGATTACGCATCGCTTCTTCAAGCTCGCTGAACCCGGGACGCACGTGATGGGGGGTGTTCTGGCGACCGACCTCGATGCAGATGTTGGCCGGATGGCGGTGCAGGTTCGCGATCAAGACCTCGCGGATCAACTGGTAAAAGTGTATGTCTTCCTCAACGACCGCCTTCACACGCGACGCGAAAGGCCCCATCAGCCCATAGGCAAGGAACACCCCAAGGAAGGTTCCGACCAGGGCGCCGCCGATCATCTTGCCCAGAACCTCTGGCGGTTGGTCGATCGACCCCATCGTCTTGATCACGCCCAGAACGGCAGCAACGATACCCAGAGCGGGAAGCGCGTCAGCGACGGTCTGCAGCGCATGACTGGAATGCATCGCGTGGTGAAGGGTTGCCTCCATCCGTTTGTCCAGAACTTCTTCGACCTGGTGGGGGTCGTCATAGTTCATCGACGCCGCGCGCAGTGTGTCACAGATCAGGTCCAGAGCCTCATGATCGTGTTGGATCCGGGGATATTTGGAAAAGATCGCGGATGTATCGGGCGATTCGATATGTTCTTCCAGAGCGACGGGGTTCGCGCGGGCCAACCGGATGAGTTCAAACAAAAGGCACAGAAGATCGCGGTAGTCATCCGGCTTCCACTTTGGTCCCTTGAAGACCTTTCCGATGTCCTTCAGCGTGTGCTTTACTGCCGCCATGTCGTTCGAGATCAGGAAGGCGCCAATGGCTGCGCCGCCGATCATGATCATCTCGAATGGCAGTGCCTTGAGGATGATCCCCATCTTGCCCCCGGCCAGTACATATCCGCCGAAGACCATGACTAGAATAACTACGATGCCGACGAAGCCGAGCATGGTGACCCCTGTTGCCTGACCGGCCCACTATGCGAACGACGGGTTAAGACTCCGTCACCACGGCCCTATTCCTTTGGAGCGCTGGCATTCCGACCGGCGACGATCACGCTGATCCCATAGGCCGCCTCCGCGGACATCCCGGAAAGGATTGCGGCGGCCGCGTCCGGCGTCATCCGGCCCAGGAATCCCGCCGCAAACTCCGGGGACATCGTCTCGAACAGCGCTGCGGCGTCCTTTGGTTTCATCGCCTGGTAAACCGCTGTCAGCCTTTCGATATCCGCTTCGGCAGCACCATCCGCCAATGCAAGGGTCGCGCGCAGCTCCTCCTCAATTGCCTGCAACTCGGCCATCCGTTCTGTGATTGCAGTATCCGCCAGCGCAAGGGCCGCCTGCCGGTCGTTCAGCGCGGCCTCCCGTTCAGCCAGCCGCGCCTCGCGTTCGGACAGGGCCGCCGCAAGGGCCTCTGGCGGTTCGCAGGTTGCCTGAGCGGCGGCAATCTCCGGCTCGTCTTCGGTCCGTGCCAGGGCCGTTCCGACACTTGATCCAACCCGCAAGGCCCCAGAGGTGGCAAAGAGCATTGCCACAATGAACAGCGCCCCGCGCCCGGCGCGGCGGCTCATTCTGCGGCCTCCATCGTCTCTCGTGGCGACCTGCGCCGCACAAACCGCATGCGACGTTCTTCCTCCTGAGGTTCAACGGGCTGGGGCCGCGCGGCGGCAGGCTTGGGTTCTGGCAGGTCATGCAGTGACGCGACCAGAAGCTCCAGCTTCCGCGCCACCGCCTCTCCCCGCGCCGTCAGGGCCTCCAGGCTCTCGGCCGAGCCATTCGCCGCACTGCGGGCTTTCTCAAGTGCGACAGTCATGTCGTCGACCTGCGCCGAAAGCACTGCAATGGCACCGCCCATTCCGGATTCCAGGGTCGTGAACCGTTTGAGCCGCGTCGCCAGGACATAGCAGTAGACTGCCGCCCCGAATGACCCGGCCACCAAAAGGATATCAGCGATCAGATCCATCTCAGTCCCTCAGTTCAGTACGAATTCGGTGATCAGAAGGTCGCGCACCCGACCCTCGCCGGTGACGACCTGAACCCGGCGCAGCATCTGGGCGCGAAGCCGGGCCATCGCCTTCGGATCCTCGATCGACGCCGTGTCGATCGCCCGAAGATAGCTGTTCAGAACATCCAGAATGCGCGGCTTCAGCAAGGTCACATCCGCCTCTGCGCTATCGACCACCTCGACCTGAGCGGTAAAGCGCAAGTGGTCGCTGCCCGAATCCGGTGCCAGCGACAGCACCATCGTGTCCAGCGGCACGAAGGCTATCCCGGCAAGCGGCGTCGGCTTTGCCCCCTCTTCCTCATGTTGGTCGGAGCCCCCGAGAATCAGCCCGGACCAAGTGGCGTAGAACCCGCCGCCGCCCAGTACCAGAGCCAGCACAAGACCAATCAGGATTGGCTTTTTCGACGATTTCTTGGGGGCAGTTTCAAGATCTGCTTCTGCAACTGTCACGTCCGTCTCCATTTCCGGGACAGGGGAACATTATGCGAAAGGTCACTAACCGATTGTTAAGCGACACCGGTCATTCGTTGGGCACCGGCAGAAGCGCCGGATGCGGAGAATCGCCTTGCAGAACGTGATTGCCACTTGGTCCGCCCTCGACCTGCGCCGCAGGATCATCATCATCGGCGCTACAGTCGCGATGTTTGCGGCTGTCCTTACTCTCTCGCGTATCGCCGGGCAGACCGAGATGGCCCTGCTTTATGCGGGCCTCGAACCATCATCCGCCGGCGAAGTCGTCGCCGCGCTGGAACAGCGGGGGGTCATCCATGAAATCAGGGGCGATTCGATCTTTGTCGACGCCACGCAACGCGACAGCCTTCGTATGGCGCTGGCGTCTGAGGGTCTGCCCACGGCTGGTGGCGGTGGATACGAGCTTCTCGATACGCTGTCGGGCTTCGGCACAACGTCGCAAATGTTCGATGCCGCATACTGGCGGGCCAAGGAGGGCGAGCTTGCACGAACCCTTCTGGCCATGCCGCAGATCAAGGCCGCACGCGTCCACATCGCCAGCGCGCCGACCCGCGCGTTCCAGCCGGAAACCCAGGCCAGTGCCTCGGTCACGCTGACCACCTCGGGCGGCACACTGTCCGAGGCTCAGGCCAGGGCCATCCGGCATCTGGTGGCCAGTGCCGTTGCGGGCATGACACCCGATTCGGTGCAGATCATCGACACGGTTGCCGGGTTGATTGGCGGACAGGAAAACGAATTGTCCGGCACCGATGCCGCCGACCGGGCTGCGCTTATCAAGGGGAATGTCGAACGGCTGCTTGCTGCCCGGGTCGGACCAGGCCGTGCTGTCGTCGAGGTCTCTGTCGACCTGATCCAGGAACGCGAGCAAATCACCGAGCGTGTCTTCGATCCCCAGGGTCGGGTCGCCATTTCCTCGGAAACCGAAGAGCGAACCGGCTCATCGACCGAACCCGGCGGCGATGTGACCGTTGCCTCAAACCTGCCCGAGGGTGACGCGGCCGGTGGAGCGCAGGGGCAAAGCCAGAACTCTGAAACCCGTGAGCGGGTAAACTATGAAGTATCCGAGACCCAGCGGGAAGTTCTGCGCGGCCCGGGTGGTGTCCGGCGCATGACGGTCGCCGTGATGGTAGACGGCGTCGTCACCATCGCCGCCGACGGAACCCGGACATGGGAGCCCCGCCCGGAAGAGGAAATGGCCGCCCTTCGCGAACTTGTCGCCTCGGCCGTGGGTCTGGACGAAGCGCGCGGCGATGTGCTTACGCTCAAGAGCCTGGAGTTCCAGGCCCTGCCCGTTGAAGACCCGACCGTGGCTGCAGCCGGGATCTTTCCGACACTTGGGCCTCTCGACATCATGTCGCTGGTTCAGACAGCGGTTCTGGCAATCGTGGCGCTTGTTCTTGGGCTGTTCGTCATCCGTCCGATCCTGACCTCGGCTGCCCGGCCCGCTCTGGCGGCTCCCGAACCGACGCTCGCCTTGCCGTCCGGACCAGAGTTCCGCGGTCAGGCGCTTGAAGGTGAGGTTGACAGCAGCTTTGTCTACGACGGCTACGGCAGTGCGGCGCCCGCCGAAGGGACCGTCGAAGATGACCCGGCCACCCGGTTGCGGCGCCTGATCGAGCAACGTCAGACAGAGTCCATTGAAATTCTGCGCGGCTGGATGGAAGCAGACGAGGAGCGCGCCTGATGCCCGCACTTCGGCTTGAAGTCTTCGACACAGTGACGTCCAGCGACGGGACACCGCAACCCCTGGTCGAGGCCAGCGCCCTGGACGAGGCCAAGGTCGCGTCTTTCGAGCAGGGTTACTCCGCCGGGTGGGAGGACGCTGTGGCCGCCCAGGCGGACGACCAGTCCAAGATCAAGGCCGATCTGGCCCGCAACCTGCAGAGCCTTGCCTTCACCTTTCAGGATGCGCGTAGCCATGTGCTGCAGGCAATCCGTCCGCTGATCCTGGAAATGACCAATCGGCTCTTGCCTGAGGTTGCGCGCGAGGCTCTCGCTCCGACGGTTCTACAGGCGCTGACGCCCCTGGCAGACGAAATGTCCGAGGCCCCCTTGACCCTGGTTCTGAACCCCGCAGCCCGTGACCGGGTGGAAACCCTTATCGCCCAGGCAACAGGCCTGCCCCTCCGGATCGAGGAAGAGCCAACTCTTGCCGAAGGTCAGGTCTATATCCGCATGGGCACGGCGGAAACCAAGGTCGACCTGACGCAGGTCACGGCGGACATCACCACAGCTGTCCGCGCCTTTTTCAACCTCACCAAGTAGGAAACCGTGCCATGGAAGACCTCGCCGACTCCAACCCTTTCAGCCAGGTCCCGATCGAGGTGACCATCTCGGTCGGTCGCGCCCGCCCTTTGGTGCGCGACTTGCTTCGTATGTCGAAGGACGCGGTTCTGCAGCTTGACCGTAGGGTGGACGATCCGGTGGAGCTGTACGTCGGCGACCGGTTGATTGCACGGGGAGAGCTGACGGAACTGGACGGAGAGAATGCCGGACAACTTGCCGTCCGACTGACCGAGGTAGCAAACCTACGCGGTGGCTTGTGAGCCGGATTCCGGCCATAGTGATCGGACTTCTGCTCATGGCCTCCCCGGCCATGGCGCAGGAGCTGTCGATTGATCTAGGGGGCGAGGGGAACTCGCTCTCGCTGCGTTCGGTTCAACTGCTGCTGCTGATCACGGTTCTCAGCATCGTGCCGGGCCTTGCGGTGATGGTGACCTGCTTTCCCTTTATCGTCACCGTCCTGTCGATCCTTCGGCAAGCCATCGGTCTGCAGCAGGCCCCGCCCAACATGCTGATCATCAGTCTGGCGCTGTTCCTAACCTGGTATGTGATGGACCCGGTCTTTACCGAGGCTTGGGTCACCGGGATCGAGCCGATGACGACCGGGCAGATGGAGGTTGCCCCGGCCTTGCAGGCCGCAATCCTGCCATTCCGGGAATTCATGGCGCTGCGGGTCGATCCCGAGACGTTCGCAACGCTGGCCGACCTGCGACCCACCGCACCCGTTCCCCCGGCTGAGGCGCCACTGTCGCTTTTGGTGCCGTCGTTTCTTTTGTCCGAGATTCAGCGGGCGTTCGAGATCGGATTCATGATCTTCCTGCCGTTCCTGATCATCGACCTCGTGGTCGCGGCGATCCTGATGTCGATGGGGATGATGATGGTGCCGCCCGCAGTGGTCTCGCTGCCGTTCAAGCTGGTCTTCTTCGTAGTGGCGGACGGATGGGCCTTGATTACGGGGGCTCTGGTACGGAGCTATTTCTAGGTGTCCACGCGTGGACAGGTGAACCAAAGATAGTAATTTCAATGACTTGGCTGTGGACAGTTACGATCCCTTAACCACGACTGCGGCTCTGCCAGCCGGGGTAAGACCCCCATCAGCCCGGCAGGACCGGGGCCGCAGCAATCCACCAGGCGGAGTGGTCGGTCGTCAGGGCCCGAGCCGCGGCAAAGGCATCGGCCTCGCTGGCGAAGAGGCCGAAATGCGTGCCGCCCGAACCGGACATGCGCGCCAGCAGGCAGCCTGGGGTCGACGCGAGAGCGTCCTGCACGACGGACAGTATCGGTGCTACCTGGCGGGCGGGGGCCGCAAGATCGTTCCGGGTTTCCCGGGCCAGCCAGTCAGCAAGGCCCGCCGCCGTGCGCAGGGCCGCAGTCGGCAGCGCGGGAACGGGAGGGTTGTCGCGGGAGGTCAGCGCCGCAAAGACCTGCGGGGTTGAGACGGGCACGCGCGGGTTGACGAGGACCATCCAGAGCAGAGGAAGCGGAGGGAGCGCGGTCATGACCTCGCCCACCCCCTGCATCCGGACCGGTCGGCCCGCCAGGCAGACCGGCACATCCGCGCCCAGCGCCAGGACGGTCCCGGCATCGGGTAGCCCAATACCAGTCAACCGCGACAGGGCCCGCAACGTGGCTGCAGCATCGGCAGAACCCCCGCCGATCCCGGACGCAATCGGCAACGTCTTCCACAGCGCCAAGGCAGTATCGGTCACCCCCATGGCACGCGCCGCACGCATGACCAGATTGTCGGCTTCACCCGAAAGCGACCCGGCCTCGGGCCCGTCCAGGGCCAGCGACAGACCGCGACCTGGCGACACGGTGACCTGATCGCCGGCACCGGCGAAGACAACGAAACTGTCCAAGAGATGGTAGCCGTCGGCCCGGCGACCGGTCACGTGAAGGCAAAGGTTGATCTTTGCCGGCGCGAATTCATCAACCGGTCTGTCCGAAACGGTCAATCGTTGTTCTCGGCCGCTTCAACAGCCGCCGGAGCCTTGCCAGCCTCTTCCGCCATCACGGCATCAAGACCGACCTCAAGCTTGCGGCGAATGCGTTCGGCGTCCTTCTCGGTCGGCTCGAAGGACAGGGCGCGGCGCCACTGGAAGCGCGCCTCAAGCTTGCGTCCGACCATCCAGTAGACGTCGCCCAGATGGTCCGTGACGATCGGATCGAACTTTTCCAGCTGGACCGCGCGTTCCATGGGTTCCAGCGCCTCTTCGTAGCGACCCATACGGAAATAGGCCCAGGCGAGGCTGTCGATGATGTAGCCTTCCTGAGGCGCCCCGGCGACGGCCTTTTCGATCATCCCCAGCGCTTCTTCGAGCTTTTCACCCCGATCCACGAGGCCATAGCCCAGATAGTTCAGCACCTGCGGCTGCGTCGGGTTCAGTTCGATGGCGCGGCGCAGATCGACCTCGGCGGCGGCCCAGTCCTTGGACTGTTCGTGACAGATGCCCCGGTAGAAGAACAGGACCCAATCATCCTCGGTCACTTCGGGCAGAAGGTCGATGGCCGCAGTATAGGCGATTTCGGCCTCGTCGAACCGTTCCTCCAGCCGCAGCATGTCGGCCAGGGCAAACTGGACCGATACGAGGTTGCCGTGGCTGCGCGCCAGAACCTGCAGCGCCTCAATCGCGGCATCCGCCTTGCCGTCCGAGCGCAAGGACCCGGCCCGACCGATTTCGGCAGAGACGTAATTCGGGTCATCGGGCGGGAAGGTGGCATAGGTTTCGGCCGCAAGCTGGTGCTGACCCAGGGTTTCCAGCACATCGGCGGTCAGGAGGATTGCATCGGTATGGTCGGGCCGCAGATAGCCGGCAACACGCAGGTGCAAGAGGGTGTAGACCGGATCGGCATCGCCGTTCAGAGCCGTGCCGACGGTAAAGAACACCTCGGCAATCCCGTCGCGCGCGTTGCGCACCGTGTCGAAGGGAATGGGCTCGCCCGCCTGCAGCCGGAGCCGCAGGGCATCGACCACCGGGTCTGGATCGGTGCCGAAGGACCGGTCAAGCAGGGCCAGCGCATCGGCATTGCGTTCCAGCTGGCTGAGGATCTGCGCATGGGCGAAGATCCCCCGCCGCATCACGAAGATAGGCCCTGCCGCGCGTCCGGACAGGATTTCGTCGGCCCCTTCGAAATCGCCGACCGAGGCAAGAGCCAGCGCCTTGTGGTAGTAGCCGAAGGCTTCAAGCCCTTCGGTTTCGGTCAGGGCATCGAACTCGGCAATCGCATCGGACATGCTGCCCTGGCCAACCTTGGCCCAAGCTTCGGTCAGGGAATTGACCAATTCACCCAGGTCGCGACCGTTCGCTTCTGCAGCAAGGATGGCGGCGTAGTCCTCACGCTGCGCCTCATCGGCAATCAGCGCGAATTCGGCAAGCTGGCTTGGTTCGTCGTTCAGACCCTTCAGGCGCTTGGCCGCTTCGATGGCGAGCGGAAAGTCGGCGTTCCCCAGTTCGGCAAGGATCGCGCCTTCCAGAAGGCGCGGGCTGTCGGAATCGGCCAGGATCGCCTTGCCGTACCACCCTGCGGCGGCGCGAAAGTCATTCTCGGTTTCGGCAATGCGGGCGGCAAGATAGGCCCCGGCATCGCCATCCTCGGCCCGGGCTGGCGTGCCAAGGACTGCGGCCAGCGCAAGGGCAGACAGGATGCGGGCGGCGTGGGGCATGTGGTCCTCCGAAGGCTTTGGCAAAAGCTAGCGGGAGGACGGGTTTAAGGCAATGCGGGCAGTCCTGACCCGGACCGCCCGCCGTGCAAATGGAAACACGCTTGCGTGAGGCGTCACATGTTGGGGTAGTTTGGGCCGCCCCCGCCCATTGGCGTAGTCCAGTTGATGTTCTGCGACGGGTCCTTGATGTCGCAGGTCTTGCAGTGGACGCAGTTCTGGAAATTGATCCGGAAGGTCGCGTCCTGGCCCTCGCCCAGAACCTCATAGACGCCCGCCGGGCAATAGCGCTGGGCGGGTTCGGCATAGGTCGGCAGGTTGACCTGGATCGGGATGGAGGGGTCCTTCAGCACGAGGTGGGCGGGCTGCGCCTCGTCGTGGTTGGTGAAGGAGAAGGCGACGTTGGTCAGCCGGTCGAACGAGAGCTTGCCATCGGGTTTCGGGTAGTCGATCGGCTTGTGGTCGCGGGCCTTGCCGGTGGCGGCAGCGTCGGACTTCCCGTGTTTCAGGGTGCCGAAGGCGGTCAGGCCCACGGTGTTCAGCCACATGTCGATGCCCCCGCCCATGAGGCTCGCGACAAGGCCGTACTTGGACCACAAGGGCTTGACGTTGCGGACCTTCTTGAGGTCCTTGCCGATGGCGCCGGTGCGGACTTCGGTCTCGTAGGCGGTCAGTTCATCGCTGGCACGGCCGGCGGTGATGGCGGCATGGGCGGCCTCGGCGGCGGCCTTGCCGGACAGCATCGCGTTGTGGTTGCCCTTGATGCGGGGGACGTTCACGAGACCCGCCGAGCAGCCGAGGAGGGCCACGCCGGGGGCAACCATCTTCGGGATCGACTGCCAACCGCCTTCACTGATCGCGCGGGCGCCGTAGGCCACGCGCTTGCCGCCCTTCAGCAGTTCAGCGACCATCGGGTGGTGCTTGAAGCGCTGGAACTCCATGTAGGGGTAGAGGTGGGGGTTTTCGTAGTTCAGGTGCACAACGAAGCCGACGTAGACCTGGTTGTTCTCCAGATGATAGATGAACGACCCGCCCCCGGCGTTCTTGCCCAAGGGCCAGCCCATCGTGTGGGTGACGGTGCCTTCACGGTGCTTGGCGGGGTCGATCTCCCAGATTTCCTTCATGCCAAGGCCGAACTTCTGCGGGCAGTGGCCTTTCGACAGGTCGTATTTGGCGATGACCTGCTTCGCGAGGCTGCCGCGGACGCCTTCGGACAGGAACACGTACTTGCCGCGCAACTCCATGCCGGGTTCGTAGGAAGGCCCGGGCTCACGCGTCTCGGGGTCACGGCCGAATTCGCCGGCGACGACGCCGACGACCTTGTCATCTCCCTCCGCCACCCCGGCCATCCAGCGGCAGACGTTGGCCATCGAGACGATGTAGTTGCCGTGGTTCGACATCAGGGGCGGCATCGGCCAGTTTGGGATGCGGACCTGCCCGGCGGGGCCGAGGAGGTAGAAGTTGTCCTCGCGCACCTCGGTCTTGATCGGCGCACCCATCGACCGCCAGTCGGGCAGCAGCGCATCCAGGCCCGATGGGTCCAGCACCGCACCCGACAGGATATGCGCCCCGACTTCGGACCCTTTTTCCAGCACGACGACCGAGCGTTCCGGGTCCAGCTGTTTCAGCCGGATCGCCGCCGAGAGGCCCGCAGGCCCCGCGCCCACGATCACGACGTCATAGTCCATCTTCTCGCGCTGGATCGCAGTCATCGCTTGTCCTTCCCGGGCAGCCCCGCCCACCCCTGAAACGCTGGCTTTTTGCGGTGTTCCTGTTGCCGGAAGGCGGACCCAAGGTCAACCGTGACGCAACATCACGCCACAAGGGCATGTGAGACGGAAAACTTTCTGTCCCGGTGGCGACAGCCCGCCCATCGCCTGCGGCATGCCCCTTGCATTTGCGGGGTCTATCGGGTCTGGTGACTTGAGAGGTGCTGGAAGTCATGGACCGTGAACCGGTCCGTGACTTCTTTCTTTGATGTGGAAGGCCGATGGAAAAGATTCCGATGACCCGGCGCGGGTTCGACGCGTTGGACGCCGAACTCAAGCAACTGAAGACGGTCGACCGTCCGGCGATCATCCGCGACATCGCGGAAGCGCGGGAACATGGCGACCTGTCGGAGAATGCCGAGTACCATGCGGCGCGCGAAAAGCAGGGCTTTATCGAGGGCCGGATCAAGGAGCTTGAAGGCATCCTGTCCAAAGCCGATGTGATCGACCCCAGCCGCCTGTCCGGCCCGATCAAGTTCGGCGCGACGGTCACCCTGTCCGACGAGGACAACGGTGACGAGAAGACCTATCAGATCGTCGGCGAGACCGAAGCCGACATCGAGAATGGCCTTTTGAACATCCGCTCACCCCTGGCCCGTGCCCTGATCGGCAAGGATGAGGGGGACAGCATCGAAGTAAAGACCCCAGGGGGCACCCGGTCCTACGAAATCCTGACTGTCCGTTATGTCTGACCTCAGGGGATGCCCTGATGAAACCCGAACTGCAACCACCGCGGAAGGAAACAGGCCTGGGCCCAACCCCGGCCCCTTTCGACGCCGAGCCGGGACGTGGCCTGGAAATCGGCGGCGTGGTCCTCAGTCTGGTCTGGGCCGTGCTTATCCTGGCCTATGTCCTCATCTCGCCGCCTGGCAGCGAGACCCGGACACTGGGCCTGGTCATGACCGTATTGATGGTCTTCCTTCCCGTGGCGCTGATCTGGGTGGTCGTCATCACGCTGCGGTCGGTGCGCGCGCTGCGGGCCGAGGCGGCGCGGCTGCAAGCCTCGGTCGATGCGATGCGGGCCAGCTATGTGCAGACCCAGAGCCAGCAGCCAGCGGGCCTGAAGCCTTCGGTCGAACGCAAGATCGACGAGATCGCCGCCGCCACGAAACAGGCCGAAACGGTGCTGGCCACCTTCACCTCGCGACGCGACGCCGGGCTTTCGGTGCCATCGGCGGATCGCAAGGTGGCGCTGGCCAAACCACAGCCGGAACCCGCGGCAGAGCAGGCCGCGCTGGCCCTGGGCACACCGCCAGAGGAGGCGCGCCCGCCGCTTTCAGTGGCGGACTTCATCCGCGCCCTGAACTTTCCGGAATCGCCCGAGGACAAGGATGGCTTTCGCGCGCTGCGGCTGGCCCTGGAAGACCGGACAGTGGCCAAGCTGATCCGTGCGGCACAGGATGTGCTGACGCTGCTTAGCCAGGACGGCATCTACATGGACGATCTGAAGCCCGACCTGTCGCGTCCCGACCTGTGGCGACGCTTTGCTGCCGGAGAAAGGGGCCGCTCGATCGCTGGCCTGGGCGGCATCCGGGACCGCACCTCGCTTGCGCTGACGGCGGGACGGATGAAGGCCGACCCGGTGTTCCGGGATGCAGCGCACCATTTCCTGCGCGCCTTCGACAAGACGGTCGCAGGGTTTGAGCCAAATGCGACCGACACCGAACTGGCCGATCTGGGCGATACCCGGACAGCGCGGGCCTTCATGTTGCTGGGCCGGGTGACCGGAACCTTCGACTAACCCAGGCATTGGAATATTCGTGCTGTCTTTGGCAACATCCCTGGAAGCACGTTCCTATTTCATGGGCTTTTTGCGGCAGGGGATGAAACCTTTTTCCGCATCGCCTATGTTCCTGTCGAAGCCGATTCCCACCTAAGCGAGGTTCTCATGGCCGTCCGCATCAACGACATTGCCCCCGATTTCACCGCCGACTCGACTGCGGGCGAAATCAAGTTTCACGACTGGCTGGGGGATAGCTATGGCATCATCTTCAGCCATCCCCGTGACTTCACCCCGGTCTGCACGACCGAGTTCGCCGCGGTCGCTCAGCTTGCCGCCGAGTGGAAGGCGCGCAAGACTAAGGTTATCGGCGTCTCGGTCGACGGCAAGGCCGACCACGAGAAGTGGAAGCGAGACATTGAGGCCTTCGGCGGCGCCCCGGCCGATTTTCCGATCATCGACGACACCAGCCTTACGGTCGCCAAGGCCTATGACATGCTGCCCGCCGACTATTACCTGCCGACGGAAGGCCGTACTCCGGCGCATTCGGCGACGGTGCGGACGGTGTACATCATCGGGCCAGACAAGAAGGTGCGGCTGACGATGACCTATCCTATGAGCGTGGGCCGCAACTTCGCGGAAATCCTGCGGGCGCTGGATGCGGTGCAGAAGACTGATGGCGTGCCGCTGGCAACCCCGGCCAACTGGGTGCCGGGGCAGGATGTGATCGTGGCGCTTGCGCTGAACAACGACCAGGCCAAGGAACGCTTTGGCGATCTGGACATCCGGCTGCCCTATCTGCGGTTTGCCAAGGTCTAAATCGGTGCAGCAAAACCTGCCCTGCGTCGCGTCTTTGGCGCGGGGCTTGCGGTCTTCTCGTCTTGACCTTGTTTCCCGCCCGGCGTCATCTGACGTGAATACGGTGCGCGTGCGGGGGATCGGATTGGAATGACACCGCAGGTGTCGGTCATCGTCCCGACCTATGCTGACTGGTTGGGCCTGCAAGCCTGTCTTGACTGTCTGGCTGGGCAAAGCGTGTCGCCCGACCGGTTCGAGGTGATTGTCGCCAACAACAATGCCCTGCCGGATGTACCGGAAACCCTGCGGCTTCCAGGCAATGCTTGGGTGGTACATGCGCCAACCCCGGGCAGCTATGCGGCGCGCAATCTGGCGCTGGAGGTTGCGCGGGGCGATTGCCTGTTCTTCACCGACAGCGACTGTCTGCCGGACCGGCGCTGGATCGAAGCGGGCCTTGATCACCTGGCTGTCCTTGGGCCGACGGGGCGGATCGGCGGGCGGATCGAGCTGTTCCCGCACGGCGCGACCTGGACGGCGGCAGAGCTGTACGATCGTATCCACGGGCTGCGGCAGCATGATTATGTCCGCTATGGCTGGGCGGCGACCGCCAACCTTGCAACGCGCCGTGCCGCATTCGATCTGGCCGGTCCGTTTCGGGCCGACCTGTTTTCCGGCGGTGATGTCGAGTGGAACCTCCGTGCAAAGAGTCTGGGCAGTGAGATCGTCTTTGCCCCGGACATGCTGGTCCGTCACCCGGCCCGGGCAAGTTTTGCCGACCTCGCAAAAAAGCGCCGACGGCATCTTGGCGGGCATCATCAGAAGACGGTCCTGAACCTGTATCAGGGACGGAAGACCCGGTCACACAAGCCGTTTTTCCAGCCCAATGAAATCCGGCGTTGCCTCAGCTATCCCGGTCTGTCGGACAAGGACTACGCCAAAGTGCTTTGGGTCGCGTTCCGCTTGGCCCTGGTCAGCCTGGATGAGACGATCCGCTTGCGGTACCTGTCGGGACGCCCAAAGCGCAGCTGACCGCGCAAGTTTGCTCCGGCCCCTTTCGCGGGTCGACGTCCGTGCGACCTGGGTACCTTGGTCCCCAGACCTTGACCGCCTCGCGCGCAAGGGTCTTGGCCTCGGCCCGTGCAAGCCGGGCGCGTGCTGCAGTCGGGCAACCAGTTTCCTGCAGCGCCTTTTGCCACAGGCGGAGAACCGAGGCCGCGCTCCAGGGAAGCGCAGCCTCGGCCAGCCAGGCCCTCAGATCGCGGGGGAGGCGATCATAGGCGGCCATAGGGTTTCCGCGCTGCCACCGCGCGCGGGGAGAGGTAAGGTTTGTCATGCCGCCTTGCGCCGCCAGTCAGGGAAGGGGTCAGAAAAGCCGGTCCAGGCCTCGGGCGTGAATTTCGTCGCCGGAACCAGGGCCGCGTCGAGGCGGGCGCGGAGCGCATCCTCGTCCATGCCGGTGCCGATGAAGACGATTTCCTGCCGCCGGTCGCCCCAGGGCTCTTCCCATTTGCTCGCGACCTCTTTCAGCGCGTCGGGATGGGTGGGCCAGCGCTCTTTCGGGACGCTTGCCCACCAGCCCCCGAGGGGGGTGACCGAGGACACCGCCCCGGCCAGCGAGAACTCGGCCACCCAGTTCGGGCGACTTGCCAGCCAGAAATGCCCCTTGGCACGGATCACGCCGGGCAGATCGCCGTTCAGGACGGCGTGGATGCGGCCGGGGTGAAAGGGCGCCCGCGCACGGTAGACAAAGGAGGTGATGCCGTATTCCTCGGTCTCGGGCGTGTGGTGAGCAAAGCCGTACAGCTCCTTGGCCCAGAGGGGATGCTCAGAGGCGCGGTCGAAGTCGAAAAGGTCGGTGTCGAAGATCGCGTCCGGATCGACGCGG
The DNA here is from genome assembly GCA_025458105.1 of Tabrizicola sp. Lineage (GTDB taxonomy): Bacteria > Pseudomonadota > Alphaproteobacteria > Rhodobacterales > Rhodobacteraceae > Tabrizicola. The sequence continues at coordinate 880 of JALOTD010000009.1, read as the reverse complement.
GAATGGTCGGTCTCGATCAGCCGGGCGTCGGGATTCAGCGCCTTGATGATCTTGCGCGCAGCGTCGGCGCGGTCCGGCCCCGCATCGCGGACCTTGTTCAGGATCACCACATTGGCAAATTCGATCTGGTCGGTCAGCAGGTTGACGAGGGTGCGATTGTCCTGATCGCCCAGCGATTCCCCGCGGTCCGCGAGGAAGTCATGGCTGGAGAAGTCGCGCAAGAGGTTGATCGCATCGACCACCGTCACCATCGTGTCGAGGCGGGCAACGTCTGACAGGCTGATGCCGTTCTCATCCCGGAAGTCGAAAGTCGCGGCGACGGGCATCGGCTCGGCAATCCCGGTGGACTCGATCAGGAGATAGTCGAACCGCCCCTCGGCCGCCAGGCGGCGCACCTCGGTCAGAAGGTCGTCGCGGAGCGTGCAGCAGATGCAGCCATTCGTCATCTCGACCAGTTTTTCCTCGGCGCGGGAAAGCTCGGTCCCCTCGCGGATCAGGTCGGCGTCGATGTTCACCTCGGACATGTCATTGACGATCACCGCCACCCGGCGGCCGTCGCGGTTGTTCAGCACATGGTTCAGAAGCGTGGTTTTCCCAGCCCCAAGGAAGCCGGAAAGCACAGTGACGGGCAGGCGGGTATCGGGCATGGCTCGCTCGCTAGTTATGTTATATTATAACTATCGTGCGGCCAAAGGGTGCGCAAGCCCTGCAGCCCGGATAACAGACACTGACAAGCTCGTGACTGGACTTGTGCGCCACATTGGTGCTGCGCACTTCGGCGGGCAGTGATCCAACAGGAGGACTGCATGACCCGCCTTGCCACAGCCCTTTTCCTTGCCGCTTCACTTCCCCTTGCCGCCCAGGCGGCCCCGGTCATCAC
>JALOTD010000082.1 GCA_025458105.1 Tabrizicola sp. | reverse complement strand
GCGCTCAGGCCAGGAAATGGCGCACTTCACGCGACTGGGTTTCCAGGCTGCGGCGCATCTTCGCAAAGGCCGCAGCTTCCAGTTGACGGACGCGCTCCTTCGACAGACCCAGCTCTTCCCCTAAACTCTCCAGCGTCCTGCCTTCTTCCTTTAGCTTGCGCTCGGCCACGATGTAGCGCTCTCGCGCGTTCAGGCCCTGCATCGCCTTGACCAACCAGTCGCGCAGCCGCGCGCCGTCATGCGCACCTTCCACCATCTCGGCGGCCTGGGTGCCCTCGTCCTCCAGAGCATCAATCCACTCGCGTCCATCCTCGTCGGTCGACTGGGTGGCGTTCAGCGAATAGTCGCTGCCCGACAGGCGGCCTTCCATCATCTCGACATCTGCCACTGGCACGCCCACCTCGGCAGCCACCATCTGTCGTAGCTGGTGCTGGTCCAGCACTTCGCCCCGCTGGCTGGCTTCCCGCTCCAGCTTGGCCTGAACGCGGCGCAGGTTGAAGAACAGCGCCTTCTGGCTAGAGGTGGACCCCGTCCGCACCATCGACCAGTTACGCATCACATAGTCCTGGATCGAAGCCTTGATCCACCAGACCGCATAGGTCGAAAAGCGCACCCCCCGGTCGGGGTCGAACTTGTCGGCCGCCTTCATCAGGCCAAGGCTCGCTTCCTGGATCAGGTCGTTCATCGGCGCGCCATAACGGCGAAACTTGGCCGCCATCGAAATCGCCAGGCGCATATAGGCCGTAATCAGCCGGTGCAGCGCCTGTTCGTCGCGCTGGTCGCGCCAGGCATAGGCAAGACGCAGCTCGGTCTCCGCGTCCAGAAGTTCGGCCTTCATCGCTTGGCGCGACATTGTCTGGTCAGTGTATCCGTCAAGTGCCATGATGACCTCCGGGATGGGCTGACTGCGGCGCTTCCGCCATCTTTTGTGACTTATACGGAGCAGGCCGGTGCCCGGATCACCCTCTCGCAAGATTATTTCCCAAATGGCCCTGCCAAGGCTGGCTCTGGTTGTCGGCGGCGCCCGATCCGGGAAATCCGCCTATGCCGAAAGGCTGGTTACTGGCTCTGGCCGCCCCCGCCGCTATATCGCTACGGCCGAGGCCTGGGACGCCGAGATGCAGGACCGCATCGCCCAGCACCAGCGCGACCGGGCGGGCGACTGGACGACGGTCGAGGCCCCCCTCGACCTCGCAGCCGCCCTGGGAACGGCACAGCGCAACGAGGCGGTGCTGATCGACTGCGCCACTTTGTGGCTCACCAACCACCTGCTGGCCGAGCACGATCTTGCCGCCGAAACCGAAACCCTCGTCGCCGCACTGTCGTCCTGCCCCGCGCCCGTGGTCATCGTCTCGAACGAGGTCGGGTGGAGCATCGTGCCCGACAACGCGCTCGCCCGCCGCTTCCGCGATGTACAAGGTCGCCTGAACCAGCGCCTCGCGCATCAGGCGGACCTGGTCGTCACGGTGATCGCCGGCCTGCCCCTTGTCCTGAAGGGCACCCTGCCTTGACCCGCTTCTGGCTGGTCCGCCACGGGCCTACCCATGCCAAGACGATGATCGGCTGGACCGACTTGCCCGCCGACCTGTCCGACACCGCTGCCCTGGCCCGGCTGAACGCCTACCTGCCGCAGGCCCCAGTCATCTCGTCCGACCTCGCCCGCGCCGTAGCCACCGCTGACGCCCTGAACCGTCCCCGCCTGCCCCATGATCCCGCCCTGCGCGAAATTCATTTTGGCCAATGGGAAGCCCGCCCCTTCGCCGAAATAGAAGCCGAAACGCCCGACCATATCCGTGCGTTCTGGGACCAGCCGGGCGACATCCGCCCCCCTGGCGGCGAAAGTTGGACCGACCTTGCCACCCGCACCCATGCCGCGCTCAACCGCCTGAAGGGCCCCCCCGACCTGATCGTCGTTGCCCATTTCGGCCCGATTCTCGCCGCCCTGCAGCGCGCCGCTGGGATCAGCCCGCTGCAAGCCTTCGCCCACCGGATTGACAATCTGTCCGTCACTTGCCTGACCTTCGACCCGCCCAAGGTTCATGGCATCAATCACTGCCCGTGATGATGCCCGCCACAAATCAGCGTTTCCGTCCCGCAGCCCTTTCGGGCCAGATGCCCGCGAAAGGACAACCCTCATGACCTATGATCTCGTCATCGGCGACCGCGGCTATTCCAGCTGGTCCCTGCGCGGCTGGCTTCTGTTCGACGCTTTCGGCATCCCCGTCCGCACCATTTCCGCCCGGCTCTACACAGACGAACTGGCCACCGTGCTGCGCGAATTCTTCCCCGCCCGCACCGCTCCCACGATGCGCACGCCTGACGGCTCTATCGTCCCCGAAACCATCGCCATCGCCGAGGAACTGGCCACCCGACACCCCGAAGCCGGGCTCTGGCCAGCCGACCCGCGCGCCCGTGCCACCGCCCGGGTGCTGGCAGCCGAAATGCACGCAGGCTTCACCGCGCTGCGTAGCCATTGTCCAATGAACCTGCGCGTCAGCTACACCGACTGCCAGCCGCCTGCAGAGGTGCTGAACGATCTGCAAAGGCTCGAAACCCTCTGGTCCTGGGCGCGCCAGACCACTGGCTCTACCACCTCCTGGCTCTGCGGTGCCTATTCTGCGGCCGACGCCTTCTTTGCCCCCGTTGCCAGCCGTATCGCCACCTACAACCTGCCAATGGGACCCGAGGCGATGGTCTACGTCAACGCCCATCTCGCCCATCCCAGCTTCCGCCGCTGGCGGGCGATGGGTCTGGTGGACGGCGCCGACCAGGACTTCTATCGTCGTGACTACCCGCGGCGCGACTGGCCCGGCCCAGTGCGCCTGCCCGCCCGCGCGACAGACAGCCTCGACACTGAAAACACTGCCTGCCCCTATTCTGGCAAGGCGGTGACCCATGCGCTGGAACTCTTCGGCCGCCGCTTCGGCTTCTGCAACGCCTTCTGCCGCGACAAGACCGTGGCCGACCCTGAAGCCTGGCCAGACTTCATGGCCCTTTACCACTCGTAAACCATTCCGCCCTACCCGTTAACCAAGGTGAATCGGGTGAGGCGGGATGCAGGACCTTCGCAGTGCGGACCGGACAAGGGAGGACGTCCCTGCCTTTCACATTTGCCCAAATATCCCCGCCAGAGGCAATCCCGAGCCGCCTTGCGTCCTTCACGCAAGGCGGCGAGACAAAAGGCTTGCGCGGAACGCGCTCCTTTCCATAGTCGCCCCGACCCACGGACATCCGGCATGACCGCCAGGACCTACACCGTCGCCTTCGAAGGAGTCGAGGCGCGTCTGGTCGAGGTGCAATGCGCCGTCTCGCCCGGCTCGCCCGCCTTCACCCTCGTTGGCCTGCCCGACAAGGCGGTCTCCGAGGCGAAGGAACGCGTCCGCGCCTCGCTGCAGGCGCTTTCCATCGCGCTGCCCTCGAAACGGATCACCGTGAACCTCTCGCCTGCTGACCTGCCCAAGGAAGGCTCGCACTTCGACCTGCCGATTGCCGTAGCCCTCCTCGCCGCCCTCGACATCATCCCGCGCGAGGACGTCGAGGGCGTCGTCTCACTGGGCGAACTGTCGTTGGACGGGCGACTGATCCAGGTGGCCGGCGCGCTCCCCGCCGCTATGGCCGCCGCTGTTGAAGACCGCGCGCTCCTCTGCCCCAAGGCCTGCGGCGCCGAGGCCGCCTGGGTCGGGGCAACGCAAGTCCTTGCCGCCGGGTCGCTGGACGAGGTCCTGCACCACTACACCGGCCGCGCACCCCTGCAACCGGCCGAAGCGGGGGAGGTGACGGGCACCATCAGCCCGCGTGACTTTCGCGAGGTGAAGGGCCAGGAACGTGCCAAGCGCGCGCTCGAAATCGCCGCCGCCGGGCGGCATCACCTCTTCTTGGTCGGCACGCCAGGATCGGGCAAGTCCATGCTGGCCGCCCGTCTCCCCGGCATCCTGCCCCCTCTGTCAGCCCCCGAGGCGCTGGAAACCTCGATGATCCATTCGCTCGCTGGACTTCTGACCGAAGGCGGCATTTCCCGGGACCGCCCGTTCCGCGAACCGCACCATACGGCCTCTATGGCGGCCATCGTCGGCGGTGGGCGCGGGGCGAAACCGGGTGAGATCAGCCTTGCCCACAACGGCGTCCTTTTCCTCGACGAGTTCCCCGAATTTCCCCGCACTGTGCTCGACACTCTGCGCCAACCTATCGAGACAGGCACCGTCATGGTAGCCCGCGCCAATGCCCATATCCGCTATCCCTGCAGGTTCCTTTTGATCGCTGCCGCGAACCCCTGCAAGTGCGGGTACCTGTCGGACCCGAACCGCGCCTGTGGACGCGCGCCCCTGTGTGGCGAGGACTATCTTGGCCGCATCTCTGGCCCGCTGATGGACCGATTCGATCTGCGGGTCGAGGTGCCTCCGGTGGCCTTCGCCGATCTCGATTTGCCCGCATCGGGCGAGGCATCGGCGACCATTGCAGCCCGTGTGGCCGCAGCGCGGAACATCCAGTCCATGCGTTATGAAAGCGCGCCAGACTTGCGGGTAAATGCCGACCTGGAAGGCGCAATTCTGGAGGAGTTCGCCACCCCGGATTCGGAAGGGAAAGAGCTGATCTCTCGAGTGGCAGAGCGCATGGGTATGTCGGCGCGTGGGTATCACCGCGTATTGCGTGTCGCCCGGACGATTGCCGACCTGGATGCCAGCCCCGGCGTTCGCAAGCCACACATTGCCGAAGCGATCAGCTTCCGGCTTTCGGCCTCCGTTGGCGGCCTGTAGAGGGTTCAGACCCCGGCCAACCTCAGCAACTGGTCCGTGTCGACATGCAGGGCCAGATGGTCTGCAAGGGCGTCGAGCGTTTCCTCGACAGTTTGGTCGTAACTGGTGTTTCCTGGCGTGGCGCCAAGGCTGGACAGGAACGCGCGGCGGAAAGCATCTTCGGTGAACATGCCGTGCAGATAGCTGCCCATCACGCGGCCATCGGCTCGGATCGCGCCTTCGGGCTGGCCATTCACGCTGAACATCGGCTTGGCGCGGTCGGGGCCTGAGGTCACCCCGAGGTGGATTTCGTAGCCTTTGACCTGCGTTCCCGAGGCGGGGTGGAGCGCCTCCGTCTCGGTCACGCGCTTGTCGGGGGTCATTGTGGTGGTCAGGTCGAGGAGGCCGAGACCGGGGCTGCTGCCCGGTTTGCCTTCGATCCCCTCGGGGTCAGCGATTTCGCGCCCGAGCATCTGGTAGCCGCCGCAGAGGCCGAGGACCTTCGCGCCGCGTCTCAGGGCGGCAGCGAGGTCGACGTCCCAGCCTTGGACGCGGAAGTGGGCGAGATCGGCGATGGTGGCCTTGGAGCCGGGGAGGATGATCAGGTCAGCCTCGACCGGCAGGGGCTGGCCGGGCTTGATGATCCTTAGCGTGACGCCGGGTTCCTGCGCCAGCGGGTCGAGGTCGTCGAAGTTGGCGATGCGGTTCAGGTGGGGGACGGCGATCAGGAAGTCTCCGCTTCCCCGCGTGCCACCAAGGTCGGCGGCGTCTTCGGCGGGGAGTTTGTGGGCGTTGGCGAACCAGGGGATGACGCCTAGGCCGGGCCAGCCAGTGCGGGCCTCGATCAGGCGGTAGCCGTCGTCGAAAAGGCGGGGATCGCCGCGGAACTTGTTGACGAGGAAGCCGCGGATCATCGCGGCATCCGCCGGGTCGAGGACGGCCTGGGTGCCTACAAGCTGGGCGATGACGCCGCCGCGGTCGATGTCGCCGGTCAGGATCACCGGGGTCTGTGAGGCAATGGCGAAGCCCATGTTGGCGATGTCGTTGGCCCTCAGGTTCACTTCGGCGGGGCTGCCGGCGCCTTCGACGATGACCAGGTCCGCCTGGGCTTGCAGGCGGTGGAAGCTGTCGAGGACGGGGGCCATCAGCTGCGGTTTGAGAGCGGCGTAGTCCTTCGCCCGGACGGTTGTGAGGCGTTTGCCCTGAACGATGACCTGAGCGCCGGTTTCGGATTCGGGTTTCAGGAGGACGGGGTTCATGTCGACGTGGGGCTGGACGCCACAGGCGCGGGCCTGGAGCGCCTGGGCGCGGCCGATTTCGCCGCCCGTGGCGACGGCGGCGTTGTTCGACATGTTCTGCGGCTTGAAGGGGCGGACGGTGAGGCCTTGGCGGGTGAAATGGCGGCAGAGGCCCGCGACCAGCATCGACTTGCCGACATTCGAGCCTGCGCCCTGGATCATGATCCTCATGACTTGCGGGCCATGAGCCAGAGGAAGAAAACCCCGCCGACCAGGCCGGTGACGACGCCGATCGGCATGTCCTCGGGCGCCATGACGACGCGGGCGACGGTGTCGGCGGCGACGAGGAAGATCGCTCCGAGTAGGGCGGAGAGGGGCAGGACGCGGGCGTTGTCGCCGCCGACGGCGAAGCGGACGAGATGGGGCATCATCAACCCGACAAAGCCGATGAGGCCGGAGAAGGCGACCATGACGCCGGTGATGAGCGCGCCTGCGACGAAGACGGTCAGGCGGAAGCGGGCGACGGGGATGCCGAGGGAGGCGGCGGTTTCATCCCCGAGGCTCATGGCGTTCAGGGCGCCGCTTTGGCTCCAGAGCCAGAGGCCCGCAGGGACAAGGACGGCGAGGGGGTAGATCAGGTGGCTCCACTGCGCAAGGCCGAGGCCGCCGAGCATCCAGAAAACGACGGTATGGGTGGCCTTAGGGTCGCCGAGGAAGATCAACACGTTGGCCCCGGCCATGATGATGAAACTGACCGCGACGCCGGCGAGGACGAGGCGGTCGGCGCTGGTGGCGCCGGTGACGCGGGCGACCATCAGGACGAGGAGAGTGGCGGCGAGCGCCCCGCCGAAGGCCATCAGGGGGACGGTGAGGAGGCCGAGAAAGAGGCCGGTGTGGAGGAGGGCGGCGATGGCCCCGAAGGCCCCGCCGGAGGAGATGCCTAGGAGATGGGGGTCTGCGAGGGGGTTGCGGGTGACGGACTGCAGGGCCGCGCCGGTGATCCCAAGGCCCGCGCCGACCAAAGCGGCGAGGAGGGCGCGGGGGAAGCGGATGTCCCAGACGATGCTTTCGCGGCCCGGGGTCCAGTCGGGGGTGACGAGGCCGATGGTCTGATGCGCAAGGATGCCCCAGACGGTGTGAAGCGGGACGGGGACGGCACCGACCGAGACGGCGATCAGGATGGCAAGGAGGAGGACGCCAATACCGACGAGGGCGAAGCCCGCGCGGCGGGTGAGGCGCAGGGTGGCGGAGAGGGGCGTGGAGAGGGGCGTTTCGGTCATACAGTTTCCCCTCGGGCGGCTCGTCGTGCGCCTTCGGCTTCTCCTCGCGCGGGCAGCGAAGAGCGGCGAAGCCGGGCGGTGAGCGGGGCGAGGGGACGCTCGTCGATGCCCTTTGGGCACGCTTTGTTGGGGCGGGCGCGGGTCATCCGGCGCGCTCCAAAACGGTGCTGGCGGCGGTCTGGCCGGAGAGGTAGGCACCGTGGGCGGTGCCGGGGTAGTCGGGCTCGGTCGCTTCGCCGGCGAAGACCAGGCGGCCGTCCCAGTCGGACCCAGCCAGGGCGCGGCGGGTCTTGGGCGAGGTGCCGGTGGCGTGGAAAGAATAGGAGCCAAGGGCGAAGGGGTCCCGAGACCAGCGGGTGATCTGGGCGGAGACGGGGGCGGGGAAGGCGGTGCCGAACATGGCTTTCAGCGCGTCATGTGCGGCGGCCAGGGTGGAGGCATCGTCAAGGCGTTCCGTCTCGCGCGCTTGCGCCCCAGCGTGGAAGGCGAGAAGGACCGGGACTTTCGCGGCGCGGCCAAGACTGACCCATTGCGCCCAGTGGCCGTCCTGCGGCCCAAGCCATTCGATCCAGTCGACCGTGTCGTCCCAGGCGATGCGGTCGAAGCGAAGCCAGCACTTGTTTAGAAGGCCCATGCCGAGGCTGTCGATGGCCTGCTGCCGGTCGGGAGACAGGGGTTCGGCAAAGGTGATGGCCCCGGACTGCAGGACGCCGAGGGGCAGGGTGACGACGGCCTGGTCAGCGGTCAGGCTACTGCCGTCGGCAAGGGTGATCGTGACGCCGTCAGCAGCGGGGGTGAGCGCGGTGACGGTCTGGCCAAGGCGGATGGTCAGGCCTTTTGCAAGGTGGGTGGTCAGCTGGTCGATGCCGGCGGGGAACAGGACGTCGACGCCGCCGTATTCCTTGCCAGAGTCGATGTGCCAGGCCGAGGCGTCCGTCCAGTCGCCGGAGTATTCCTGCTCGAAGCTGGCATTGACGTAGTGGCGGACCAGGCGGCGGGTTTGTGTGTCGGCGGTCTTCCAGCCGGGGGAGGATTGGATGGCCTCTGACAGAGAGATGTCGCGGTCCCGATCCTCGATTGCATCGCGAGCGGATTGGACCAGGGCTTCGGCGGCCTCCATCGCGGCGGTGAGGTCGAGTTCGGCGCCGTCTGGGCCAAGGGTGAGGCTGCGGTCGTAGGAGGTGGCGGTACGCCTTGCCCCGGCCTCGTCGGCCAACGCGGTCAGAGGGTTGCCCTTTGTTCCATGGATCCAGCTGGCGCCGAGGTCCATGGGCAGGTCGGGCCAGACGCGCGAGGTGTGGATGCGCCCGCCGATCCGGTCGCGCGCCTCGATCACGGTGACGTCGTGCCCTGCCGCCTGCAGGTCGCGCGCGGCGGACAGACCCGCGAGCCCGGCGCCGATGACCACGATCCGGCGGGTAGCTTCGGCACGCACGCCCCGCGCAAGAAGCGCGGCGGGGATCAAGGACAGGGCGGCGCGGCGGTGCATCAGTTCCCCCAGAAGCCCGCCACCAGCTTTTCCACCGCACGGATGTTGCGGGGGCCGGGGGTGGCCTCGACATATTCGAGGACGACATAGCGGTCATTCTTCACCGCGTCGATGCTGGCGAAGGCGGGGTTGGCTTCAAGGAAGGCGATCTTCTGGTCCGCCGTCACGTCGCCGTAGTTGACGATGACGATGACCTGCGGGTTGCGTTCGATGACCGGCTCCCAGGCGACGGTGGCCCAGCTTTTGTCGAGGTCGTCCATGATATTGCGACCGCCTGCCGCCTCGATCAGGGCGGTGGGGATGGCATAGGCCCCGGCGGTGAAGGGGGTTTCCTCGCCACTGTCGTAGACGAAGACGCGGAGGGGAGCGGTGCGGTCGACCTTTGCAGTGATCTCGGCCAGCTTTGCCTTGTAGCCGTCGACCAGCGCTGTCGCCCGCTCCTCGACGCCGAAGATCGTCCCGAGGTTCAGAAGGTCGTTGTACATGTCCTGCATCGAGGACTTGGCCTTCGGGCCGACGAAGATGCAGCTTTCGGTCAGCTCGTAGGTCTTGATCCCCAGGGGCTCGAGCGTCTCGGGCGTCACCTCGCCGCCGACGGTCATGCCGTAGTTCCAGCCGGCGAAGAAGAAGTCGGGCTCGGCCCCGGCCAGGACCTCGCGGCTGGGGTATTTGGCAGAGAGTTCGGGCAGTTCGGCGATGCCTTCGCGCAGTTCGGGGTCAAGCGTCTTCCAGCCCGAAACGCCCGTGTAGCCGACCATGCGGTCGCGCAGGCCCAGGGCCAGCATCATCTCGATCAGGTTGACGTCATTGGCGATGGCACGGGTGGGGGCGGCGTCGAAGGTGACGTCGCGGTTGCAGCTTTTGACCGTGACGGGGAAGGCGAGGGCCGGTGTGGAGAGGAGGAGGAGGGCGAGGAGGGCTTTCATTCAGTGGTCCAGAGCGAAGGAGAAACGGGGAGTGGTGCCGGTCCGGTCGACACGGGTGGCGACCTGGAAGGCCTGGGCGATGGTGGCCTCGGTCAGCGCGTCCTCAGGTGCGGCGTCAGCGATCACGCGGCCCTGGTCGAGGATCAGGACACGGTCGGCGAATTCGGCGGCGAGGGTCAGGTCGTGCAGCGTGCAGACCACGGCAAGGCCGAGGCCGCGCAGCAGGCGGAGGAGTTCCAGCTGGTGGCGGATGTCGAGATGGTTGGTGGGTTCGTCCAGGACGAGGACGCGCGGTTCCTGCGCCAGCGCGCGGGCAACCATGACGCGCTGACGCTCACCGCCCGAGAGTGTGCCGAAGCGGCGAGAGGCCAAGTGGCCAAGGTCCATGCGGACCATCGCGGCGTCGGTGATGGCCTGGTCGCGCGCGCCGGGACCCATGCCCTGCCGGTGCGGCAGGCGACCAAGGGCCACGATGTCGCGGGTGGTCAGCGCAAAGTCCGTGGGTTGTTCCTGCAGGACGGCTGCGACGGTGCGGGCGGCCTCGCGCGGGGGGGTGAGCCAGAGGTCGCGGCCTTCGATGAGGACGGTGCCGGAGAGGGGGGCCTGGTGGCGGTAGAGGAGGCGGAGGAGCGAGGATTTGCCCGCCCCGTTCGCGCCGCAGATCGCCAGGACTTCGCCAGCGGAAAGCGTGAAGGAGATGTCGTGCAGGATCGCAGGGGCGCGCTTCGGCCCCCAAGTGACGTTGCGCAGTTCCAGGACGGTCATTGGATCGCCCCTTCGCGGGTGACGATCATCGCGGCGGGGATGCGGGCTAGGGTGGTGTCTCTCAGGCTGGGGGGCAGGTCATGGCCGCTCATCCAGCCGTCCTCCAACGCGGCGTAGATCCGGGCGAAGGAGACAAGATCGTCCAGCGGCTGGTCGGGGTCGATGTCGCCGAACAGCCAGGTCGCCTTCTCCGTCGCGCGGTAGCCCACAACGCAGGGCTCGCCATGGGCTGGCACGCAGCCTGCAAGGCAGGCAGTTCCAGAAACTTCGAAATCCTCACCAAGTCCGGCGGCCTGCACAGCGGCGCGAAGACTCTTCAGCAACTCGAAGCCCGGCTTGCAGGCCTGATCCTTGTGCTTGCAGGCCTTGCAGACCAGAATCTGATGCGGCGCGGATTGCGCCACCGAATAAGGGGATGAGGCCACCGGCCTCTTCGGTTTGACGTCCATCGAATACTCCTTCCGGGGCACCCCGCCCGGTGGTTTCCAGCTTCGATGGCAGGTCTCCTGACTCGCGGGTCTGGGCTCGCCCCGCCTTCCCATGCCCATTTACAGTTGCGGGGGCAGTCACGGATTTGGCGGCTGTTGCCTACACCACACCGTATTCCCTTTTCACCCGGCCGCGCGTGGTTTGGCCGGGAACCATCAGGACTCTGTGTGCGCCGGAACTCAAGCTGGATCAAGACGGAAAGCGACACATTGCCCTCCGCTCGCGGCTTCTGCCTGGCAAGCGTGAACATGGAACCGAAAAGGCGGCGCGCCTGCATCATTCGGCTGATCTATGTTATGTTATTACATAACACAAGTATGCCTTTCACCTGGAGACAAGTATCCTCCGGGGGCCTGGGGGTGGAAAACCCCCAGCCTGCCGAGCGCTGTCGCGTCCTTCACGCGACAGCACGAGAGGAAAGGCTTGCGCGTCAGCGCTCAATTTGACAGTCGCCCCGATACGCGATGCCGTCAGTCCAGCCGGGTCAGCACGCGTTCCACCAGATCTGGCAGGTCGAGCGCGATATCCACTGTGGTCGCCTCTTCCGGCCCCGGCGGCTCCAGGGCGGCGAACTGGCTGTCCAAAAGCGACGTCGGCATGTAATGCCCGGTCCGCGCCGCCATCCGCGCCGCAATCACCTCGCGGTCCCCGGCCAGATGCACAAACGTCACCGGCCCGCCTGCACCCGCGCGGATCCGGTCGCGATAGGCCCGCTTCAGCGCCGAACAGCCGACGATGACCGGGGCGCGGTCGCGTAAGACCCCGGCAACCCGGTCCAGCCAGGGCCAGCGGTCATCGTCGGTCAGGGGAACGCCGTCCCGCATCTTGGCCACCGCCTCGGGGCTGTGCAGGTCATCGCCGTCAAAATAGGGGATCCCCAAACGCGCCGATAGCGCCTCTCCGACCGAGGACTTGCCGCAGCCCGACACCCCCATGATCACCAGTCGCTTCACAGCGACACCGTGATCCCGCCGTCAACGTAAAGGACATGCCCGTTCACGAAACTCGCCGCGTCCGAGGCCAGGAAGATGCAGGCCCCCTTCAGCTCCTCGACCTTCCCCCAGCGCCCCGCCGGGGTGCGCTTCTTCAGCCAGGCGTCGAACTCCGCATCGGCCACCAGCGCGGCATTCAGCGGCGTGTCGAAATAGCCCGGGGCAATCGCGTTGCAGGTCAGCCCGTACCGCGCCCAGTCAGTCGCCATTCCCTTGGTCAGATTACCAACAGCGCCCTTGGTGGCCGCATAGGGCGCGATCCCGGGGCGGGCGAGCGCGGTCTGGACGGATGCGATGTTGATGATCCGCCCCCTCCCCCGGGCAATCATGTGCCGCGCAACCGCCTGGCCTACGTGGAAGACCGACGCGATGTTGGTCTGCAAGAGCCGCTCGAACGCCTCTGCCGGGAAATCCTCCAGTGGCGCCCGGTGCTGGATGCCCGCGTTGTTCACCAGAATGTCGATCGGCTTGCCCGCAGCCTCGAACCCGTCCACGGCCGAGCGGGCGGCCACATAGTCGGTCACGTCAAAGCACAGGACTTCAGCCCCCGGGATCGTCCGGGCTGCGGCGTCCGCTCGCTCGCTGTCGCGCCCATTGATGACCACCTGCGCCCCGGCCTCCGCCAGACCCTGTGCCAGTGCCAGGCCGATGCCCTGCGAGGCCCCGGTGATCAGAGCGCGGCGGCCAGAGAGGTCGAACAGCGGATGAATCATGGTGCGGCCTCGCGGCAACGGATCAGGCCGCTTGTCTTAGCGCCAGCGCCCGCGCCTGTCACGGGTTGCGAAAGCGACGCTCCCGCGCCACAGTCGCGCAGCGATGATCGAACGCCCCGCAGCCCCGCCCCGCCTGATCGCGCTTGACCTGGCGCGTACCTTGGCCATCGTCTGCATGGTCGTCTTCCACTTCACCTTCGATCTGGCGCTGTTTGGCTTCATCCCGCCCGACACGATGGTGCAGCCCTTCTGGTACTACTTCGCCCGGATGATTGCGGGGACGTTCCTGTTCCTGTCGGGCGTCAGCCTGTGGCTTGCGCATGGGCAGGGCATCCAATGGCCCGCTTTCTGGATCCGCTTCGCCAAGGTGGCGGGTGGTGCGGCCCTGGTCACGACGGCCAGCATCTGGTTCGTCCCCGGCGGCACAATCCTGTTCGGCATCCTCCATGCCATCGCTGTCACCAGCCTTCTGAGTCTGATCGCAATGCGCCTGCCCTGGCCCGTTACACTGGCCATCGCCACCGCAATCTTTGCCGCGGCCTGGGGCCCGCGCTTTCCCGCCTTTGATCCCCTCTGGCTCGTGTGGACCGGTCTGGCCGAAACGCGCCCAATGATGGGCGACTATACCCCCCTGGTCCCCTGGGCTGCCCCCGCGCTGGCCGGGATCGCCGTCGCTATGGCGCTGCGGATCGACCTCTGGCCCGGACGCCCGCCCACGCGCGCACTGCATTGGCTGACATTCCCGGGTCGCCACTCGCTAATCATCTACCTCGTCCACCAGCCCATCCTGATCGGCCTCTTCAACCTCTATTTCCTCGCCACGACCTGAGCCTTCCCCTCGCCCCCGCTTTCCGCTAATCGGAAGCCCGAGTTCTGGAGGCGCCCGATGAAGTTCACCCTGTCCTGGCTGAAAGATCACCTCGACACGACGGCCACCGTCGATGCCTTGGCCGAAGCGCTGACCGACCTCGGCCTTGAGGTGGAAGGCGTCGAAGACCCTACCGCGCAGCTTGGCGCCTTCCGCATCTGCCGGGTGATCGAGGCCGTCCAGCACCCCAACGCCGACCGCCTCCGCGTCTGCCGGGTGGAAACCTACCCCGAAGGGCCCGGCGGCCGGGTGGAGGAAGTCCAGGTCGTCTGCGGCGCGCCCAATGCCAAGACCGGCCTTGTCGGCGTCTTCGCGCCCCCCGGCACCCATGTCCCCGGCACTGGCGTTGACCTGAAGCCCGGCAACATCCGGGGCGTCGATTCCAACGGGATGCTCTGCTCGGAACGCGAACTCATGCTGTCCGACAACCACGACGGCATCATCGAGCTGCCCGCCGACGCCCCCCTGGGCGTGCGTTACATCGACTGGAAGGGCCTGAACGACCCGGTCATCGAGATCAAGGTCACCCCCAACCGCCCTGACGCGCTGGGTATCCACGGCATCGCCCGCGACCTCGCCGCGCGGGGCTTGGGCACCCTGAAACCCGTCACCGCCACCCCGGTCGCGGGCAAATTCCCCACCCCCATCGGCATCCACATCGACGCTGGCCTTAAGGCCAAAGGCTGCCCCCATTTCGCCGGCCGCCTGATCCGCGGCGTGAAGAACGGCCCCTCGCCCGACTGGATGCAGGCCCGCCTCAAGGCCATCGGCCTGCGGCCCATCTCGGCCTTGGTGGACATCACCAACTACTTCACCTTCGGCCTGAACCGCCCCCTCCACGTCTTCGACGCCGCCAAGGTCAAGGGCGACCTCCACATCCGCCCCGCGAAGGACGGCGAGACGCTGCTGGCGCTCGATGGCAAGACCTACACGCTCAACCCCGGCCAGATGGTCATCGCCGACGACCACGGCCCCGAATCCCTGGCCGGGATCATGGGCGGCGAGGCCTCGGGCTGCACCCCGGACACCACCGACGTTTTCCTCGAATCCGCGTACTGGGACCCGATCACCATCGCCGCCACCGGCCGCGCGCTGAAGATCAACTCCGACGCCCGCTACCGGTTCGAGCGTGGCGTGGACCCGGCCTTCACTCTGCCAGGCCTGGAACTTGCCACCCAGATGATCCTCGACCTTTGCGGCGGCGAGGCCGGGACCGTCGTCCAGGACGGCGCCCCCATCGACCCGACCCGCACCTACCAGCTGAACCCCGCCCGGGTCATCAGCCTCGTCGGCATGGACATCCCCGAAGCCACCCAACGCGCCACGCTGGAAGCCCTGGGCTTCACCCTGAGCGGCAACGCCGTCACCCCGCCCACCTGGCGCCCCGACATCCTGGGCGACGCCGACCTGGTCGAGGAAGTCGCCCGCATCGCGAGCCTCACCAAACTCCAGGGCGCCCCGATGGCCCGCACGCTTCCCGGCGTGCCGAAACCCATCCTGACGCCGCTGCAAGTCCGCGAACGCACCGCCCGCCGCACCATCGCGGCGCTCGGCTACAACGAATGCGTGACCTACAGCTTCATCGACGCCAAATCCGCCGCCCTGTTCGGCGGGGGCACCGAAGCCGTCCGCGTCGAGAACCCCATCTCCTCCGAGATGACGCACCTCCGCCCCGACCTCCTCCCCGGCCTTCTGGCGGCGGCGGCAAGGAACCAGGCCCGCGGCTTCATGGACCTGTCGCTCTTCGAGATCGGCCCCGCCTTCCACGGCGGCGAACCCGGCGACCAGCACCTGCAAGCCGCCGGCCTCCTGATCGGAGCCGCCGCCCAGCGCGACCCCCACGGCAGCCGCCGGATGGTCGACGTCTTCGACGCCAAGGCCGATGCCGAGGCCGTCCTCGCCGCCCTCGGCGCTCCGTCCCGCGTCCAGATCACCCGCAAGACCGCCGACTGGTGGCACCCCGGCCGCTCTGGCGTGATCGGCCTCGGCCCCAACACCATCGCCACCTTCGGCGAGGTCCACCCGCGCATCCTGCAGGCGATGGACGTCAAAGGCCCCGCCGTGGCCTTCACCATCCTCATCGCCAACGTCCCCGCGCCCAAGGTGAAGACCCCCACCCGCCCGGCCCTTGCGATCAGCGACCTGCAGGCCGTCGACCGCGACTTCGCCTTTGTCGTGGACGCAAAGGTCGAAGCCCGAATCCGTCCGCGTCTTCGACCAGTTCACCGGCGACAAGGCCGAGGCGCAGATGGGCCCCGGCAAGAAGTCCATCGCCCTGACGGTCCGCCTGCAACCTCAGGACAAGACACTCACCGAAGCCGAAATCGAAGCCGTCAGCGCCAAGATCATCGAGAAGGTCACCAAGGCCACCGGCGGCACCCTCCGCGCCTGACGGTCCGCTTATCGCTTGTCTTCGACGCTCTTCGCTGGGGTCCGCGCCCAGCGAGGAGCGCATGAAATGCGACGACGAGCGGCGTATCCCCTTCGTGACTGGACGGTCAGCCCCGCCCCGCTATCCTGCACCTTCGGACCTGAGGAAGGACTTGCCCGATGCACACCCTGTCCCGCCGCCACCTCCTTGGCCTCGCAGGCGCCCTTCTGGCCGCCCGCCCCCTCGCAGCCGAGACCCTGCCCAAAGTGCACGTGATCAAGGACGCGAACTGCCCCTGCTGCGAGGACTGGATCGGCCACATCCGCGACGCGGGCTTTCCGGTCAGCTTCGAGAACATGGACGCAGGCGCCCTCGCCGACCTCAAGGCCTCGCTCGGTCTGCAACCCACCCAGGTCTCCTGCCACACCGCCCAGGTCGAAGGCTATGTGATCGAAGGCCACGTCCCCGCCGACGACATCAAGCGCCTTTTGGCCGAGCGCCTCGACGCAATCGGCCTCGCCGTGCCCGGCATGCCCTACGGCTCTCCCGGCATGGGGCCGGAGACAGAACGCGAGGCCTTCGACGTCCTCCTGATCGCCAAGGACGGGACCGCTAGCACCTTTTCCAGCTACCCGGCAGCGGGCTGACGCGAGGGGCCTATTTCTTCGCCCGCCACGTATTCAGCCATGCCCCGATCCGCCCGAAGAACCCCCGCGCTTCCTTCTGAACCGCCTCGACCCGCGCGCCCGCCGCGTCGAACGTCTCGCCCACGTCGGCCAAAGCCGGGTCCACCATCCGCTCGCGGAACTGCAGCCACATCTTGCGGATCATGAAGATCAGGAAGGCCAGCACCGACAGGATGATGATGTTCACCCAGGGGATCAGCCGCACATCCGGCCCCTCGACCGGAGTGATCGCGACCGCGTTCGGGAAGATGGAAAAGATCGGCAACCGCCAGCCGTAATGCGTCACTGCTACCCATTCGGTATTGTTCCGCGCGGCATTCGTCGCCTCGGCCTGCAAGGTACTGCTGTCCCACTTGAAATAGGGCGGCCAGAACCAGCCGGTATCCTCGTTCCGGTAGGTGATGGTGCCACCGCCCTCATAGACCCCGTCGATGAACCGGATGTCGCGACTGCTGGTCGTCGTTTCGGCCCCCGTCCCGGTGTCCTCGATCGAGTAGAACATCCAGTTCCCGCCGATCTGCGTCACCCGATTGTAGGTGTTGATGATCTGCACCACGTCGCGCTGCGGCAGGGTGTAGTGCAGGAACAGACCGACGATCAGGATCAGCACGATCCGGATGCCCCATTTGATCTTGGTCCACATGGGTCAGCCCTTTCAGTGCCAGTTGACGAAGTAGATCGTGGCCACAAAGCCCACGGTCGGCAGGATATAGATAAGCCACAACAGCCGCTTTTTCAGCCCCTTGTCATAGGCCTGCATCCCCGCCTCGATGAAGGCCCGTCGCTCGTCTTGCGGCACACCCTCCCGCGCCGGATCGGTGTCCCACTCCTTCTCCAGCTTCTCGCGCCGGACGGACCGGGAATAGATCGAGGTGACGAAGTAGATGATCGTCAGCCCGACATACATGAAGAAGGCAAGCCGAAGCCAACCCATCTAGCCCCTCCCTCTTCCCGGCCCCCAAGGCCCGATGAACGGATCCCGCCCTTGAGCGCGGGCCGGTTTCGGCCCCTCTGCCATCTGCGGGCGGTGTAGCTCATCCATGCTTGGCTCCGGCCCGAACAATGCCGTCCGCGCGCCCTCACGGTCCACCTGATACTCCCGCGCCAGGAAATCCGCCACATAGGTCTTCTTCCGCTCCGACCAGGTCGCGTACTGGGCGTAGAACAGCTCCTTGTGGACGATGAACATCTGCCGCACGTCCATCGGCGACAGCTCCGACAGCAGCATGTTCACCAGGTCCTTCTCCGGCCCCTTTCCCCTCAACGTATAGAAATAAGCTGGATGCTCCGAGGTGATCTTCGGCCAGGGCCCCCCGGCCTCTACCCAGCGGAGCAGCGACGCCAGCCCCAGGAACTCCTCTGGCAGCGACGTCCCCAGCTTGTAGGCCACCTTCCGCAACTCCGTCCGGCGAGCATCCCCGATCTCGATCCCCAGCCGGTCCGCCGCATCGACCAGGATGAAGTCCATCTTCTGCCGCAGGATCGCCGCCGCATCCGTCCCCCGCGCCTGGACGATGGGCTCTACGAGGCCGTTCCGCTCCAGCCAGTCGGCGATCTGGTTCCGGTGGTCCAGGTCCATCACCTGCGCCACCGGCACCTCGCCCAGCGACTGCCAGTCCAGCGTTGAGATCGCCGCCGGATAGCGCACGCCCTGAAAGATGTAGACCCCGCCGAAATGGCTGGTCCAGAAGTTCGACTGCTGGAACGTCATCGCGGGCAGTGAGATCGGCACCCGCGTCACGTCGCCCGTCTTCTTCGCCAGCCCGATCATCTCGGCCACCAGCACATCATCGCGCCAACCGTCGCCCCGCCACCGCATCCCGCGCGGTCAGCGCAAACAACTGCGCCTCGTTCTTCTCGATGAACTGCGTCAGGATCCCCCGGCTGGTGGAGAACTTGATGTTCAGAAGCGGCGCATCCTTCTGCGCCGTGGTCAGCAAGATGAACTGCCGGTTCGCCCCGTTGGGGTTGAGGTAGAGGTCGTCGTTGAGTTCGTCGCCAATCTCGGGCGAATAGCCGGAGAGGTCGATGTGGAAATCGTCCAGCTTCGTGGTCTTGCCCGTCAGATGCTTGAGCGCCCGGTTGTAGCGTTCGACAAGGGCCGGCGAGGAGACCTCGATCAGGTTCCCGAACATCAGGCCGCGTTGGATGAGGCGTTTC
>JALOTD010000081.1 GCA_025458105.1 Tabrizicola sp. | reverse complement strand
GGGGCGGATCGTGGCGGTGGGGGCGGGGGCATCCCTCGCGGCCTATGGGGCGATTGTGGCGCTGTGGGAGGCGCTGAGCCTGGATTACAATACGGTCTACATGGCGTCGGGCGGGTTGACGATTGCCATCGTGCTCTTTGCCGCTTTGGCCTATCCGCAGTTTCAATCCCCCCATGTGCAGCATCGGCATATCGTTTTGCGGCGGCGCTATTGGCTGTATTACGCGCTGCAATTCATGGCGGGCGCGCGGCGGCAGATCTTCGTGGTCTTCGCGGGCTTCATGATGGTGGAGCGGTTCGGGATGAAGGTCTCGGAAATGACGCTTCTCTTGCTGTGCAATTACCTGATCAACATGGCGGTGGCCCCGATGATGGGGCGGGCGCTGGGCAAGTATGGCGAGCGGAATGTGATGGGGTTCGAGTATATTGGCCTCACACTGGTGTTCCTGGCCTATGGGGGCCTTTACTGGTTCGGTTGGGGGATCGTGATCGCGGGGGCATTGTATATTCTGGACCAGCTGTTCTTTGCGCTGAGTTTCTCCCTCAAGACCTATTTCCAGAAGATCGCGGACCCGAAGGACATTGCCCCCACGGCGGCGGTGGCGTTCACGATCAACCATATCGCGGCGGTGTTCCTGCCGGCGGCCCTGGGGTATCTGTGGGCCACCTCTCCGGACTACGTGTTCCTGCTGGGGGCGGGGATGGCGGTGCTGGCCTTTGCGCTGGTCTGCCTGATCCCCCGGCATCCCGAGCCGGGGCTGGAGACGGTGTTCTCGCGCGGTGTGCCGGTGGCGGCGGAGTGAGGCGTCAGAGCGGTGCCCAGTCCCGCCCGGCAGAGGCGACGACGAAGCCGGTGATCCAGAACCAGACGCCCAGCCCAAGGGACACTGCGGCGGTGACACTGGACCAGGGGTGCGACAGGTCTGTTAGTCGGTTCAGGATGGCCGCGATTGGGGTGCCGTTCAGCCACTCCGCGCCGGCAAGGGCTAGGGTCAGCCAGTAGACGCAAAGGAGCGTGGCGGTGGCAAGGGCGGTGAAGCCGACCCGTGGCCAGCCGGTGAGGCCCGAAGCCAAGGCATGACGGCGGTAGCGGATGGCCGGGCTGCCCAGGGTGAAGGTCAGCGCGATGACCAGGAATGTGCGCGGGTCCTTGTTGGCGAGCGGGCCGAAAGCATCCCAGGTCCAGACGACAAAGCCTGCGCCTGCGATCAGGGTGGCGGCCAGGATCAAGAGGGTGACGCCGGTCTCGATTGATAACAGGCGGGGCGCGTCAGGTCGGTCGGACATGGGTGGGGCAAGCTCACGTTCGCGTCGGGGAGTGTGTCATGCGCTGGCCGAGGCGGGGCCGGTCGCCTATATTCACGCTTCAGAAATGGAGGTCCACGATGTTCTTCACGCGCAAGTCGATGGAAATGGTTCGTCCCGAGGATGCCCTGCCGGGGCGCGCGGAGCCCTTGCCAACGGCAGAGGTGCATTTCCTGTCGGGCATTCCGCTGAAATCGCCGGTGCCGGACGGGATGGCAGAAGCGATGTTCGGGATGGGCTGTTTCTGGGGCGTGGAGCGGAAGTTCTGGCAGACTCCGGGCGTCTGGCTGACGATGGTGGGCTATGCGGGGGGCTACACCCCGAACCCGACCTACAAGGAGACCTGCACACAGCTGACCGGGCATAATGAGGTGGTGCGGGTGATTTTTGACCCGGCGAAGGTCAGCTATGAGAGTCTGCTGAAAGTCTTCTGGGAAGGCCATGACCCGACCCAAGGCATGCGACAGGGCAATGACGTGGGCTCGACCTACCGGTCGGGGATCTACACTTACACCCCCGCGCAGGCGGAGGCCGCGAAGGCGTCGAAAGCGGTTTATGCGGATGCGCTGAAGGCGGCTGGCATGGGGCCGATCACGACCGAGATTCTGCCCGTGCCGACGTTCTATTTTGCCGAGGATTACCACCAGCAGTACCTGGCGAAGAACCCCGGCGGCTATTGCGGCGTGGGCGGCACGGGCGTGACCTGTCCGATCGGGACGGGCGTGCGCGCCTGAGCGGGGCCTGACGGGCCGCTCCTCGCTTGTCACCTGCGCCCGGGCGGCGTAAGGGCCAAGGCAAAAGGAGTGCCGCGTCATGCCAACCTATTCCGCCCTGACCACCCTTCCCGGCGAAGAGGCCGCGCAGTCGCTTGCCGCCACGATGGAGCGGATGGACCCTGAACCCACGGGCGTGGGTGTCTTCGAGATCGAGGACGGGTCGGGCCTGTGGGAGGTTGGCGGTTATTTCCTTGAGCCGCCGGACCTGGTGATGCTGGAGGTCCTGGCGACGGCTTTTGGCGCCAAGCCCTTCGCCCTGTCCGAACTGCCCGAGGTCGACTGGGTCGCGCATGTGCGGCGCGAGCTTTCGCCGGTGGATGCCGGGCGGTTCTTCGTCTTCGGCAGTCATGACGCCGACAAGGTGCCGCCGGGCCGGGTACCCCTGCAGATCGAGGCGACAGTGGCCTTCGGGACGGGGCACCACGGCACGACACTGGGTTGCCTGCTGGCGTTTGACCGCTTGCTGACCGAGGGCTGGCGGCCGGCCCGCGTGGCTGATATCGGCTGCGGTACAGCGGTGCTGGCGATGGCGGCGGCGGCGACGCTGCCGGAGGCTCTGGTGATCGCCAGCGACATCGACCGGGTCGCGGTCGATGTGGCGGAAGCGAATGTTGCGATCAACGGGCTGCAGGGCCGGGTCGAGTGCCTGGAGGCTGCGGGACTGGACCATCGCCGACTGACGTCGGAAACCCCCTATGACCTGATCTTTGCCAATATCCTGAAAGGCCCGCTGATCGAGCTGGCCCCGTCGATAGCAGGGTCGCTGGCCGCACAGGGACGGGCGATTCTCTCCGGTCTGCTGGTTGTTCAGGCAGAAGCGGTGACTGCGGCTTACGTTGGGTCAGGACTTCGTCTCGAATCCCGCAACGATATCGGCGAATGGTCAACGTTAGTGCTACAAAAGCCTTGAAATCATGGACAATCCTTGACTCGCAGCGCGCAAAGGTGAATGCAATGTTAACAGGCCATAATTTGGCCACGAAAATCTACCAGCTTGGTCAAATACAGAGCTGTCACTCTGAGGATTTATCATGTGGGTCGACCCGAACCTTAACGAATTCTACACTCGAGTGTCCCGTATCGAGAAGGCGCATGCCAAAGGATACGGTTTTGAAGCCAGGGGAACACTGGGCCGCAAGGCCTCGTCCCGGATGGGCGCGCGCAGCCTGAAGTTCATCAAGCCGCTGGTCCTTGCGCTGGCGATCGGAGTCGGGCTGAAAGGTGTGATCCACTATTACATCGGGGCGCAGACTTATGAGAGCCGGGTCAGTGCTCTGGCGGCTGGGACTGGCGTCGATCCGGTAGGGGCGTGGCTGATGCATGCCGACCCGGTGACGCTGGCGATTTCCAGCCAGTTGCAGACCTGGCTGCCGCGCTGATCTGACCGCCGAAAAGCAAGAAGGCCGCACCCTCGTGGTGCGGCCTTTCGCATTCCGGCTTGCGCCTCACCCGTCGCTTAGCGACCGATGAACTCGATGTCGCCGCGGCACAGACCGATGTCGTCCAGCTCGCGGTCGGAAAGCTTGTTCAGCGCCTTGCGGGTCACGCGCGCATCGTTCCACGCGGCAAGGGCCCCAAAGACATTCGTCACCGCATTCATCGTGCGGTAAGTGGTGATGGCGCCAAAGGGCGCCGGGCGGGTCGTCTCGACAGCGGCCATGGCTAGCATCCTGTTCATAAACTGCTCAATTCGAGGGCCTATTCCCTCATGCACTGCCAAATAGTCGTGCTGCGTGTGCAAAGCAAGCAACGGAAAGGCATGCCCGCCATGCAGCCGTTGCATGACGTGTGTCAAAATTGTGTTAATTTTTTCATATGCTTCCAGTGAGGTGTGGGTTCAGTGTCGCAAATGTGCGACGGCCTGCCGCATTCTGCAACTGCACAATATCCGGGCGGCGCGGCGTGCGGCAAAGGAAAGCCATTGGCGGATGTTCCCTTTTCGTGCTAGCCCTTGTGGAAACGAAGAGGGGCAGGAACAAGATGCGGGTCATCGGCATCGATCCGGGCTTGCGAAACCTGGGCTGGGGCGTGATCGACGTGGAAGGCTCGCGTCTGAGCCACGTCGCCAATGGCATCTGTCATTCGGATGGCGCGGAGGGTGATCTGGCGGTGCGTCTGTTGTCGCTCCATGCACAATTGACCGAGGTGCTGCGGCTTTGGCAGCCCGAGGCGGCGGCGGTGGAGCATACGTTCGTCAACAAGGACGCGGTGGCGACGCTGAAGCTGGGCCAGGCGCGGGGGATCGCTCTGCTGGTGCCGGCGCAGTTCGGGCTGGCGGTCGGGGAATATGCGCCGAACGCGGTGAAGAAGACGGTGGTGGGTGTGGGCCATGCGGCGAAGGTGCAGGTGGACCATATGGTAAGGCTGCAGTTCCCGGGCGTGAAGATCGCGGGGCCGGACGCGGCGGATGCGCTTGCCGTGGCGATCTGCCATGCGCACCACGTGCAGTCTTCCGGACGGTTGGCGGCGGCGTTGAGGGCGGCGGAATGATCGGGAGGATCTCGGGCCGGCTGGACTGGCGGGGGCCGGACCATGTGCTGATCGACGTGCGGGGGGTGGGGTATATCGTTTACGTCAGCGAACGGACCCTGCGCGCGATGCCTCCGGTGGGCGAGGCGGTCAGCCTTTATACCGACCTGCTGGTGCGGGAGGATTTGCTGCAGCTTTTCGGCTTTCCGACGATGCTGGAGAAGGAGTGGCACAAGCTTCTCATGACCGTGCAGGGGGTGGGGGCGAAAGCCTCGATGGCCATTCTGGGGACGCTGGGCGCGGAAGGCGTGGGGCGGGCGATCACGCTGGGCGATGCGCGGGCGGTGCAGGCGGCTCCCGGTGTGGGGCCGAAGCTGGCGCAGCGGGTGATCCTGGAGCTGAAGGCCAAGGCGCCGGGGGTGATGGCCTCTGGCGTGGGGCTGGCCTCGGCGGCGGGTGCCGAGGATGTGGCGAAGAGGCCGTACCGGCGCGCAAGCCCGCGAAGGTGGATGAGGGCGCGGCACGGCGGGCAGCGGCCTCGTCCGATGCGCTTTCGGCGCTGGTGAACCTGGGTTACGGGCAGGGCGATGCGGCGCAGGCGGTGGCGACGGTGGCCGGAGATATGGCGGATGCCGATGCGGCGGCGCTGATCCGGGCTGCGCTGAAAGTGTTGGCGCCGAGGTGACTGAATCGACATGAGTTCTGACCCCACCTTGCGACCCGAGAAGCTGCCGGAGGACACCGACAAGGCGCTGCGGCCGCAGATGCTGGCCGAGTTCATCGGGCAGGCGGAAGCGCGGGCCAATCTGGCGGTGTTCATTGAGTCCGCCCGGATGCGGGGCGAGGCGATGGACCATACGCTGTTTCACGGGCCTCCCGGTCTGGGGAAGACGACGCTGGCGCAGATCATGGCGCGGGAGCTGGGGGTGGGGTTCCGGATGACCTCGGGTCCCGTGCTGGCCAAGCCGGGGGATCTGGCGGCGATCCTGACGAACCTGGAACCGCGGGATGTGCTGTTCATCGACGAGATTCATCGACTGAGCCCGGTGGTCGAGGAGGTGCTCTATCCGGCGCTAGAGGATTTCGCGCTGGACCTGGTGATCGGCGAGGGGCCGGCGGCGCGGACGGTGCGGATCGATTTGCAGCCATTCACTCTGGTGGGGGCGACGACGCGGCTGGGGCTGTTGACGACCCCCTTGCGCGACCGCTTCGGCATTCCGACGCGGCTGGAGTTCTATTCGGAGGCCGAGCTTTACGAAATCGTCGCGCGCGGAGCGCGGCTGATGGGATTGCAGGCCGAACCGGAGGGCTGCCGCGAGATCGCGCGGCGGGCGCGGGGGACCCCACGGATTGCAGGGCGGCTTCTGCGGCGGGTCGCGGACTTTGCACTGGTAGAGGAAGGCGGGCGGATCAGCCGGGCCTTGGCCGACCGGGCGCTGACGCGGCTTGGGGTGGACAATCTGGGGCTGGACGGCGCGGACCGGCGGTATCTGACGCTTCTGGCCGAGAATTATGGCGGCGGGCCGGTGGGGGTGGAGACCATCGCGGCGGCGCTGTCTGAGCCGCGCGATGCCATCGAAGAGGTGATCGAGCCCTATCTCCTGCAGCAGGGGCTGATCCTGCGCACGCCGCGGGGCCGGATGCTGGGGGCAAAGGCCTGGCGGCATCTGGGGCTGGAGGCGCCCAAGGTGCCCGACCCGACGAAGCCTGGGCAGGCGGACCTGTTCGGCAGTTGAAAGGAGCGCTGGCGCGCGAGGCCTTTGTCTCGTTGTCGGCCTTCGCCTCCTCCTCGGCGCTGGGGGTTTCACCCCCAGACCCCCAGGATATTTGCGCCAGCATGAAAGGTTGTCGTCCGCAGGTACGGCGTGGTAGCGGGCGCGCAGGTGACGGAGGGCGGTATGGAACCGGGTGATGTCGAAGCGCTGTTCACGCGGGGGGACGGGCAGTATCTGTTCGCGCGCTGGGGTCGGCCCATCGTGCCGGTCGTGTTCGGGGTGGAGGATGCCACGCTTGCCGTGTTCAAGGGCGCGTTCGAGGCCGTGGTGGCCTTGGCTGGGCACCGGATGGCGGAGACGGACCCCGAGCTGGGGGCGAACCTGATGGTCTTTGCTTTCCGCGACTGGGATGAGCTTCTGGAGGTGCGCGATCTGGGGCGGCTGCTGCCGGAGTTGGCGGTGCTGGTGGCGCGGTTAGAGGCGGCGGGGGCGAACCAGTACCGGATTTTCCGCTTTGATGCGGCGGGGGCGATCAAGGCGGCTTTCGTGTTCCTGAAAATGGATGCGGCGCTGGCGGCGATGGAAGCGGAAACCCTGGCCTTGGCGCAGGCGGTGCAGACGGTGGTCCTGTGGTCGGACCGGGCGTTCGACGGGTCCTCGCCCTTGGCGCGGGTAGGGCAGCGTGTGATCCTGCGGCCAGAGATCGGCGCGGTGATCCGGGCAGGTTATGACCCGGTCCTGCCGGTCATGGCGCGGGATGCGAGCCACGCGCTGCGACTGTCGGCAAGGATTGGCCGGTCGGTCTGAGGTCGCGCTTTCCTGACCTGACGCAGGGTCAGTTCTGTGGCAGACAAGGGCCATTGGAAGCGTTTTTTCACGATCAGGATTTCAGACATGCATTTGCGCAGCCCCAGGGAGCGTCTGCTTCAGACCCTGTGTTACGAGGCGGGGGGGCTTTTGCTCTCGATCCCGCTCTATCTCTTGTATTCGGGAAGCGGAACCGGCGAGGGGGCGCTTCTGATGCTGGCGCTTTCGGTTGCGGTGATGATCTGGTCGCCGATCCACAACACGGTGTTCGATTGGGCTGACCTGCGCCTGTCGGGCCGGGTTGCGAGCGATCGACCGCAACGCTGGCGGGTTGTCCATGCCGTGACGCATGAGGCGACGACGGTGGTGGTGACGCTGCCGATCCTTGTCTGGCTTGGCGGTCATGGCTGGGGCGAGGCCCTGCTGATCGATCTGGGGCTGACGGTGCTCTATGCCGTCTATGCCTATGGGTTCCATTTGGCCTATGACCGCTGGCGCCCCGTCAGCCCTTTGGGCGCGGAGGCCGGGGCATGACGCGCGCGCCAGTATCTGAGCCCTTCGGCGTGCATCTGATGATTGACGGCTATCAGGCCTCGGGGCCGCTGATGACCGATGCCCCGGCCTTGCGGGCGCTTCTGGAAGCCTTGCCGGGCGAGATGGGCATGCACCGGATCTGCGAGCCGGTGGTGGTGTCGGTCGGGCCGAACTGTCACAAGGATCCGGGCGGGCTGTCGGGGTTCGTGATGATTGCGGAAAGCCATATCAGCTTTCACACCTTTCCGGGGCGAGGGTTCGTGACGATTGACCTTTACACCTGCCAGACAGGGCTGAACCGGAAGGCCACGATCGACCGCCTGCTGCGGGCCTTCCGGTTGACGGATGCCGATGTGCATGTGCAGGAGCGTGGTCTACGTTATCCGGCCGAGGACCTTGTGGCTTTGTAGGCGGTGCTTGCCCGTGCTATCCCCCGGGAAAAGCAGGAGGATGGGGCGTGGCGCATCGGTTCGGGGTGAAGGTCTATTATGAGGACACGGACCTTGCGGGGATCGTTTACTACGCCAACTATCTGAAGTTCATCGAGCGGGCGCGCACGGAATGGGTGTCGAGCCTGGGGGTGGACCAGGGGCGGCTCAGGGCCGAGGCGGGGATCGTCTTTGCGGTGCGGCGGATCGAGGCGGATTATCTGCGGCCTGCGAAGTTTGGCGATGAGCTGGTGGTCGAGACGGCGCTGCAATCGGTGGGCGGCGCGCGGATCGTGCTGGAGCAGGTGGTGCTGCGGGGGGGCGAGCGGCTCTTTGCCTCGGTCGTGACGCTGGTCTGCCTGACCGAGGACGGTCATGCGGCGCGCCTGCCGGTGGAGTTGCGCTCGCGGCTGGCGGGACCTGTGCACTGAAACGGAAGGTGGGCAGCTTGCCCACCCTACAGTGCGACGCGAAACCGGGCCGCATGGCGTGACAAACGCGGTCATGCGGCGGCGAAACCCTGCCCAGCACAGACTTGTGTTGGCAATCCCCCTGCACTCTTGCTAGAATCACCGGGAACGGCGCCGAGAAAGGCCCGACCAACAAGAGCAGGCGTATGGAAACGGACACCCTTGCGATGGCGCAGGAGATTGATTTCTCCATGCTCGCCCTTTTTGCCAAAGCCACGCTGACGGTGAAGGTCGTCATGATCATGCTTATGGTCATGTCCTTCTGGAGCTGGGCGGTGATCATCCAGAAGCACATCATGCTGCGCAAGGCGCGCGCTGAGGCGGCGGTCTTCGACCGGGCCTTCTGGTCGGGCGAGCCCCTGGACGAGCTTTTCGAGAAGATCGGGCCGGACCCCCAGGGGGCGTCGGAAAAGATCTTCGCGGCCGGGATGCTGGAGTGGCGGCGGAGCCACAAGCAGGACGGTGGCCTAATTGCAGGCGCGCAAAGCCGGATCGACCGGGCGATGAACGTGGCCATCGCGCGCGAGAGCGAGGTGATGAACCGGGGGCTGAGCTTCCTGGCGACAACGGGGTCGACGGCGACCTTCATCGGGCTTTTCGGCACGGTCTGGGGGATCAAGCACAGCTTCGAGCAGATCGCGATCAGCCAGAACACAAGCCTCGCCGTCGTGGCCCCCGGTATCGCCGAGGCGCTTCTGGCCACGGGGATCGGCCTGATCGCGGCCATTCCGGCGGCGGTCTTCTACAACAAGCTGTCGGCGGACAATGACCGGGTTATCGGCGGCTATGAGGCCTTTGCCGACGAATTCGCGACGATCCTGTCGCGCCAGCTGGATTCCTGACGCATGGATGCAGTTGGAAAGAAGCCGGGTGGCGGGGGCAGGGGACGGCGCGGGCGACGCTCGGCCGCGATGAGCGAGATCAACATCACGCCCATGGTCGATGTGATGCTGGTCCTGTTGATCATTTTCATGGTGGCCGCGCCTATGCTGACGGTGGGTGTGCCGGTCAAGCTGCCCGAGACGGCGGCCGCGGCCTTGCCGACCGAACAGGAAGAGCCGCTGACGGTGACGATCACGGCGGATGGGCGGCTGGCGATCCAGACGACGGAGATTTCGGACAGCGAGTTGATCCCGCGGCTGACGGCGATTGCGGCGGAGCGGACGTCGAACAAGATCTTCCTGCGGGCGGATGGCGCCATTCCTTACGAGCGCGTGGCTCAAGTGATGGGTGCGCTGAGCGCAGGCGGCTTCACCGACATTGGCCTGGTGACCGATGCGGCAGGGCCAAGCTTTGGCGGGGGACCTGCGTCCAATCCTGACACGGATGGCTGAGGCGTATGGAGCGGCGGTTCGAAACGGGAACAGTGGTGTCGGCGATCGGGCATGCAGGGCTTATCCTGTGGGTCGTGGTCGGCGACTGGCTGTTTGCCGCGGACAAGCCACCGGAAACCGTGGTCATGTCGGTCTCGACGCTGACGAGCGCGGAATTTGCCGAGTTGCAGGCGGCGACCGCGACCCCTGCTGAAGAGCCCGCGCCGGTGCGGCCGCAGGCACGCCCTGAAGAAGTGGTTCAGCCTGAGCCTGAGCCTGAGCCGGAACCTCAACCCGAGCCTGAGCCCGTTCCTGAACCAGAACCTGCGCCCGAACCGGAGCCGGTGCCTGAACCGGAACCCGAGCCCGAGCCGGTGATCGAGCCACCGCCCAGCGAGGCCCCACAGGCCGAGGAAGAACAGGCGCTGGAGTCGGAGTCGACCGAGATCCAGCCCCTGGCAGAGGCAGAAGAGATCGTGGCCCCCGATCCGGTGCAACCGGAGACAGAGGCCGAGACCTCGGACCTTCCGGAACCTGCCGTGGCCGAGGATCCGGCGGCGGAAGAGGTGATCGAACAGGAGCCGACCCAGGAAACGGTGGCCGAGGATACGGGCGACATCCTGCAGACCGAGGCGAACCAGGAGCAGGAGGCCGAGACGGGGATGACCACCTCGATCCGGCCCCGGTCGCGGCCCGAACGGGCGCCCGAGGCGGAGCCCGAGCCGGAAGTTGAGGTAGCGGCTGCCGATGTGCCCGAAGAGCCCGCGCCCGAAGAGCCCGCGCCGGAAGAACAGGCGGTGGACGATCAGGCAACCGAGGACGCGATTGATGCGCTTCTGGGCGAGGCTGCGTCCGAGGAGCCAGTGGAGGAACCGGCCGAGACCGGTGGGCAGGACTTGCCGCAGGGCCCGCCCTTAACCGGGGGCGAGATGGGCGACATTTCCAGCGCGATTGCGCGGCGCTGGAACCTGGGTGCGGCCTCGACCGACGTTTTGTCGACGATGGTGGTAATCCGGGTGACCTTTGACCAGTCGGGCAAGCCGGTTGACTTTGAGCTGCTGGAATCGAACGGACCGAGCCAGGCGGCCGTCGACAACCTGTTTTCCATCGCCCGGCGCGCGGTGAACCGGACGCATTCCGAAGGCGGAATTCCGCTGCCCCCTGACAAGTTCGACACCTGGCGGGTGCTGGACCTGGTGTTTGATGCCAACGGGATGAGGCTGCGATGAAAGGCCTTGCGCTGAAGCTTGCCCTTGTCGCGTCCGTGATCGGTCAGCCGGTCCTGGCCGAGCTTGATCAGGCAGCCCTGGCGGCAAAGATCTCGCAATTCTGGAGCATTGCGGGGGCTGACGCCGATACTCTGGCCAGTCGGGTCGTGGTGCGCGTCACCTTTGCACAGGATGGAAAGCCGACAGATTTTCAGCTGATCGAGGCTGCGGGGCCAAGTCAGGCGGGGATTGACGCGCT
Source organism: Tabrizicola sp. (assembly GCA_025458105.1). Classification (GTDB taxonomy): domain Bacteria; phylum Pseudomonadota; class Alphaproteobacteria; order Rhodobacterales; family Rhodobacteraceae; genus Tabrizicola. Next base: position 14,695 of record JALOTD010000081.1, on the reverse strand, counting down.
GTTCGCCGTCGCCCGCCGCGCGGTACTGCGCGCGCATGCGGACGGCGGACTTCCGCTGTCCCCGGCCGATCATGATAGCTGGCGGGTGATTGATCTGGTTTTCGGTGCGAATGGGATGCCGGTGAGCTGATGACGGGAACCGAAGACAAAATTTCCCCTTACCTTCCCGCCGGGCAGGCGGGCAACGAGACAAAGAACGGAGCATGAGGCCGATGGTGAGACCCATGAAGACACTTCTTGCCGCGCTAGTGGCGTTTGGACTGGTCGGGGCTGCTCCGGCACTGGCGCAGGACCCGCCGCGGATCGTCATCGGACCGGGCGTGATCGAGCCGATGCCGATTGCCGTGCCGACTTTCATCGACGAGGGCGGGGCGGGCGAGTATGCGCGCGAGATCAGCCGGGTCGTGATCAGTGACCTGGAAGGGACCGGGTTCTTCCGCAACATCGGGGAAGAGGCCTACATCAGCCGGATTTCCAGCTTTGACGGCGGGATCGCGTTCGAGGACTGGAAGGCGATCAACGCGCAAGTTCTGGTCACCGGGGCGGTGAGTGTCAGTGGTGATCGGATCACGGTGAAGTTCCGCGCCTATGACGTGTTCAACGGCCAGACGCTGGAAGGGGCTGCGCTGCAGTTTGCGGGCACGACCCAGGGCTGGCGGCGGATGGCGCACAAGGTGGCCGACGTGATCTATTCGAAGATCACCGGCGAAAGCGGCTATTTCGACAGCCGGGTGGTGTTCGTCAGCGAGTCTGGGCCGAAGAACAACCGGCTGAAGCGGCTGGCGGTGATGGACTATGACGGGGCGAATGTGGCGTATTTGACGGACAGCTCCTCTATCGTGCTGGCGCCGCGTTTTTCGCCCCAGGGGGACCGGATCATCTATACGAGCTATGAGACGGGCTTCCCCCGGATCACGCTTCTGGACGTGGGCAGTCTGCGGCGGCAGACGCTGGAAGAGCAGCCCGGCACGATGACCTTTGCGCCGCGCTTTTCTCCGGACGGGGGGACGATCGTCTTCAGCCTGGAGCGTGGCGGGAACACCGACATCTATGCGCTGTCGCTGAGCGGCGGCGGGCTTCGCCAGCTGACCAATGCGCCGTCGATTGAAACGGCGCCGAGCTTCAGCCCGGATGGCAGCCAGATCGTCTTTGAAAGCGACCGGACAGGCACGCCGCAGATCTATGTGATGCCGGCCAGCGGGGGCGAGGGGACGCGGATTTCGGGCGGCGAGGGGCGCTATGGCACCCCGGTCTGGAGCCCTCGGGGAGATTACATCGCCTTCACCAAGCAGAACGCGGGCCGTTTCCATATCGGCGTGATGCGCACCGATGGCAGCGAAGAGCGCCTGTTGACGGCCAGCTTCCTGGACGAGGGCCCGACCTGGGCGCCGAACGGGCGTGTTCTGATGTTCACGCGCGAAACCAGCGGGGCGGGCGGGCAGGCGACGCTGTGGTCGGTGGACATCACCGGGCGCAACCTGAAGCAGATCCCGACCGACGGGCCTGCGTCGGACCCCGCCTGGTCGCCGCTTTTGCCGTGAAATGTGACGCAGCCCCGGATTCACATGGGGCTGCAAAGCTGTTAGTCTGACCGCAATCGAGCCAACAAGAAGGATAACCTCCATGAGCCTTGCTGCGAAATCCCTGCTTCTGATCGCTGTTCTGGGCCTGGCGGCCTGCAACAACCCCGACCGGTACGGAGCTGGTGGCCCCGGCGGTGCGGGCGGCCCGGGTGGCGCGGGTGCAGGCGGGATCGACACCACGGGTCTGGGCGACCCGAACAATCCAACGTCGATTGCCTATTTCAACCAGCGGGTCGGTGACCGGGTGCTGTTCGCGGTGGATCAGTCGACGCTGTCGCCGGAAGCACGCAGCATCCTGACGGCCCAGGCGCAATGGTTGATGACCAACACCGGCTATGCCGCGATCATCGAGGGTCACGCCGACGAACAGGGCACGCGGGAATACAACCTTGCGCTTGGTGCGCGGCGCGCGGCGGCGGTGCAGAACTTCCTGATCAGCCAGGGCGTTCCGGCGAACCGGCTGCGGACGATCTCCTACGGGAAAGAGCGTCCGATCGAAGTCTGCTCGGAAGAGGCCTGCTATGCTAAGAACCGCCGCGCCGTGACGGTACTGTCGGTGGGGGCGGGTTCGTAAGCGATGCGTCTTGGTCTCGTCCTTGTCCTTTCGCTGTTGCCGGTTCTGGGCCATGCCCAGGACCGGACGCAGACCCTGGCCGACATCCGTGCGGAACTTGCGGCGCTGGCGGCCGAGTTCAACGCGCTGAAGGCGGAGTTGGTCTCGTCGGGTGCAGCTACAAGCGGCGCCGCAGGGGGCGATGCCCTGACGCGGATGGACACGATCGAGGCGGAGCTGGCGCGACTGACGGCGCGAACCGAGGAGGTCGAGCTGAAGCTAAACCGTGTGGTCAGCGACGGCACGAACCGGATCGGCGACATCGAGTACCGGTTGTGCGAGGTGACGGAAGGCTGCGATCCGGCCAATCTGGGCGCGACGCCGACCCTGGGTGGTGATGGTGGGTCTACCGCGCCCGTGGTGGCGAGCGACCCGGCACCAGCGACGGGCGGGGCAGAGCTTGCGGTAGCGGAACAGGAAGACTTCAACCGGGCCAAGGAGGTGCTCGGTTCAGGTGACTTTCGCGGTGCTGAATCGCTCTTTGCGACCTTTACCCAATCCTATCCTGGCGGACCGCTGACGCAGGAGGCGCATTTCCTGCGCGGTGAGGCGCTGACCAGCCTGGGCGAGACGTCGAATGCGGCGCGGGCCTATCTGGATGCGTTTTCGGCCGATCCGAACGGTACATTTGCGCCGGATGCCCTGTTGCGGCTGGGTGAAGGGCTGGGGGCATTGGGGCAGGTGCAGGAGGCCTGCGTGACCCTGGGTGAGGTCGGCGTGCGCTATCCCGGCAGCCTGGCGGCGACCCAGGCGGGTGTGGCGATGCAGGGCTTCGGGTGCTGACAGACCGGCTGGTCGGGCTGCTGCGGGACGAACTGCCTGCAGGCGAAACCATCGGAATTGCGTTGTCGGGCGGTGGAGATTCCACCGCGTTATTTCATTTGTGCCTTGCAGCCGGGTTTCGGGTTGAAGCGGTGACGGTCGATCACCGCTTGCGCCCGGAAAGTGCAGGGGAAGCGGCTGCTGTGGGTCGGGCCTGTGCTGACTTGGGCGTGCCGCATGCGGTGCGGGTGTGGGAGCACGGGGCCGTCGCGGGCAACCTCATGGACGCGGCGCGGCGGGCACGGATGGCGTTGATCCTGGCCTGGGCGCGCGAGCGTGGCATTGGCCATGTGGCGCTGGGACATACGCAAGACGACCAGGCCGAGACGTTTCTGATGGGGCTAGCGCGGCAGGCCGGACTTCCCGGACTTTCCGGCATGCGGCGGCGGTGGGAAGAGGCGGGCGTCACGTATCACCGGCCGCTTCTGGAGGCCGGTCGGGCGGAATTGCGCGATTGGCTGCGTGATCGGGGTCTTGAATGGGTGGACGACCCGACGAATGAGAACGCGCGGTACCAGCGGGTAAGGGCCCGGGCAGCACTGGCGGCGCTGGCACCGCTTGGGATCACGGCCGGGGGGCTGGCCGCAGTGGCTGGGAACCTGTCGCAGGCTCAGGCAGCCTTGGCAGTGCAGGTCCGCGCGGCAGCGGGACATCTGCGGGTAGAAGCGGGCGCACTGGCCCTGTCGTCCAGGCTGTGGGAGGCGCCGGATGAAGTGCACAGGCAGGTTCTGGTCGAGGCGCTGCGCTGGCTGACAGGGGCAAGCTATGCGCCACGAGCCGCCGATCTGGCGCGGTTTCTGGCGGCCGTCAGGGCGGGCCGCGACGCCACCCTGGCCGGGTGCCGGTTCCGCAAGGGCTGGCTTCTGCGTGAGGCGCATGCCCTGGGTGGGCCAGTTCGGGTGGGACTGCGTTGGGATGGGCGGTGGGAGGTCTTGGGACCGGCGGGCGAGGTAAGGGCGCTGGGCGCGGCGGGGCTGCGGCAGTGCCCGGACTGGCGGGAGACCGGCCTGCCGCGCGCCGTCCTGGAAGTGACGCCCGGCATATGGGACGGAGATCGGCTGCTTGCCGCCCCTGTGGCGGGCTGGCCGCAGGGTTGGTCGGCACGCCTTGTCGCATCCGATCACCTTTTCGGACTATCCGATTGAACACTGCCCGCAAAAGCTTATCTTGCCTGACAAGCTAGTCCGCCGCCCGTTCCGGGCTTTGCGGAGCATTTGGGAGATGCCTCGTGGGCAATGCACGCAATATCGCGTTCTGGGTCGTCCTTCTGATCCTGATCATGGCCTTGTTCCAGTTGTTTTCCGGGAATACAGCGACGATGTCGTCCCGGTCGCTCAGCTATTCCGATTTCATCGAGCGGGTGAATGCCGGGCAGGTGCAAAGCGTGACGCTTGATGGCGAACGGGTGGTCGTTCGCGCCAGCGACGGGAACACCTATGTCACGATCCGGCCGCAGGGCGAGATCCTGACCGACAACCTGACGCGCGAACTGGTCGAAAAGGGCGTCGAGGTTCAGGCCGAGCCGCAGGCGCAATCGGGCTTCATGTCACTGCTGTCCTTGTGGTTGCCCTTCATCATCCTGATCGGCATCTGGCTGTTCTTCATGAACAGGATGCAGGGGGGCGGTCGCGGCGGCGCGATGGGGTTCGGGAAATCCAGGGCGAAGCTTCTGACGGAAAAGCATGGCCGGGTGACCTTTGACGACGTGGCCGGCATCGACGAAGCCAAGGGCCCGCCCGGCACCGGTAAGACGCTTCTGGCCCGCGCGATTGCGGGCGAGGCGGGGGTGCCGTTCTTCACCATCTCGGGGTCGGACTTCGTGGAAATGTTCGTGGGCGTGGGTGCGTCCCGCGTGCGCGACATGTTCGAGCAGGCGAAGAAGAACGCGCCCTGCATCGTCTTCATCGACGAGATCGACGCCGTGGGTCGTGCCCGTGGCGTGGGCATCGGCGGTGGCAACGACGAACGCGAGCAGACGCTGAACCAGCTGCTGGTGGAAATGGACGGGTTCGAGGCGAATGAAGGCGTCATCATCGTCGCGGCCACCAACCGCAAGGACGTGCTTGACCCCGCGCTGCTGCGCCCGGGCCGGTTCGACCGCCAGATTCATGTGCCCAACCCCGATATCAAGGGGCGGGAGAAGATCCTGTCGGTCCACGCGCGCAAGGTGCCGCTTGGACCGGATGTCGACTTGCGCACGATCGCCAGGGGCAGCCCGGGGTTCAGCGGTGCCGACCTGTCGAACCTGGTGAACGAGGCGGCTCTGATGGCCGCCCGGGTTGGACGCCGGTTTGTCACGATGGACGATTTCGAGCGCGCCAAGGACAAGGTGATGATGGGGGCCGAGCGCCGCAGCATGGTCTTGACCGACGACCAGAAAGAAAAGACCGCCTATCACGAGGCTGGCCACGCCATCGTCGGCATGGCGCTGCCAAAGTGTGATCCGGTCTACAAGGCCACGATCATCCCGCGCGGCGGGGCGCTGGGCATGGTGGTCAGTCTGCCCGAAATGGACCGCCTGCAGATGCACAAGGACGAGGCCAAGCAGCGCATCGCGATGACGATGGCGGGCAAGGCGGCCGAGATCATCAAGTATGGTGAGGAAGGCGTGTCCTCGGGCCCCGTGGGCGATATCCAGCAGGCCTCGGGGCTTGCCCGGGCGATGGTCATGCGCTGGGGGATGTCCGACAAGATCGGCAACATCGACTATTCCGAGGCACATGAAGGCTATCAGGGCAACACGGCGGGCTTCTCGGTCAGTGCCGAGACCAAGCAGATGATCGAGGCGGAAGTGAAGTCGCTGATCGACGAGGGCTATGAGACCGCGCGGCGCATCTTGATCGAGAAGTCGGATGATTTCGAGCGGCTGGCCAAGGGCCTTCTGGAATACGAGACGCTGACCGGCGACGAGATCCGCAAGGTGATCGCTGGTGAGCCTTTGGGCGGCGATGACGGGGCTGACAAGCCGTCGTCCGGCGGGGGCGGCGCGTCGGTCGCGGCCATTCCCAAGACCCGTGTCCGGGCGCCGAAGCCGGGACCCGAGCCGGAGCCTGCGGTCTGATCGCGGTTTGACACACAGGAAGGCCCGGCCCTGCGCCGGGCCTTTTGCATGAGAGGATGATGGAAGAGGCGGCGAGATGCTGACGGCCTATCGGGCGGATGGTGGCAAGCTGGCGGTGGCTGAGGGCGCATCCGAGGCCGCGGTCTGGATCGACCTGGTGACGCCGACGCAGGACGAGGAGGCGCTGGTCGAGGGGCTTCTGCGCCTGGATATCCCCACCCGCGACGACATGCAGGAGATCGAGCAGTCCTCGCGCATCTATGCCGAGGACGGGGGGCTGTTCCTGACGGCGCAGATCGTCGCCTCGGCCGCCTCGCGTGAGCCGGAGATCGGGCCGGTGACCTTTGTGCTGGCGCATGGCCGGCTGGTGACCGTGCGCTATCACCATCCGAACGCGCTGAAGGTCTTTGCCGACCGCAGCGCGCGGCAGGACTTGGGCTGCGCCACGGGACTTGGGGTGCTGCTGGCGCTGTTGGAGACTGTGGTGGACCGGCTGGCCGACATCCTGGAGGGCGAGGCGCGAAAGCTGGACACGCTGACCAAAGCGATCTTCGAGGCGCATCGCCCCGCAGGCCGGGCCGAGACGCTGGGGGCGATCCTGCAGCGGATCGGCCGGGCCGAGGACCTGAACGGCAAGCTGCGGGAAAGCCTGTCCACGTTGCAGCGGGTGGTGGCTTTCCTGTCCGGGCAGGGGGCGGTCAAAGCGGCGGTCGTACTGGACGGCGACCGGATGAAGGCGCTGGCCGATGACGTGCGGTCCCTGCAGGAGGTGGCGGCGGTCCAGGGTCAGAAGATCCTGTTCCAGCTTGACGCGACGCTGGGGGTGATCAACATCCGGCAGTCGGACATCATCAAGATCTTCTCGGTCGTGGCCTTCGTCTTCCTGCCGCCGACGCTGATCGCGAGCGTCTATGGGATGAACTTTGAACACATGCCGGAACTGTCCTGGCCCTGGGGCTATCCGATGGCGCTGGGGCTGATGGTGGTTTCGGCGCTGGTGCCCTATGCGGTGTTCCGCTGGAAGAAATGGCTTTGAGGATGAGGTTGCGATGCCTGCGCTGATGCCCACGACCCTGACCGCCCGCGTCGTCTGGCTGGGCTATCAGCCCGTGCCGGTGGAAAAGCTGGTCATCACCTCGGTCCCGCTGCAGGAGATGCGGCTGACTTTTGCGGGGTTCGAGGGTGAGGTGCACGCGGGGCTGACGCGGCCCTCTTGCAGCCGGGTGACGAAGCAGCACCCGAAGGGGACCGAGATCCGCAACGTGCGGCAGCTGGCGGTGGTCAGTGCCGAGGAGATGGCCGAGGTCGCGGCCGATATGGGGCTGGCGGCGATGGACTATGCTTGGGTCGGTGCCAGCCTTGTGGTCGAGGGGATTCCGGATTTCACCCATCTGCCGCCGTCCAGCCGGTTGCAGGGGCCGGACGGGGTGACGATGGTCGTGGACATGGAGAACCTCCCCTGCCAGGAGCCCGCGGTGACGATCGACAAGGCGCTTCCGGGTCTGGGAAAGGGGTTCAAGGCGGCGGCCAGGGACAAGCGGGGCGTGACGGCCTGGGTGGAACGCGAGGGCGTGTTGCGGCTGGGTGATGTGCTGACCCTGCATGTCCCGGCGCAACGGGCCTGGAAGGGCTGATCGGTTCGCCTTGTGGCTGGCCCTGGGGGGTTTCACACCCCCCCCGCGACCATTGGTGCTTGAACCAATGCCGCACCACTGGTCGCACCCCCGTGAGATTTTTTTGCAGAATGGAAGGATAGCCTTAATCGATTTGTCCGGGTTTCGGGCGCGGGTTTCGTATCGGAAACAGGGCAAGGCGAATTTCGCGGGATTCAGGTCGGAAACCGGCCTTGGATGTGGGGTTTGGCCCGGTATCACGTCGCAAACGGACAAAGCGCCCGAGGGAGACGCGGAAATGGCCTTCAAGACCGACATCGAGATTGCACGCGAAGCGAAGAAGAAGCCGATCATGGAGATCGGCCAGAAGCTAGGCATCCCGTCGGAGCATCTTCTGCCCTACGGCCATGACAAGGCGAAGGTGAGCCAGGAGTTCATCAAGTCGCTTGCGGGCAAGCCCGACGGCAAGCTGGTGCTGGTGACGGCGATCAACCCGACCCCGGCGGGTGAAGGCAAGACCACGACTACCGTGGGCCTGGGCGACGGGCTGAACCGGATCGGCAAGAAGGCGGTCATCTGCATCCGCGAGGCCTCGCTTGGCCCGAACTTCGGCATGAAGGGCGGGGCAGCGGGCGGCGGCATGGCGCAGGTCGTCCCGATGGAGGAAATGAACCTCCACTTCACCGGCGATTTCCACGCGATCACATCCGCGCACAACCTTCTGTCGGCGATGATCGACAACCACATCTACTGGGGCAATGACCTCGGCATCGACGAACGCCGCGTCGTCTGGCGCCGGGTCATGGACATGAACGACCGCGCGCTTCGGGATATCGTGGTTTCGCTCGGTGGCGTCTCGAACGGATTCCCGCGCCAGACCGGCTTCGACATCACCGTCGCCTCCGAGGTCATGGCGATCCTCTGCCTCTCGAACGACCTCGAAGACCTGCAAAAGCGGCTGGGCGACATCGTCGTCGCCTACACCCGCGACAAGAAGCCGATCTACTGCCGCGACATCAAGGCCGACGGCGCAATGACGGTCCTTCTCAAGGACGCGATGCAGCCGAACCTGGTGCAGACGCTGGAAAACAACCCGGCCTTCGTCCACGGCGGCCCCTTCGCCAACATCGCCCACGGCTGCAACTCGGTCATCGCGACCAAGACCGCGCTGAAGCTGGGCGAGTATGTGGTGACCGAGGCCGGTTTCGGCGCTGACCTTGGCGCCGAGAAGTTCTTCGACATCAAGTGCCGCAAGGCGGGCCTCAAGCCCTCCGCTGCTGTGATCGTCGCCACCGTTCGCGCGATGAAGATGAACGGCGGCGTCGCCAAGGCGGACCTCGGCGCGGAAAACGTCGATGCGGTGAAGAAGGGCTGCCCGAACCTCGGCCGCCACATCTCCAACGTGAAATCCTTCGGCGTGCCCGTGGTCGTCGCGATCAACCACTTCTACAGCGACACCGATGCCGAGATCGCCGCGGTGAAGGCCTATGTCGCCGAACAGGGCGCCGAGGCGGTCCTGTGCAAGCACTGGGCGCAAGGCTCGGCCGGGATCGAGGATCTGGCCAAGACCGTGGTGAAACTGGCCGAAAGCGGCGCGTCGCACTTTGCGCCGCTCTATCCCGACGAGATGCCCTTGTTCCAGAAGGTCGAGACCATCGCCAAGCGCATCTACCACGCCGACGAGGTGCTGGCCGACAAGTCGATCCGCGACCAGCTCAAGGCCTGGGAAGCCGCCGGTTACGGCCACCTGCCGATCTGCATGGCCAAGACCCAGTACAGCTTCACCACCGACCCGAACCTGCGCGGCGCGCCCACGGGCCACTCGGTCCCGGTCCGCGAAGTGCGGCTCTCGGCGGGCGCTGGCTTCATCGTGGTGATCTGCGGTGAGATCATGACCATGCCGGGCCTGCCGAAGGTGCCAAGCGCCGAGGTGATCCGGCTGAACGACCAGGGCCACGTCGAAGGGCTGTTCTGACGCGTTGCCCTTGGGCGGGCTTCCCCTTATCTCGGGGGGGCCTGCCTGAGGGAGACCCAAGATGCGAAAGCCCGCCGACTGCACCACGATGGCCGAAATCCGGGCCGAGATCGACCGGCTGGACGAAGACCTCGTGCGCCTCTTCGCGGAACGGGCTGCTTTCATCGACCGGGCGGCCGAGATCAAGGCAGAGGTGGATCTGCCCGCCCGGATCGGCAGCCGCGTCGAAGAAGTGGTTGGGAACGTCCGCCGCCATGCCGACACCTACGGGCTGCCGCCCGACCTGGTGGAAAAGCTGTGGCGGCGGCTGATCGACTGGTCCATCGCGCGCGAGGAAAGCAAGCTTGGACCAGACAGTTTGCGGAAGGGCTAGGCCTGACGGCTGGCCGTGAGGGAGTGACGACATGACGGCCAAGGTGATCGACGGCAAGGCCTTTGCGGCTAAGGTGCGGGCAGAGGTGGCGGCGCATGTGGCGCGGCTGCAGGAAGAGAACGGTCTGACCCCCGGTCTGGCCGTGGTGCTGGTGGGCGAAGACCCGGCCTCCCAGGTCTATGTCCGCAACAAGCACGCCTCGACCATCGAGGTCGGAATGGCATCCTTCGAACATCGCCTGCCCGCCGAGACGTCAGAGGCGACGCTGCTTTCGCTGATCGACCAGCTGAACGCGGACCCCAAGGTGCACGGAATTCTCGTGCAATTGCCGCTGCCTGGTCATCTGAACAGCGAGCTTGTCATCAACCGGATCGACCCGGCCAAGGATGTGGACGGATTCCACATTTCGAACGTCGGCCTTCTCGGGACTGGGCAGAAGTCCATGGTCCCCTGCACGCCCCTGGGGTGCCTGATGATGCTGCGGGATCACCACGGCAAGCTTGCCGGCCTGAACGCCGTGGTGGTGGGCCGCTCGAACATCGTCGGCAAACCGATGGCGCAGCTTCTTCTGGGTGACAGCTGCACGGTGACGATCGCGCACAGCCGCACCAAGGACCTGGCCGAGGTCTGCCGCCGCGCCGATATCCTGGTCGCCGCCGTGGGCCGCCCCGAGATGATCACTGGCGACATGGTCCGCCCGGGGGCGACCGTGATCGACGTCGGCATCAACCGGATCGAACGCGACGGCAAGGCGAAGCTCGTTGGCGACGTCCACTACGAAAGCGCTGCGGCCGTGGCCGGGGCGATCACGCCAGTTCCGGGCGGGGTCGGGCCGATGACCATCGCCTGCCTTCTGGCCAACACGCTGACGGCCTGCTGCCGGGCCAATGGTCTGGCCGAGCCGAAGGGTCTGACCGCGTAAACGCAACGTAAGGTGGGCGGCGCGCCCACCCTACCTTGGCATCGGTATAGCAAGGACGCGCGGGCCAGTGAGAGAAGGGCGTCAGCTTCAGCTCGGCCCGGTGGGTGCCGCCGATCTCCATCGGGCCGGGGTCGTGGTTGCCGGTGATCCAGGTCCAGCTGCGCCCCGCCATCAACCGGGCCAGCCACAGCCGCGCGGCCTCCTCGAGCCCGTCCAGGGCCGCGAGGTCGTCGAAACTGTCGCCCAGGCAGATCACCGTTTCCGCCTCGGTCCGCTCCAGATCACGGTCCAGCTTGTCCAGCGTCGCCTGCGTCTCATAGGGCGGCAACAGCGTGCCACCCCGACAGCGCGCCCGAGGCCATCAGGTGCAGCGTTTCGCCATGGAAGAAAAGCGCGTGGTGCATGGGGGCCTACCTGCCAAAGCGCGGCGCTTATGGCAAGGGCGGCCGCTCCGCGGGGAGTATTTGTAAAAAGAGCAAGAGCTTAGGCAAGCCCTGCGGCTTCCATCAGGGCCTGAGCCTGGGCCGAGGCAAGGCGGTCGCGTCCTTCGCCTTGCACCGGGATGCGGCCCGGTTCGAAGAACATCGGCGCAGCAAGGGGCGTGACGCGGGTCAGACGTTTCAGGGTGATGTTGTCGCCGACGCGGGTAAGCATCGCCTCGATGCGCGAAAAGTCGATCAGGCCGCGCAAAGCCTCTTCCCGAGTGATCTGCAGGAGCAGGTGGTCGGGGTCGTAGCGGCGGAGCGTGTCGTAGAGGATGTCGGAGGAAAATGTCGCCTGCCGCCCGGTCTTGCGGCGGCCCTGGTGCGAGCGTTCGATCAGGCCCGAGATGATCGCGGTGTTGCGGAAGGTGCGCTTCATCACTGCGTTGCCGGACAGCCAGGTTTCCAGGCCGTCGCGGAGGGTGTCGAGGTCAAAGAGGGGGCCGGGGTCGGTGACGGGGTCAAGGCCCCAGATCAGGGTCGCGTAGTCGGTGGCGACGAAGCCCAGCGGTGCCAGTCCCTGAGCCTCCATCTGTTTCGTCACCAGAAGCCCCAGCGTCTGTTGCGCGTTCCGCCCCGCAAAGCCGTAGACCACCAGGTGCTCACGCCCGTCGTGGGGGAAGGATTCCAGGAGGAGCGAGTGGGGGTCGGGCAGCCGCGAGACCTCGCGCTGCTTGGCGAGCCACCAGGCGGTATGGGCGGGCAGGTCGGGCCAGGTCTCGGCCTGGAAGATCTCCAGGATGCGGTCGGTGAGGAGGGTCGAGGTGGCGAACTTCGTCCCGTTGAACACCGCCACCTTCGGGTCGCGGCCCGGGGTCTTCGACACCTCCACCGTCATCTCGCGCAAGCCTTCATAGCGCACGATCTGGCCGCCGATCAGGAAGGTATCGCCGGGGGTCAGGCTGGCCGCGAAGCTTTCCTCTACCTCACCCAAGGGGGTGCCATAGCCCCGGAAACGGACCTTCAGCGTCTCGATGTCGATGATCGTGCCAAGGTTCTGCCGGATCAGCGCCGCCGCCCGGGGGTCGCGCAGGTGCCACTTGCCCCCGGTCTGCTTCAGCCGCTGCCAGCGGTCATAGGCCTTCAGCGCATAGCCGCCGGTCGCAACGAAATCGAGGCAGGCGTCGAACTCACCCTTGGTCAGCTGGGCATAGGGGCCGGCGGTGATGACCTCGGCGTAAAGCTCCGCCGCGTCGAACGGCCCGGCGCAGGCGGTGGCCAGGATATGCTGGCAGAGGACATCCCTCGGCCCCGGCCCCCTGGGTTCACCGTCCAAAGTATGCGCCCGCACCGCATCCAGCGCCGCCTGGCATTCCACCACCTCGAACCGGTTCGCAGGCACCAACAGCGCCTTCGACGGCGCGTTGTAGCGGTGGTTGGCCCGGCCGATCCGCTGCACCAGGCGCTTCACGTTCTTCGGCGCGCCGACCTGGATCACCAGGTCCACATCACCCCAGTCGATCCCCAGGTCCAGTGACCCGGTGCAGACCATCGCCCGCAGCGCCCCCGCGGTCATCGCCTGCTCCACCCGTTCCCGCTGTTCGCGGGACAGCGAGCCGTGGTGGATACCGATCGGCAGGTCCTCGGTGTTGGCAAGCCAGAGGTCGTGGAAGAACAGCTCCGCCTGCGCGCGGGTGTTGTGGAAGATCAGCGTGGTCTTGTGCCGCGTGACCTCGTTCAGGATCGCCGGGATCGCATAGCGCCCGCCACCGCCGCTCCACGGCGGCGGGGCCTCGGTCTCCAGCATCGAGATGTCCGGGTCCGGCCCCGGATCCGCCTCCAGGATCGTCGTCCGGGGCGCTAGGAATCGCGCCAAGGCGGGCGGGTTCTCCACTGTCGCCGACAGGCCGACCCGTCGCAAGGACGGGTTCAGCGCCTGCAGCCGGGCGATCTGCAACACCAGTTGGTCGCCGCGCTTGCTTTCCGCCAGGGCGTGGATCTCGTCCACGATGACCCGCTGCAGCCCCTGGAATATCCGCGGCGCATCCTCATAGGACAACAGCAGCGCCAGGCTTTCCGGCGTGGTCAAAAGGATATGCGGCGGGTCGGCACGCTGCCGCCTGCGCTGGGTGTAGGAGGTGTCCCCCGTCCGGTCCTCGACCCGGATCTTCAGCCCCGCGCCCTCGATGGGGGTGCCAAGGTTGCGCCGGATGTCCGCCGTCAAGGCCTTGAGCGGCGAGACGTACAGCGTGTGTAGCCCCGCCGGGGGATTGGGTCCAAGCTCGGCCAGGCTGGGCAGGAACCCGGCCAGCGTCTTGCCGCCCCCCGTCGGCGCGATGAGAAGGGTTGCCGCATCCCCGCTGAGCGCCAGCATCTCATGCTGATGCGGATGCAGGGTCCAGCCCTTGGCGGCGAACCAGGCGGACAGGGCGGGGGGAAGCGTCGCGGGGGGAGGCGTCGTCATGGGACACAGATAATGCGGCCCGACGGCAAGGGAAACCTTCCGCTGCGACAGCGCAGTTCCGGGTCACGATTCGGCAGAACGAAGAACGCCCTGCCACGGCGGAGGATTTCCGGAGAACAAGTTTCTCCTTGGGCCGTTGTTCCTTTCCGCAGCATGCCGCCGGAATTGCGGCGCTTTTTCCGGGGACGGCCTCTCATTCCGCTTGCCGGAACCCCGCCCCCCGCCTAATCGGGGGGCCATGAGACTGCTTTTCCTAGGCGATGTCGTGGGCCGGTCGGGCCGGACGGCGGTGACAGAGCGGCTTCCGGGGCTCCGGGCGGCCTGGGGATTGGATTTCGTCGTCGTGAATGGCGAGAACGCCAGCCAGGGCGCGGGGATCACCGGAGAGCACGCGAAGGAACTGCTGGCCGCGGGCGCGGATTGCCTGACGCTTGGCGATCATGCCTTCGACCAGAAGGACATGCTCAGCTTCATCGAGCAGGAACCGCGGATCGTGCGGCCCTTGAACTTCTCCAAGGTCGCCCCCGGTCGCGGCTACAAGGTGTTCGAGGCGACCCAAGGCCGCAGGGTCCTCGTGACCCAGGCCCTGGGCCAGGTCTTCATGAAACGGCCCTTCGACGATCCCTTCTCTGCTCTGGAAACCGTGCTGAAACAGCACACCCTCGGCGGCGTGGTGCAGGCCGCCATCGTCGATTTCCATGCCGAGGCGACGTCGGAAAAGATGGGCATGGGCCATTGGTGCGACGGTATGGCCAGCCTTGTCGTGGGCACCCATACCCATGTGCCGACGGGTGACACGATGATCCTGGCCAAGGGGACCGCCTACCAGTCCGATGCCGGCATGTGC
>JALOTD010000080.1 GCA_025458105.1 Tabrizicola sp. | reverse complement strand
GAGATAGGGGTTCGCGTCCACCCCGGCCGGGCGGTGCTCGATCCGCCGGGCCTTGATGTCCCCGGCCGGAATGCGCAGGGCGACGGAGCGGTTGTTGACCCCCCAGGTCGGGCTGACCGGCGCGTAGGACTGGCTGGCGAAGCGGCGCCAGGAATTGGCGTGGGGGGCGAAGACCAGCATCGACTCGCCCATCGTCTGCTTCAACCCGCCGAGAGCATTGAGGATGGTGGGGTTCCACTTGCCCTCCTGCTCCTCGATGAAAACGTTGTGGCCCTTGTCGTCCAGAAGCGAGACGTGGAAATGCTTGGGCTTCGCCATGAAACAGGCGACGACGCCATGCGCGCGGGCTTGCGCCCGGACGATGCGCTTCAGCCGCATCAGATCGTCGGCGGCCTGAATCACGTCGGTGCGGTAGCGGAGCGTGAGTTCGTACTGGCCGGGGGCGTATTCGGAGATGAGGGTTTCGGCCTTGATCCCGGCCTTTTCGGCCCCGGCGTAGATGTCGGAGAAAAGCGGCAGCATCCCGTGCAGATGGTCCACCGAATAGACCTCGGTCTTGGCGGACTTGCGGCGATCCAGCACATCGCGGGCGGGCTGCATCTTGCCGTCGGGTCCGCGTTCGGGGTCGAGGAGGAAGAATTCCAACTCGAAGGCGCCTGCCGGGTGCAGGCCATCGGCGGCCAACGCGTCTACCTGCCGCTGCAGCGCGTGGCGGGGGTCCGAAGTCATTGGCGCGCCATCGAGCATGTACATGGACATGAACACCTCGCCGCGCGGCGGCTGGGTGTTGTGGAGCGCTTTAAGCGTCCCGGGGATCGGCCAGGCGCGCAGGTCGCCGTCGCCCTGATCCCAGATGAGGCCGGTCTCGTGGACATCCTCGCCGCAGATGTCGAGGCCGAGGATGGAGATCGGCAGGTGGCGGCCGTTGTTGTAAAAGGACAAAAGCTCATGCCGGCGGATGATCTTTCCCCGGCCGATGCCATTGGCGTCGTGCAGGATAATGTCAAAAGCCTCGATTTCCGGATGGGCGGAAAGGAAGGCTTCGGCCTCGGCCACGGTGGAACCGGAGGGGCTAACTTGGGGCATGTTCAGGCTGCTTTGAAAAGGTCGGTCAGGATGGTGTCGAAGTTTGCGATCAGCCTGTCAACCTGCGCCTTTTTCGTGGCCGGGCTGATGAGCATCATGTTGTGGAACGGCGCAATGAGCGTGCCGCGATTGATGAGGCCGGTGTGGATCGCGGCCTCCACCTGCGGCTGGTGGGCGTATCCGGCTTGCGTCCCGTTCTTCAGCGGGCCGGGGGCGCAGATGAATTCCACCCGCGCACCGACGCGGACGACGTGCCAGGGGGCGCGGTGCTTGTCAATCACCCGCGCAAGGCCGTGGGAAAGGCGTTCGGCCAGTTTCTCCATATGGGCGTAGTTTTCCGGGGTCATCACCTCGGACAGGTTCGCAACCAGGCAGGCGAATTGCATCGGGTTGGCGGAGAGCGTGGTCCCCATGCCGGTGCGGCCGGGTTCGCGCCTGGCGTCGGCCGCCTCGTAGCGCTTGGTGGTCTCGTCGGTGAGGCCCCAGACGGCGGTGGGCATGCCCCCCGCCACGCATTTGCCGACGACGAAGATGTCGGGGCGCAGCGAATGGACGCGGGTATAGCCGCCAAGGCCGGACGAGATGGTGTGCGTCTCGTCGATGATGAGGAGCGCGTTGTATTTCTTCGAGAGTTGGCGAAGGCCGTCGTGGAAGCCAGCCTCGGGCAGGACCATGCAGGAGTTGGTCATGACGGGCTCGGTCAGGATGGCGGCGACGTCGCCTTGCGCGAGGGCAGCCTCGACAGAGGCGAGGTCGTTGAATTCGGCGCAGACGGCGGTTTGCGTCAGGTCGTTCACCTGGCCGAGGAGGCCGGGGGAGTTGACGGTCTTCCCGTTCTCCAGGGAGACGAAGGTGTCATCCACCGTGCCGTGATAGCAGCCGTTGAAGACCAGGACCTTAGGCTTTCCGGTGATGGCGCGGGCGACGCGCAGGGCAAAGCGGTTGGCGTCGGTGGCGGTGGTGGCGATCTGCCAGCGGAAGGGGCCGAAGCGGTCGGTAAGCAGGCGGCCGGCTTCAAGGGCAGCCTCGGTCGGAAGCATGTAGGTCAGGCCCCGGCGGGCCTGGTGGCGGATGGATTTCGCCACGGGCGCGGGGGAATGGCCGAACATTGACCCGGTGTCGCCCAGGCAGAAGTCGTCGAGGGTGATGCCGTCGATGTCCTCGATCCGAGCGCCTTGCGCCTTGGCCACAAGCGGCAGGTGGGGCATCGGCCAGTCGGCCATCCAGTGCATCGGGACACCACCGAGGAAGTTCCCTGCGCCAGCCTTGAGGGCCTTCTGCGCCTTGGGGCGGGCCTTGGCGTAGATCGCGGCCTCGCGTTTCGCGAAAGCGGCCAGGCGGTCCTGGCGGATACCGGCGATTTCGTCAGACATGGCGGGCCTCTTGGACAGTCTGGCGGTATATGCGACGGAATTTGATCAAAAGGCAAGCGGCTGCTCCTCGTGCGCCTTCGGCTTCTCGTCGCGGGCAGACAGCGAGGAGCGCCGAAGGCGAACGACGAGCGGGTCTTCAGGCCCAGCGGCCCTCGAAATCCTCGGGGACGAGAAGGTTATGGCGGCCCATGTCCTGCACGGTCTTTTCGCCGCAAAGCGCCATGGTGATATCCATTTCCTTGTGGATCACCTCCAGCGCCTTGGTGACGCCAGCCTCGCCCATCGCGCCAAGGCCGTGGATGTAGGCGCGGCCGATCATCGTGCCGGTCGCGCCCAGGGACAGGGCCTTCAGCACGTCCTGGCCCGAGCGGATGCCGGAATCCAGCCAGACCTCGGTCCGGTCGCCGATGGCGCGGACAATCGAGGGGAGCATTCGGATCGACGAAAGCGCCCCGTCCAGCTGCCGCCCGCCGTGGTTCGACACGATCACCGCGTCGGCCCCGGCATCGGCGGCCATCTTTGCGTCTTCGGCGTCCAGCACGCCCTTCAGGATGAACTTGCCCTTCCACTGGTCGCGGATGCGGGTGACCTTACTCCAGTCGAGCATCGGGTCGAACTGTTCGTTGGCCCAGGCGGTCAGGTCCGCAAGATTCGTCACGCCCTTCACATGGCCCACGATGTTGCGGAACTGGCGGCGCGGGGTCTTCAGCATGTTCAGCGACCAGCGCGGCTTCATCGCCATGTTGATCAGGTTCGGGATCGTCGGTTTCGGAGGACTGGTCAGGCCGTTCTTCAGGTCCTTGTGCCGCTGGCCCAGGATCTGCAGATCCAGCGTCAGGACGAGGGCACTGCACTTCGCGGCGCGGGCACGTTCGATGATGGCATCGACGAAATCTTCGTCCTTCATCACGTAGAGCTGGAACCAGAAGGGCTCGGGGCTGTGGGCCGCCACGTCCTCGATCGAGCAGATCGACATGGTGGAGAGCGTGAAGGGCACGCCGAATTTCGCGGCGGCGCGGGCCGCGTGGATTTCGCCGTCGGGGTGCTGCATGCCGGTCGATCCGACCGGAGCCAGCGCCACGGGCATCTTCACCTTCTGGCCCGCCATCGTGCTTTCCAGGCTGCGGCCCGTCAGGTCTCGGGCCACGCGCTGGCGGAACCGCAGCTTGGCGAAATCGGAGGTGTTCTCGCGGAAGGTCTGCTCGGTGTAGCTGCCTGACTCGCAGTAGTCCCAGAACATCTTCGGCGTCCGCTTCTGGTGCAGGCGCTTCAGATCCTCGATGCAGGTGATGACGGGCATGTGGGTCCC
Organism: Tabrizicola sp.; assembly: GCA_025458105.1. GTDB lineage: Bacteria > Pseudomonadota > Alphaproteobacteria > Rhodobacterales > Rhodobacteraceae > Tabrizicola. Next base: position 16,003 of record JALOTD010000080.1, on the reverse strand, counting down.
CCCGATTGGTCATCTTTGGTTACCAATTCGGGCGGCGTGGCGCAATGCTTCGTTGGGGTTGTATTTGGTGCGATATAGTACTATATGATGCGATATCGTACCACATAGGAGCCCGACATGACCCTGTCCCGCCGCCGCACGCTTGCCCTGATCGGGGGTGGCGTCATCCTTGCCGCCACTGCCTCGCTGGGTGCCATTGCCACCCGCCAGCCGCGCACGGCCCTTCTGCCCTGGGGGCAGGCGGGGCAGGGGGAGGACGCGCGCCACCGGGCCTTGTCTTGGGCGCTTCTGGCGCCGAACCCGCACAACCGGCAGCCATGGCTGATGGACCTGCGCGAGGACGGCGTGGTGACGCTGTATGTCGATACCGCGAAGCTTCTGCCGCACACCGACCCGTTCAGCCGTCAGATCACCATTGGCCTGGGCTGCTTTCTGGAGCTGATGCGGATGGCGGCGGCCCAGGATGGGCAGCGGGTGACGATCACGCCGTTTCCCGAAGGGTTCGGCGAGCGGGCGCTGGATGCCCGGCCCGTTGCGCGGGCGGTGTTCTCGGCTGATGCCTCGGTCATGCCGGACCCTTTGTTCGCCCATGCGGCTCTCCGCCGGTCGAACAAGGAACCCTATGACCTGACGCGCCCCTTGCCCGCCGATACGCTGGACAGGCTTGCCGTCGCCACCACCGCGCGCTTCGGCGGCACGCTGGACGCCGAAGAGGTCGCCCACTGGCGCGCCTTCACGCGCGAGGCGCTGGGGATCGAGATCGAGACGCCCCATACCTACAAGGAGTCGGTGGACCTGTTCCGGATCGGGCGGGCCGAGGTGGACGCCAACCCGGACGGGATCGATTTCACCGGCCCGCTGTTCGAGGTCCTTGGCGCGACCGGACTGATGACGCGGGAGAGCGTGCTGGACCCCTCGTCCCAGGCCTACAAGGCGGGGCTGGACGCGGTCTTTGCCAATACGGACACGGCGATGGGGCATGTCTGGCTGGTGACGGAAGGCAACTCACGCCCTGAGCAGATTGCCACCGGGGCGGACTGGTTGCGCGTCAATCTGGCGGCGGCGGCGGCGGGCGTGGCCTTCCAGCCGCTGTCCCAGGCCCTGCAGGAGTATCCGGAGATGACGACCCTTTACCGTGACCTGCACGCAAGGCTTGCGCCGACCGGCGGGACGGTCCAGATGTTGGCGCGTATTGGCTATGGCCCGGTGGTGGACCCAAGCCCGCGCTGGCCTTTGGAAGCTAAGATCCTGGATGCCTGAGACCCCGGACAACATCTACAATGCCTTCTTCCTTGAGGTCGGGATTCTGGCCCAACTGAGCCGCGCCATGTTCGAGGCGCGGCTGCCCCCGGGCTTTACCCTGCCGCAGTTCACGGTCCTGAACCATCTTGTGCGGGTGAAGGACGGGCGCACGCCGCTGGAACTGGCCCGGGCGTTCCAGGTGCCGAAAACCAGCATGACGCACAGCCTTGCCGTGCTGGAGCGCCATGGGCTGATCGAGATGCGCCCGAATGCGCGGGATGGGCGGTCGAAATGCGTGTTCATCACCGAGCCGGGGCGTGAGTTCCGGGCCGCTGCTCTGGCGGCGATTGCTCCGGACATGGCAGCCTTGGCGGCCCGGTTTCCGGCCCAAAGGCTGCAGGATGCACTGCCAGCCTTGACCGAGCTCCGCCAGATCATGGACGCGATGCGGGACACGTCCGAGTGAGCCGCCCTGACCGGTCGGCATTCTGCGACTGGTGGAATCGCGCGGATCGGGTATGACCAAGGCGACGGAGGGCCTTGGGTTGATTTCAAGACGACTGCTTATTGGCGGATTGCTGGCCGGGGCGGCCTGGCCTGCGCTGGGCGATATCATGGACAGCTCGCCTCGCCCGGTGCCGCGACCCGAGCGCGGGGCAAGCGCGGCCACCGGCGCCTCGGCAGGCGAGATTGCCGGGCTGGTGACGGCGGCCAAGCTGGGCGGTGAGGTTGCCTGGGTCGTCGCGGATGGCAAGACCGGCGCGGTGCTGGACGCGCGCAACCCCGATCTTCCGCTGCCCCCCGCCAGTGTCGCAAAGGCCGTGACCGCGCTTTATGCGCTGGACCGGCTGGGGGCCGGGTACCGCTTTGCCACGCGGATTCTGGCGACGGGGCCGGTCAGTGGCGGCATGGTGCAAGGGGATCTGGTCCTGGCGGGCGGGGGTGATCCGACGCTACAGACCGATCAACTGGGCGATCTGGTGTTGCGGCTGGCGAAGGCGGGGCTGAAGGGCGCGACGGGGCGGTTCTTGTACTGGGACGGTGCGCTGCCCGTCCTGCGCGGGATTGCCGAGGATCAGCCCGCCCATGTCGGCTATAACGCCGCGATTTCCGGCCTGTGCCTGAACTTCAACCGGGTCCATTTCGAATGGAAGCGCGCGAACGGCGACTGGCAGGTGGCGGTAGACGCGCGCGGTGAGCGGTTCGTGCCCGAAGTGGGGATGGTGCGGGTTTCGATTGCCCAACGGGAGGCACCGCTGTTCACCTATGATGCGGGGCAGGTCGAGGAATGGACCGTCGCCTCGGCTGCGCTGGGCAACGGTGGCAGTCGCTGGCTGCCGGTGCGCGACCCCGGGCGCTATGTGGCCGAGGTGTTCCGCACTTTGGCCCGCGCGCAAGGCATCCGGCTTGATCCGGGAGAGCGCGTTGGCACGCTGCCCCAGGGGCAGGAGGTGGGCCGGGTCGAAAGCGAACCCCTGCCGGACGTGCTGCGCGACATGCTGCGGTTTTCCACCAATTTGACGGCGGAATGCGTGGGGCTGACGGCCTCGGGCGCGGGGGGGCTGGAGGCCTCGGGTCGGGCGATGTCCGATTGGGCGCGGGCCACGTTCGGCGTGGATTTCACCTTGCGCGATCATTCGGGGCTGGGGGGCGCGTCGCGCGTCACAGCGGCGGGGATGGCAAAGGTTCTGGTCGCCGCCGAGCGCGACCGTCGTGGGCTGAAGCCGATCCTGCGCAATGTCGGGATGAAAGACGACGCTGGCAAAGTGATCGAGGGGCATGCGGTCAAGGTGCTGGCCAAGTCCGGGACGCTGAACTTTGTCTCGGGTTTGGCTGGGCACATCGTGCCGCCGGGCGGTGGGCGGGACCTGGTCTTTGCGATCTTCTCGGGCGATCCCGAACGGCGGGACGCGGTGCCGGTTGCCCTGCGGGAGGAACCCGAGGGGTCATCGGCCTGGACGAAACGCGCCCGCCGATTGCAAGGGCAGCTGGTCAGCCGCTGGGCCAAGGCCTACGGCTGATCCATCATTTGCCGACAAATTCGAAGGAATAGTTGCGGCCCGCACCTTCAGGGGGTGCGGGGAACGGGGCGGACCTGCGGATATGGTCCAACGCCACCCGGTCAAGGGCATCGTTGCCCGAGCCTTGCAGGACCCGAACGCCCGCCAGGCCGCCATCGGCGGCGATGCTGAAGCCGACGACAACGGTTCCCTTGCCTGCCCCTGACTGCTTGCGCGTGGCGCGGACCTTCTTCATCACCGCCTTGGCATAGGCAGCGGGAGGCATGGTGCTGCCGCCGGTGGCCTTGGCACCCGCAACAGGGGCTGCCGCACCTGCGCTGGCGGTGCGTTTTTCCTTTGGCGCTTCGGCCTTGGGTTTGGGCTGATCCTCAGGCTCTGGCCTGGGGTCCGGCTTCTGCGGTCGGGGTTTCGGCTTGACCATGGGTTGCGGGTCGGGTTCGGGAACAGGTTCGGGGAGGGACAAGTCGGCCAGCATCGGTGTTTTGGGCGCGGGTTGGGTGATCGGGGCAAGTTCAGGCCGGGGCGGGGCGGTCCCTGTTTGCGGCAGGCCGGGAAGGGTATCTTCGGTCGTGGGCAGAGGGTCGGCCAGGTCTGGCGCGTTGTCCTGCACGGCGGGGGCAGGGTCGGCCACGGCGGCGACGGTCAGGCCCGCGGGCGGGACCGCAGCCAGCGTCAGGACCAGGGGTTCGGGCGCGCTACGGCGCGTGACGGTCAGCGCCACCGCCGCGCCGGACAGAAGGGCGGCCGCGCCAAGGGCGGCGGCTGTCCAGCCCAAAATCCGGGTCGGCCGGGCGGTCACGGTGCAGTCTCCAGGCCCACCAGGGCGATCTTCAGATAGCCTGCGTTCCGTAGGGCATCGAGCACCCCCATCAGGGCCGCATAGTCCACGCTGCGGTCGGCGCGCAGATAGATCGGGCGGTTGCGGTCCCCGGCGGTCATGCCGTCAAGGGCCGGGCCAAGCCCGTCTGGGGCGACCGGGGTATCCCCAAGCAGAAGCGCGCGGTCGACCGTCAGCGTCAGCCATAGCGGTTCGGGCGGGCGTTCGGACGCGGGTGCCGAGGAGCCGGGCAGGTTCACCGGCACGTCAACGGTCGAAAGCGGTGCGGCCACCATGAAGACGATGAGCAGGACCAGCATCACGTCGATGAAGGGGGTGACGTTGATCTCGCTCAGCTCGGTGTCGTCTTCGTCCAGACGCAGTGCCATGGTCAGCCCCCCTGGCCCATGCGCTGGTCGCAGGCACGGCTGAACCGGCGCAGGATTTCGGCGGTGCCGTCCGCCAGCCGGTGCCGGAATTCGGCGATCCGGCGCAGAGCGCGGTTGTAAAGCATGACCGCCGGAATGGCGGCGGCAAGGCCGATGCCGGTGGCCAGAAGCGCCTCGGCAATGCCCGGGGCGACGATGGCAAGGTTCGTCGTCTGGGTCGCGGCAATGGCGAGGAAGCTGTTCATGATGCCAAAGACCGTGCCGAACAGGCCGACAAAGGGCGCGACCGAGCCGATGGTCGCCAGAAGGCCAGTGGCAGAGCGCAACTGGCGGACGGCATTCGCCTCGATCCGGGAGAGCGACAGGTCAAGCCGTTCCCGGGCGGCCAGGCGCAGGTCTGCGGTCAGCGTCGCGGGAAGGGCGGCTGCCTCGGCCCGGGCTGCCTGCAGAGTCTGGGCCAAAGGGCCGGAGCCCGGTACGGCCTCCAGCGCCGGGCTTGCCGACAGTGCCCGGGCCTCGCGCGACAGGCGCGTGAAGGCCAGGGTGAACTCGACCGCCTTGAACAGGAAGATCGTCAGGACGGCAAAGACCGAAGCCACGAGAAGCGCCATGACCGCCTGAACGACCGGGTGAGCCTTCAGCACCAGTGCGGCAAGGTTGGTGTCCACCGCAGGCATGGGAGCGCCGGAATGCTCGGGCAGATCAGCCACGGCAGGGGATGGGAGTGCGGGCATTGCCTCTGATCCGGTTTCGGGTTCGGCCAGAACGGGAGGGTCGCTGGCCACGACGGGCGGCGTGTCCTGAGCCGCCGCTGCGCCTGCCAGCGACAGAACCAGAAGGGCCGCCAGCCTTACCACGTCAGCGCCTTGCCGATGGTGAGTTTCGCATTCAGTCCGGGGGCGTCTTCCGCCGACAGGCCGGGCTTGTAGGCGGCGTCAAAGACGTTCTCGACGGTGAGGTTGACGTTGAACCCTTCCAGCGCACCCGTCTGCGGCGCCCAGGTCACGAACAGGTCATGCGTATCGAAGCTTTCGCCCGAGGCGATGGTGTTCGGCGTGGCAGTGCCGTTGGTGTAGGTGGTGATGTCGTCATAGTAATAGGCCTTCCAGCCGATCAAGAGGCCCTGGTCGGGCAGCTTGGCCCCCAGCGTCAGCGCGACACTCGCGGCAGGGGTATCCTGAAGTGTCAGCCCGGTGACCCCGTCGCGCGACTTGACCTTGCTGTAGCCCAGGCTCGCGAACCAGCGGTCGGCGTCATAGGCGGCTTCGATCTCTCCCCCCCAGATTTCCGCGTCGCGGATGTTGACGAACCGAGGGCTGCCCGCTGGCGCCCCGGTGTTCGAGGCGATCAGGTTACTGAAATCGTTGTGGAACAGCGTGGCCTTCAACAAAAGGCTGTCGCCTTCGGACAAAAGCCCCTGACGCTGGAACGTGAGGCCCAGCTCGACCGAGTCGGCCTGTTCCTTTTCCAGGCCCAGACTGGGAAGCAGCCCGTTCTCTGCGGTGTAAAGCTCGTCCAGCGTCGGCATGCGTTCGGTGCTGGCAAGGGTCCCGAAGACCGAGACGCTGTCCGACAGCTTGTACATGGCTGAAAAGGTGGCCGACACGGCCTCATCCCGGACCTCGGCCCCGCCTGCGGCGATGGTGGCGGCGGAGGGGGTGCGCTGGCCGAAATCGACGCGCAGGCCGGGGATCAGCGTCAACCGGCCATTCCAGACGAATTCGCCCTGGGCATAGAGCCCCAGCTTTTCGTCAATGCCTTCCGGATGAAAGCCAAGCGGGCCAACGATCGAGGTCGCCGACCGCTCTTGCCGCGACAGTTGCAGCCCGGTGGTCAGGTAGCTTTCCCAAAGGCCCGCTGACAGGGTGGCGATGTTTTCGATCTTCAGCGTGGTGGTGGCATAGCCGTAATCGCTGTCGCACAAGACGGCGCTGCGGCCGGGTGCACAGAAGGCGCCCAAGGAGAAGTCCCGTTTGGTCACATCTGTCCGGGTGTGGGACAGTTGCACCGTCAGGTCGAGAAGGTCGTTCGCCGCAACCCCATGGTGCCAGGTGGCGGTGAGCGTATCGTCAAGCGAGGTCACGTCATGGGTGCCAAAGCCCGCCGTTCCGGTCGTCTGGTCAACCGGCGCATCGTCCACAGCAACATCGGTGCGCGAGAAGGAAAGGCTCAGGTCCTGATCGGCGTCGTTGCCCAGCGACCACTTGCCCTTGACCAGGGCCGAGGCGCCGCTCTGATCGCCGGTCTCAAGCGTCGCGCCGCTGCCATCGGTCATTGCGTCGCTGGCCGAGCCGTTCAAGGCGGCCAGAAACTCGGCATTCCCGGCGCGATGGGCGTAGATCACACCGACGCCGGTCTGGTCGCCGTTCGAGGCGTAGGACCCGCGGAAACGCAAGGCCGTCGTCTCGCCGTCTTGCAGAAAGTCGCTGGCATCCTTGGTGGTGAAGACCACCGCCCCGCCGACTGTGCCCGAGCCGTAGAGCGTGGAACTGGCCGGGCCGCGCAGGATCTCGACGCGCTTGAACAGTTCGGGGTCGGCAAAGAACGACCCCAGCCGGTAAGCCTCGAAGAACTTTGGCGCGCCATCGACGATGACCTTGATCCGCTCTTCCGAGGCGGTCTGTTCCGTGTTGCCGATGCCCCGGATATTGAAGGCCTGGCCCAAGGGACGCGAGGCTGCACCTGCGGCCTGCACACCGGGCACGCCCTTGACGATCCCGGCGATGGAGGAGGCCTGCTTGCGGTCAAGGTCCTCCTGTTCCAGCGCCGTCACGGCCTGCGGGGTGTCGATTGCGACCTTTGCGGTCCCGGCGCCAAAGATGATGCGGCCCAGCATCTGGAACAGGCCTTCGTCGGCCTCTTGGGCAAGGGCCGGGGCGGTGCAGGAAAGCACCAGGGCGGTGGACAGGATAAGGCCGCGCTTTGCGGGCCGGGCGAGGGTAGGCATGGTCGTCCCTTCGGGTCTGGTCTGCGGAAGGGCTGGCCATGGCCATGGTGGCGGGCTGGCGGCAGAAGATTCTGACTTGAACTGTCAGGAAATGGCTTCTAGAAATGTTGACTGTTAGTGTCAAGTATTCGATATGCAGCCGAATACGCCCCCCCGCGCCCCAGCCTTTCGCCAGAGACGCGCCTTTCACGACGACAGGAAGGATGTCCCATGGCCCGGCTTGGCCCCGATGAAATTCGCGCGTTACGCGCCGAAAACCCCAAGGCCCGCGCCCGCGATTTCGCGGCCCTGCATCAGATCACCGAGGCCGATCTGGTCGCGGCCTACTTGGGCCAGGGCACAACGGCGATCGTCGCCGACCCCGACCGGTTGATCCCCTGGGCGGGGCGGCTCGGCGATGTGATGGCGCTGAGCCCTCGCCTCGATGGTGCTGGACCCGGAAATCGACCTGCGGATCTTTCCCAAGCATTGGGTGTATGCCTTTGCAGTCGAGGAACCCGGCGAGGATGGCTCGAAACGCAGCCTGCAGGTGTTCGACGCCGCGGGGGATGCAGTGCACAAGGTGTTCCTGAAGCCTCAATCGCGGCATGATCTTTGGGCGGACCTGCTCGGCAACATGCGCATACCCGGGACGCAATATTTGACCCTGACCGCCCGCGCGCCAGTGCAGCCCGCGAAGGCCGACTGGACGGCGGCCACTGCATTGCGCACGGCCTGGAGGCGCCTATCGGGTCGCAGGGTCCGACTATGCCCGACGGTTGGAGCCCGAAGCCGTGACCCTCGCCTTGCGTGGCGCGGCAGAGGCGGTGATCCCGCTGATGATCTTCGTGGGCAACATGGGCTGCATCCAGATTCACGGTGGCCGGATCGAGAAGATCGTCCCCATGGGCCCCTGGATCAACGTGATGGACCCACGGTTCAACCTGCATCTGCGCGCCGACCGTCTGTCCGAGGTCTACCGGGTCTGGAAGCCCACGCGCACCGGCGATGTCTGGAGTGTCGAAGGCTTTGCCGCCGATGGCGAGTTGATCCTGCAACTTTTCGGGTATCGCAAGGATACCCCGGCAGAACCGTGGAATGCCCTGGTCGCAGGTCTGCCGATGGTGGAGGAGGCCGTCGCATGACCCGGCTGTCCGTTGCGCGGCTTCATCTGGCCCTGACCGCCGGGCTGGCCCTGACCTTGGCCCCCGCGCTCGCTGCGGATCAGGAGCGGATCATCACCCTGGGCGGCTCGGTCACCGAGATTGCCGTGGCGCTGGGGGCGGAAGACCGCCTGGTGGCCCGCGATACGACCTCGACCTATCCGGACCGGATCACCGCCTTGCCGGATGTCGGCTATATCCGGGCGCTGTCGCCGGAAAACGTGTTGGCGCTGAACCCCGACCTGATCATTGCTGAGGGCGATGCCGGTCCGCCAGAGGCGGTTGCAGTCCTTGCGGCGGCTGGCCTGCCGTTCCTGACCGTGCCCGAAGCGACCGATCCCGAAGGTGTCGTTGCCAAGATCATGGCGGTTGCCCAGGCACTGGACTTGCAGGCCGAGGGTGCCGCGCTGGCCGAACAGGTCACGGCAGATCTGGCTGCGGCGCGTGCGCGTGCTGCGGGGGTGGATGCGCCGAAACGCATTCTGTTCGTCCTGTCGCTGCAGGGCGGGCGGGTGATGGCGGGCGGCGAAGGGACCGAGGCCGAGGGGATCATCCGGCTGGCAGGTGGCGTGAACGCGGCGGCCGGATTTCAAGGCTACAAGCCGATGACCGACGAGGCCGTCCTGCAAGCCGCTCCGGATGTCATCCTGATGATGGACCGCGAGGGCGATCTGGCGATTGCCGATGCGGATGTTCTGGCGCAGCCGGCCCTGGGGGCGACCCCGGCGGGCGTGTCGGGCGCAATCGTCCGGATGGATGGGAACCTCATGCTGGGCTTCGGCCCCCGCACTCCCGAGGCGGCGGATCTTCTGTTTCAGGCGTTTTACGGGTCGGGGAACTGATGGCCCAGTCACTTCCGCGACTTGTGCCTGGCCGATCCCTTGGCGGGCCTGCCGCGCTGCCCCTGATCCTTGTGGCCTTCGTTCTTGCAGTCTCGGTCCTGTCGCTGACCGGCGGCGCAGCCGGGCTTGGGCCGGGCGACCTCTTTCAGGCATGGACCGGCGACGGCCTCACCGAGCGGGATCGTGTTGTCCTGTTCGATATCCGGTTGCCACGCCTGGCGATGGGCCTTGCGGTGGGGGCGTCCCTTGCGGTTGCGGGCGTCCTTTTGCAGGGTCTGTTCCGAAACCCGCTGGCAGACCCCGGGATCGTGGGGATCAACGCTGGCGCCGGTCTGGGCGCGGTTCTGGCGATTGTTTTGGGCGGGGCCTTGCCTGCCGGTCTTCTGGCCGCGACGGGAAGCTGGCAGGTGCCCTTGGCGGCCTTCCTTGGCGGCTGGGGCGCCACCCTGCTTTTGTACCGGATCGCAACCCACGGCGGGCGGACGGACGTCACCCTGATGCTTCTGGCCGGGATTGCCCTGGCGGCGTTGACGGGTGCAGCGACCGGGGTGCTGGTCTACCTGGCCGACGACCAACAGCTGCGCGACCTGACCTTCTGGTCGATGGGCTCACTGGCCGGAGCAACCTGGACCAAGCTTGCTGCAGCTTTGCCGTTGCTTTTGCTGTCACTGCTGCTGGCGCCGAGTCTGGCACGGGGGCTGAACGCTCTGGCGCTGGGCGAAGGTCAGGCGCTGCATCTGGGCGTCGAGGTCCAGCGCCTCAAGCGCCTGGCGATTTTCGCTTCGGCCGCGGCAACGGGGGCGGCGGTGGCCGTGTCGGGGGGGATCGGCTTTGTCGGGCTTGTTGTGCCGCACCTTCTGCGGCAGGCCTTGGGTCCCGATCACCGGCGGCTGATCCCGGCGTCGGCCTTGTTGGGCGGCGGGCTTCTGGTCCTGGCTGATCTGTTTTCCCGGACCATCGTCGCCCCTGCCGAACTGCCGATCGGCATCGTCACCGCCCTGCTGGGTGCGCCGGTCTTCCTGTGGATCCTCCTCACCCAGCGGCGTGGATCCATGGTGTAACATGCTGAAAGCGAATGGGATAACGCTTGATCTGGCCGGCATGTCGGTTCTGTCCGATGTTGCGCTGTCCGCATACGGCGGCGAGGTTCTGGCCATCTGCGGCCCAAACGGGGCCGGCAAGAGCAGTCTCTTGCGAGTGCTGGCGGGTGAGGGGATCGGGCGGGGAACCGTGCTTCTGAACGGAGAGGACGTCGGTCAGTCCGGGCCGGAGGTGCTGGCGCGGCGGCGGGCGGTGCTGGCACAGGACACGCAGGTGGCGTTCGCCTTCACCGTGGCCGAGATCGTCGCGATGGGGCAGGAGGCCGGAGATCACTCTGCGACCCATGGGGTGGTCGAAAGCGCTTTGGCGGCGGTCGGCCTGACGCATCTGGCCAATCGCCCGGTCCTAAGCTTGTCAGGCGGTGAGCGGCAGCGCGCGCAACTGGCCCGGGCGCTGGCCCAGGTCTGGGCGCCGACCGGCCCCGACGGCCCGCGCTGGCTGTTTCTGGACGAGCCGGTGGCGAGCCTGGACCTCGGGCACCAGTTGGAAATTATGCAGCTGGCACGGGGGTTTGCCGATGCCGGGGGCGGCGTGGTGGCGGTGATGCACGACCTGAATCTGTCGGCCATGTTCGCCGACCGGATGGTCCTGCTGGTGGGCGGGAAGCTGATTGCGGAAGGCCCGCCCGAGGCAGTGATGCAGGCCGAAATCCTGGAGCGCGCCTATGGTTGCCGCGTCACGCTGAACTGTGCCCCCAAGCGTGGCCCTTGGCTTTTGCCGCAAAGCTGTACCCCGCGGACAGCCGGTCTTACTGGTTAAGTTCGGGTTACCCTACGTGCGACGCAACGCACTGATGCACCGGGCCGGGGACGCACGCGAAGCCTTGGAGAACGCTGAATTGGCGGGGCAGACCTGGGGCAATATCGGCGTCTGCTTGCCGTCTGGCATCCATCGTTACATGCGTCCGATTCTGGCGCGGTTAACCATGCCCAGCCAATCGGCGGCCGGGCATGGGGTGCCGCAAGTGATCATCCTGCCCAGAACAGGGCCATCTGGTAGACCGACGGAATGCCAAGGATCAGCATGAACGGAAAGGTGATCCCCAGCGACGAGGTGAGGTAGATGCCAGGGTTTGCCTCAGGGAACGTCGCGCGAACGGCTGCCGGCGCGTCAATGTAACTGGCCGAGGCCGCGACGCACCCCAGCACGAAGGCCGAACCCACCGGCAGCCCCGCAAAGGTCGCAAGCCCGGTCGCGATGAAGCCGTGCAGCATCGGCATGGCCAGTCCGAAAACGGCCATCCGGGGACCGACCCGGGCAAAGTCGCGCAACTGCCGGGCGGCGGTCATGCCCATTTCGAGAATGAACAGCACCAGCACCCCCCGGAAGAGATCGACGAAGAAGGGTTCGATGCGGGCAAAGTTCTTTTCGCCGATGGCGGCGCCGATCACCAGACCGCCGCCCAGGAGCAACAGGCCTCGGCCGCGCAGTGTCTCGGACAGGATGACGCGCAAGGGGGCACCACTGCCGCCTTCGGACCGCGCAAGTGCAAGGCGACCGTAGAACAGCGCGACGAGAATACCGAGTTCCATCAGTGCGACCAGGCCGGTAATGTAGCCTTCCATCGGCGTGCCCATGCTTTCGCTGTAGCTGCGAGACACGACGAATGTGACCGAGGACACCGAGCCATAGAGCGCCGCGACCCCGGCCGCGTTGCGGATGTCCAGGCCCAGGGCAAACCGGGCCACAAGGAAGGCCAGCGCAGGCACCCCAACAACCAGCAGGAACGTGACCAGCAGCGCCGGGCCTATGTTTCCAAGGTCGGCAGTGGCAAGCTCTCGCCCGCCCTGAAGGCCGATAGAGAAAAGCAGGAAGATGGCGAAGATGCGGATCACCGGTTCAGGGATTTCGAGATCTGAGCGGATCAGTGTGGCAAGGATGCCCAAGAGAAAGGCAAGGGTGATTGGCGAGATCAGGTTCTCGATCAGAATTGCAGTGTCCAATTGGGTCTCCCGTCGGGTTGGCCCAGGGTTTCTGCAACGCAGCTATTGAAAAGAGAAACGGGAAAATTAAATATGATTTATCAGAAAAGTGAATGGATTTGGTGTGCAGGATATCGATACGCAGCTGTTGCGGACCTTCGTGGTCCTGGCCGAGACCGGCAGTTTCAGTCGCACGGGCGGATTGGTCGGGCGGTCGCAGTCCGCAGTTTCGGGTCAGCTTGCCAAGCTTGAATCGCTGGTCGGGGCTCGACTTGTGGCGCGCGACACCCGCAATGTCGCGCTGACCCCCGAAGGTGAGCGGTTGTTGCCAGAGGCGCGGGCGATGCTGGCCCAGGCCGAGGCGATGCTGACCCGGTTCCGCGGGCCGACCATCGGTGGCGTGGTGCGATTTGGCAGCCCGGAGGATTTTGCCAGCGCTTACTTGCCAGATATTCTGGCCGCCTTCGCGGCAACGCATCCGGCAGTGGAACTGCATGTGTCCTGTCAGCTTACACTGCCGCTGATCGCCCAGTTTGAGGCGGGCGAGCATGACCTTATCGTCGTGAAACAGGACCCGTCCCAACCGCAGGCCGGGGCGCGGATGCTTTGGCGAGAGCGCCTGGTCTGGGTGACGGCTCCGGGGCTCCGGGACGACAACCGTCCGCTCCCGCTGGTGCTGAGCCCGGCACCCTGTGTCTATCGGGCCCGGGCCATCGGCGCGTTGGAGGCGGTCGGGCGGCAGTGGCTGGGCGTGTATACCTCGCCTTCGTTTTCCGGAGCGGTTGCAGCGGTGCGGGCGGGGCTGGGGGCCATGGTCATGCCCGAGGCGATGGTGCCGCAGGGGCTGGTGGTGCGGAAGGGGTGGCCGGACCTGGCGGAGGCCGAGATTGCGCTTCTGATCGCCCCCCGCGCGTGGGTGCGGCGCTGAAGTCAGGGTTGACCACGGTGGACGGGCGGGGGCCGCAAAAGTGTCCACGCGTGGACAGGTCTGCAAGTTATTGATTTCGTTGAGGCGAAGTGTGGACGGTAACGGTCTGTTAACCTCTGGCGGGCATAGCTAGAGGCGGCCGAGACGGAGGAGACCACGGGGCAGGAGAGGCTGCGAGACGGCCCCGAGGGAGTGGATATGATGGCCCCTGGGTCTTTGGGGGGCGACTATGCGGGGGAAATCGGGGAAGGGTATTCGTTTCTTGGGGGCGGGGGCCGCAAGGGACTCCGGTGTGGTGTCCACGGTGGACAGATGGGGGTAAGAGGTTGATTTTGCTGGGGAATGGGTGTGGACGGTAAGGGTTTGTTAAGGGGGTGGTTAATGGGGGTGGTTTGTAGCAATGCTACTCATCTGGGGTGAAGTACCTAGGGGAGTGTTGGCAGATCAAAGCGATCTTTAGCGAATGCAATGAACTCCTGACTGATAGTGCCCACGTGCTTTGTGTCCCCACGCTCTGGCATATAGTAAATCCGAAGGCCTGAAAGGTAGGCTTTGCTCAACGTACTGACTAACATGTCTCCACGCTTTACCAAGCGCCTTGCTCTGCCCTGCTTCTCATCCAGAATATGGACCCCGTCTGCGAAGTATGATGGATCGCTGGATTCAACGTCATCATCAGAACCATCCTTAGTGAATTTGACTTTACACTCCCAGACGTACATTCTTTCACGGTCTAAACCGTGCGCCTCGCAAAACTCGCTTGTGATTTTGGTCAGAGTCTTTCGCTTGGCAGCATGTTCAGTGTACTGATCTGCGCCACCCTCAGACTGCGATTTGGATCGAAGCGTATCCCAAGAGGCAATGAGCTTGGCAGGTCGGCGGCAAGCAATTGCATTCAAATGATCTGCTTGCACCGGACTCAGTGTGGATTCCGACAAAATCTTCCGGAAACTTGCAAACATATACTGATCGTCAAAAATTTGCCAATCCGATCCTCTTGAGACGCGTTGCTCCATTGCAAAGGCATCCGGCTTAATTAGTCCCAATCCGAAGGCGAGTTTGAGACTCTCCATGAGGCTCCACTCAAGTGCTACTGCGGTCTTATTGAAAGGAACCTGCATGTAGTCATAAAATCGGCTAACCAGCAGATGGTCAGCAGACCTAGCCGCTTTTCCTCTAAAGCAGAAGTTTCCGTCGTTATCCAGTGTTGCTTGGTCGATAAGAAAGCTTATATCAACGGACCCGTATGGAGCTCCGCTATTCATCGCCGTGCGACGTAAGTAGTCCAGTCGGTCACAATCCAGCTCTGAACTAATGATCCCTGAGAGTGGACTGTACTCAGGCTTAGTAAGCCGAAAACGCTCAGAAATTTCAACGGGATCATACCCATTGCTCTTCAGGACAGACACGACCTCTTCATCGTTCTCAATAATGAACGCACCCATTTCTTCATGATTTCTGTACTGCTTTGCTTTGGGCGCTGGCTGCTGATCTTGGTCGACGCCTTTCCCGGAAGCAAACAAACTTGTGCTGCCGGAAGTCGTTGTGAAGTAATCGGCAATTACATGTTCTGTCGCGTGGGAGAATGGGTAGTGGCCAATATCATGAAGGAGTGCTAGAATTCGGTACTTACTAAAGTCTTCATGATATTTCTTGCAGAGCTCATGATCTGCATTCCTTTGTATCGCATCAATCATGCGACCTGCATTGTGGCAGGCGCCAATCGAGTGTGCGTGCCTTGTGTAGTTTGCGCCGGGAAAGACCAAATAGGCTAGGCCTAGTTGGTGGATATTGTGGAGGCGCTGCATTGCCCTGGTGGCGAGTAATTCGGCTTCTACTTTGGTAAGGCGAATTAGCCCATGAACTGGGTCAGCAATATCCTTAAACATTCTCAGATGCACTCGACCTGATCTAAACTAGATGCATCTGAACGAGCCGATCATGAGCTCTATCGAGCAGATCGTTCAGGTGTGGCTTAACAGTTCTCATGAATTGCTTGGCCTCGGCAACTGGCTTCTTGCTTGCCTTCAGCAAATAATGGAGCGAACAGAGCGCCTCGTACCAGTGTGGCTTATCGTCTACTCCAGGTGGTGGCAAAAGCGCCTCCTTTACTCTCTGAGCTCGCTCAATGAGATCTGGGTGCAACTGCAAGCCTTTGGTGTCGTTGTCGCCAGCCGACAACGAGGAATTTAGATTATAATAATCCTGCGTAAGGGACGGAGAATAAGGTCCCTTGACGTACCAGCTATAGCTGTAGCCGAGCGGAATTTCCATCTCTTGGCAGATATAGATAGCCTTCTGAAGTCGAAGGCGATCCGAGACCGTCCCGATAGATGTGTTTTCCTCGATGGCGTCGAGGACGAGCTTCAAGGCTATTTCACGGTTTTCCATGCGAAATCTCCTACAGTCGGCTTTCGATACCCAAGTCGAGTCTATCACACAACCTTAAAATATAGTTACCAGACTCAAATCTTCTAGATGTCGCAACATCTTCCCCCTCACACCCCCATATGCCTTACCCGCGCGCCCCATTCGATGGCGGCGGCGTGCAGGCGGTCGATCTTCAGCTCCTCGCGGACCTCTTCCAGCATGCGGAGCTCGACCTGGGAGTGTCTCCCGTCCGCCGTGACCACGTCGCAGGCGAGGGCATAG
>JALOTD010000079.1 GCA_025458105.1 Tabrizicola sp. | reverse complement strand
GTACTGCGTGACCGTTACCGCGCGCTCAAGGTGCCGCACCTCTTGTTCTTCTGCGGACCCGACGTCCTGGGTTCAATCGAGAAGGTGCGCGACTGGCCCAACTACATGACCCGCGTCACCCATATCCTGTCCGGTCAAGCCGCCTGGTGGCCCCAGATGGTCAGCCCCTTCACGATGCCTCCCGCCTCCTGCGACGCCCTGGCTGAAGGCGCGCTGGGTCGTGACCGATTCAATGGGTCAGGGCGACGTCGGCATGATGATCAGCGGCATGCCTGCGATGATCGTGCAGGCAAGCGTCTTTGCTGGGGTCTGGATGCTGGCCGACGCGGATGTGGACCGGGTCGAAGTCGCGTCCGTGCCCTCGCTTGCGCTTTCCCCCGCACATCTGCCCCACCGTCCAGCCATCGGCGCCCTGGCTCGCAAGGTGCAGGGCCTTGCGAGTGCCCCGTCGATCCTGTCGGCACCGGTGGACAAACCCGCCACCCGCAGCAGGGGCGCGCTGCCGCATGTGGTGTGCCTGTCGATTCTGCCCCACACGCCCGAAGATCTGGCCTGGCTGGACAAGGCACCTGGCGAAGGCGCGTTCACCATCCTGCCGCGCGGCCATGGCAACTGCCGGATCATCGCCACCTGGCAGGCCTATGTCTGACAGGCGCCGGTCTTCAACTCGATGGCCACGCTGATGCTGGATCCCTGCGGGGAGACCGACATGCTCAAGGTCGCCCTTGCCGCCGACGCAGACCTTGCCGACAGCGCCAAGCGCCCCCACGACGGGATCGAGGCCATCAGATGAGCCCCGAATGCTTGGCGCCAAAGGTCCAGTTCCTGGTGCCTGAGGACGCCGACACTGACATGGCGCCAATTCATTGCGAGATGGACCGCAGGACGATGGCTTTGACGGCGGGTTTTGCAGAGACCCGGAACGCCAAGATGCGCGACCTGCGCGCGCCGACGGAAAAGCAGGCGATCCGTTTCCCCTTGGGCGTCAATGAGTTCATCTACAACACCCGTGCGCTGACCGGGCCTTGCCTGGCTAGGTCTCTTGTCTCGCCGATGGGTGATTTCACCGGCCAGCTTCAGGCGGCCAAGATCCGCGCCACGCGCGAGGCCGGTCTTCAGCCCCCGTCGTCACCCGAAACCGAAGCGCTGTCGGCTGCCGCCATCCGCCTTGACAGGCCCGACCCGGCGGCCGCCAGTCCCTTGCCTGGACCGAATGGTCTGCCTGAACAGCTGGTGAGCCTTGTGCACTGGGACAGCCCGGTCGCAGGGCTGGCCCCCACCCTGCAACGCGCTTTTGCACCGGGTATCGCGGCGAGCGCGCCCTTGCCGATGCCAGAACCTCTGGCCGAGGGGGCCCAAGGGAACTCGGTCGCAGGGCCGCAGGCCGGCCATCCGCTGGCGCGCGAGATCGAAGACAGCTTCTGGCGCGGTCCGCTGTGGTGCTATCTGGGCCTGTTGGCCGGTCTGCAGGCCGCGCCGTTGCGACGGGTGCCCTCGCCGCATCTTTTCAGCGCAATCGCTGTCATGCCCGCCTCGCGCGCGACCTATCCATTGCGGATCGATCTGGCGGGGGGGCAGGTCACCGGGATCACCCGGCGCACGCCGACCGATCATCTGCTAGCCCCTGGCGGGGCCCTGACACAAACCTCCGCAGGCCTGTCGCGCGGGCCGCGAACCTTGGCCCCTGCAATCATTGCGCTACCTGATCCCTTTGGCCCGGTCACGGTCAGGGAGGCGCAGGATGCATGAAGTCAGCCTGGCCGAAGGTATCCGCCAGATCGTGCAGGATCAGGCCCACGCCCATGGCTTTGCCCGGGTCAAGGTCCTTCGGCTGGAGATCGGTCGCTTCGCCGGGGTGGAAAAGCCAGCGCTGGAATTCGCTTTCGATGTCGTCATGCGCGGCAGCCCCGCCGAAGGCGCGCGGCTCGAGATGATCGACCTGCCGGGCCGGGCGATGTGCTACGATTGCATGACGACGGTCGAAATCGCCGAGCGCTTCGACCCCTGCCCGCGCTGCGGCGGCGGCAAGCTCATTCCGAACGGCGGCGATGAGATGCGGATCAAGGACATGGAGGTGGCGTGATGTGCACGGTCTGCGGATGTTCCGACCTAGTGACAGCGGACGGCAAGGTGATGACCCATGACGAGGCGCATCGGTTGGGCCTGAGCCACCACCACACGCCAGCCTTCCAGCCTTTCGCCCCTGCCCCGCCCTTTCCGCCTGTGCAAGCCATTGGCCACGACCACCACCACTACGGCCAAGGCCCGGCGCGCGTCTCGGTACCGGGCCTGTCCCAGGACCGCCTGATAGAGGTCGAGACCTCGATCCTTGCCAAGAACGACGCCATCGCGATGGGCAACCGCCGAGTGCTGACGGCGCGTGGCGTGCTGACCTTGAATCTTGTCTCTTCTCCCGGGTCGGGCAAGACGACGCTTCTTTGCAAGACAATCAAGGCCCTGGGCGACGCGCCCCTTGCGGTGATCGAAGGCGACCAGCAGACTAGCGCCGATGCCGACCGCATCCGTGCCACCGGCGCGAGGGCGCTCCAGATCAACACCGGAAAGGGTTGCCATCTGGACGCGCAGATGGTGGGCCACGCGATCGACCAGCTGCGGCCCCGCCCAAACAGCTATCTCTTTATCGAGAATGTCGGAAACCTGGTCTGCCCGGCGGGCTTCGATCTGGGCGAGGATGCCAAGGTCGCGATCCTTTCGGTGACGGAAGGCGAGGACAAGCCCCTGAAATACCCCGACATGTTCACCGCAGCGCGCCTTGCGATCCTGACCAAGCTGGACCTCGCCCCGCATTGCGACGCGGATCTTGCCGCCTACGAGGCGAACCTGCGCCGGGTCAACCCGGGGATCGCAATCCTGCGTCTCTCGACCCGCACGGGCGAGGGGATGGGGGACTGGATCACCTGGCTTCAGACTCGTCTGGCGGAGAAATCCGCATGACTGGCCGACAATCAGGGGTTAGGGGCGGGAGCTTCCGACGCGGCGGCAGCCGCAGCGGCAGTCAGCTCGTCCACCTGCGCCTGCAGTGCCGCCGCCTTTTCGGCGAGCGCGGCCTTTTCACCCTGCAAGACAGCGACGGTCTCGGCCATGCTGGCCATCTCGGCCTGCAGGCCCGCAACTTGATCGGCCATTGCGGCCTTCTCGGCCTCGACTCCGGCGGCGGCATTGGCCTTTTCAGCCTCCAGAGCCGAAAGCCGGGCCGTCAGGTCGGCCTTCTCGGCCTCCAGCGCCCCAGCCTTGGCGACAAGATCGGCCTTCTCGGCCTCCAGCAAGCTGACCCTTTCCAGCATGGCACTCGCGTCCGCCTCTACTGCTGCGACGGCATCTGTGGCCGATCGTGTCGCCGCGTCCAGCTGGGACTGCAGCGCCGCAGCAGCTTCGGTCAACTGGGCTTTCTCTGCCTCCAGCGCGGCCGCGGCTTCGCTCAGCTGGGACTTCTCGGCCTCCAGAGCCGCGATTGCCTCGGTCTTCGCGGTCAGGTCCGCTTGCATCACATCTTCCCGCGCGGTGGTCTGATAGGTGACGATCGCCAGAAAGGCCGCCACCACAACCGCAGCACCTGTAATCACATTCCGCATGTCTCTCCCCCTCCCGTTGAAAGCGCCTTGCACGAGGCTAGCCGCATTTACCCGCGTCAGACAACCGTGTTGCCATGGACCGCGCCATGACCCCACCACGCCCGACGATCCTTCTGGTCGATGACGAACCGCATGCGCTTCTTCGGACCAGGCCAAGCTCCACAAGCGCCGCGCTCCTTTGCGTGACGGCCTCGGATTTGAGACGAGCCTGCGCCCCCCTCAAAACCCGATGAAGGCCGTGATCGAGGCCGCGCGCCTGTTCGCCAGCTTCGAAATCCCGGTCCGTCTGACCGGTGAGCCCGGTATCGCCCGTAGCCGACTGGCCCGGGCGAAGCACTTTGGCTCCCTCCGCTTTGGCCGCCCGTTCCACGCGCTTTCCCTCGCGGGCCTCCCCGACAAACTCGCCTGCATCGAACTCTTCGAGGCCAAGCGCGGGGTTCTGCGCGGCGACGGCAACCGCATCCGCCTTGCGCAAAAGGCCGACCGGGGGACGCCGTTTCTGGAAAGCATCGAACACGCCTCCCCCGCGCTGCAACGTTTTCTCTGGCGGCTGATCAACGAAGGCAGCTTCTCCCCCACCGCCGGGAAAGAGACGCCGGCCACTGACATCCGCCTGATCGCGGGCTCGGGCAGCAACTTCGCGCCTCTGGTGGCCGAGGTCCGCTTCCGCCCCGACCTTTATTGCACCTTTGCCGTGGCCGAACTGAATCTGCCTTCCCTCTGCGCCCGGCGTGGCGGCGTCACGATCCAGGCCCAGACCTTCCTTGAGGACCATTCCGCCCGCCACGACAAGGCGACCGAGGACTTCACCGACCCCTTGGACCGCATCATCGAAGAAGAGGAAGACTAGACCATGTGCCTCGGCATCCCCGGCCGCATCACTGCCATAACCGACCCCGTCCGCCTGATGGCGATGGCCGAAGTCTCGGGCGTCCGGCGTGAGGTTAACGTCGCCTGCATTGCGGGCAATCAGCTCGACGACCTCGTTGGCCAATGGGCGCTGATCCACGTCGGCTTTGCCATGTCGCTGATCGACGAGGACGAGGCAGAGAAGACGCTGGAGGCGCTGCGCGAACTGGGCGAGGCGCAGGAAACACTGGACCAGATGGCGCAGAGCGTGGAGGCGCTGAGATGAAATTCGCATCCGAATTCCGCGACCCCGTCGCCGCCCGCGCCCTGCTGACCGCCATTGCCGCAAAGGCCGACCAGATCGGCGCGACCCGGGCCAAACCCGTCCACATCATGGAAATCTGCGGCGGCCACACCCATTCGATCTTCCGCTATGGCCTGGACAAGCTGATCCACGACGGGGTGGAGTTCATCCACGGTCCCGGCTGCCCGGTCTGCGTGCTGCCGATGGCGCGGGTCGACGAATGCGTGGAAATCGCGGAAATCCCCGGCGTGATCTTCACCACCTTCGGCGACGCCATGCGCGTGCCCGGCCACAAGAAATCCCTCATGCAGGCTAAATCCGCCGGCGCCGACATCCGCATGGTCTACTCGCCACTCGACGCCCTGGAACTCGCCCGCCGCAACCCCGACCGTCAGGTGGTCTTTTTCGGCCTCGGGTTCGAGACGACGACCCCTTCCACCGCCCTCTCCATCCAGCAGGCCGCGCGCGAGGGGCTGACCAACTTCTCGGTCTTCTGCAACCACATCACGGTCCCTGAGCCGATCAAGGCGCTTCTGAACGACCCCGACATGACACTCGATGGCTTCATCGGGCCCGGCCATGTCAGCATGGTCATCGGCATCCACCCCTACGACTTCATCGCGCGCGATTACGGCAAGCCGCTGGTCGTCGCAGGCTTTGAACCCACCGACCTTCTGCAATCCGTCCTCATGGTCCTGACCCAGATCGCCGAGGGCCGGGCCCAGATCGAGAACCAGTATGCCCGCGTCGTGCCCGAACATGGCAACCCGGTCAGCCTTGCCGCCATCGCCGACGTCTACGAACGCCGCCCCAGTTTCGAATGGCGGGGCCTGGGCGAAATCGACGCCTCCGGCCTGCGCATACGGGCGAAATACGCCGCCTTCGACGCCGAGGAGAAATTCGGCATCGGCTATGCCGCTGCCAGCCGCAACGTGCCCGAAACCCCCGGCTGCGCCTGTGGCTCGGTGATGACCGGCAGACTCAAGCCCACCCAATGCCCGCAGTTCGGCACGGGCTGCACCCCGGACATGCCCCTGGGCGCGCTTATGGTGTCGTCTGAAGGGGCCTGTGCGGCCTACTGGCAATATTCGGGCGCCCGGGTGGTTGCCGAATGAACACCCTCCCCCGCAAGGCACTGCGCGATACGCATGTCACCATGGCCCACGGCGGCGGCGGGCGCGCCATGCGCGACCTGATCGAAGAGGTTTTCACCAGCGTCTTCCAGCCCCCCGGGACCGAAGATCAGGCCCGCTTGATGACCGATGCCCTGCAAGTCCCCGGCGCCCGCCTGGCCTTCACCACCGACAGCTTCGTCGTCACGCCGCTAGAGTTCCCCGGCGGCGACATCGGCAAGCTCGCCGTCTGCGGCACCGTCAACGACCTTGCCGTCGGCGGGGCGCGGCCGCTCTGGCTCTCGGCGGCTTTCGTGATCGAGGAAGGCTGCGAGATAGCCCTTCTGCGCCGCATCGTCGCCACCATGGCCGCCGAGGCCGCAAACGCCGGCGTCCGCATCGTGACTGGCGACACCAAGGTCGTCGAGCGCGGCAAGGGCGACGGCGTCTTCATCACTACCGCCGGGATCGGGGTCATCCCCCCGAGCGTCGACATCGGCGCCGCGAACATCCGCCCCGGCGACGTTGCCATCGTCAACGGCGTCCTGGGCGACCATGGCGCGATGATCCTGGCTGCGCGGGGCGACTTTGCCCTGTCGACCGACCTTGTCTCCGACTGCGCCAGCCTGGGCCAGCTCATGCAGGCCGCCTTGGCCGCCGCCCCGGGCATAACTGCCGCGCGAGACTGCACGCGCGGGGGGCTGGCAAGTGCGCTCAACGAAATGGCAGCCGAGGCGGGCGTTTCGATCGAGCTGGACGAAACCAGTCTCCCCCTCCGCCCCGAAGTCACCGGCGTCTGCGAACTCCTGGGGCTCGACCCGCTCTACCTTGCCAACGAAGGCCGCCTTGTCCTCTTCTGTCCCGAACCGCAAGCTGCGGCAGCCTTGGCCGCGATGCATGGCCTGCCCGAAGGTCAGGGTGCCTGCATTGTTGGCCGCGCCACATCGGGCGAAAGCGGTCGCGTGACCTTGCGTACAGCTTTCGGCGGGGCAAGGATTGTCGACATGCTGATCGGCGAGCAACTGCCGCGTATCTGCTAGGGCGCCAGACCCAGAATTGCGCGTGCCTGGGACGGCGTTGCGACAGGGCGCTTATGCCGGTCACAGATATCGACCACGCGACGGACAAGTGCCGCATTCGAGGGCGCAAGCGTTGCCTTGTCGAGCCGCACGTTATCCTCCAGTCCCGTGCGCGCATGTCCGCCCGAAGCAACGCACCAGTCGTTCAGGACGATCTGCGCAGGGCCGATACCGGCTGCGCACCATTCTGACCCGGGCAACAGACGCTCCACCGTGCGAATGTAGTACTGGAACACGTCGCGGTCGGCAGGCATGGCGTTCTTCACGCCCATCACGAACTGCACATAGGCCGGGGCCCTCAACCTGCCGTCGCGCTGCATCGCAGCTGCCTGGTGGATGTGGGACAGGTCAAAGCACTCGATCTCAGGCTTGACGTCGTAGGCGAGCATCTCGGCGGCCAGCCAGTCCACCAGGTCGGGCGGGTTTTCGTAGACGCGGGTGGGGAAGTTGTTCGAGCCGACCGAGAGGCTGGCCATGTCGGGCTTCAGCGGCAGCATTCCGCCCCGGGTCTTGCCCGCACCCGACCTGCCCCCGGTCGAGAACTGAATAACCATTCCGGGGCAGTGTTTCTCGATCCCTTCCTTCAAGCGGGCGAATTTTTCGGGGTCCGAGGACGGGGTTTCATCGTCGTTGCGAACATGAGCATGGACGATGGTCGCCCCGGCCTCAAAGGCTTCATGGGTCGATTCCACCTGTTCAGCCACAGAGATCGGCACGGCGGGGTTATCGGCCTTCCGGGGCAGCGACCCGGTGATGGCGACGCAGATGATGCAGGGTTTCATGCAGGGGCCAGGATGAAGTCGTGTTCCACAAGGTAGAAGGGCTTGTGGAACCCAGCCTTGGCGATCTGGGCCGGGTCGGTGACCAGTTCGAACTTTGCCAGAAGGCTCTCCTTCACACCAAACACGGCGTCCGAAGCGATGTAGGGATCGTCCGGGTCGAAAATGTGGGTCACAAGGCGGGCATGGGCCGGGGCCTCGATGATGTAGTGCAGGTGCGCCGGGCGGAACGGATGGCGGCCGAGCGCGGCCAGAAGCTTGCCGACCGGGCCATCATCCGGGATCGGGTAGAACTTCGGCTTCACGCCCTTGAACCAGTAGCTGCCGTCCGGCCCAGTCCGGAATACGCCGCGCAGGTTGAAGTCGGGCTGGATGCCCTTTTGCTGGACATCGTAGAAACCTTCGTCATTGGCCTGCCAGACGTCGATCTTGGCGTTCGCAAGGGGAGTGCCATCGGTGGAGCGGATCGTTCCGCGCACCAGCATCGGCTCGCCCTTCTGGTCGAGGCAAATGTCCGACCCCATTGGCAGTTCTGGCGCATCGGCAACATGGAACGGGCCGAGGACGGTGGATTCGGAGGCACCTGACGGTTTCCGGTTGTTGATCGCGTCGACCAGCATCGAGACTCCGAGGACGTCGGACAAGAGGATGAACTCCTGCCGCCAGTCGGTGCACATGTGGCCGGTGGCGGTCAGGAACTTGATCGCCTCGAACCACTCGGCCTCGGTCGGCTCGATCTCCTTCACGGCGGCATGGAGGTGTTTGGTCAGGATCGCCATGACCTCGGACAGACGCGCGTTCGTCGCCTTGTCGTTGCGGGAGATGACGACCTCGGCTGAGGTGCCTTCAGTGAAGAACCCTTGTTCGGTCATGTCAGTGCCCCAGGATCTGGCGAAGTGCGCGGGTGAGGTCGGCCTCGGCGGTGGCCGACGCGGTCTGGTTGCGCCAGGCGACGTGGTGGTCTGGACGGATCAGAAGGCAGCCGCCGTCGCGGATTTCGCGAACCCTGTGCCAGTCGCCGACATGGTCTTCGTAGTCCGCACGGGGGCCGATGGTGACTGTGCGGATGGGGAGTCCCAGAGTTTTGCCGACCGTCTCGGCCGCTTTGACCCAACCCTCGCCGCCGATGCCGGTCAGAAGGGTGAACTTGCCTTTCCCACTCAGGTCCAGAGTAGAGTGCTTCCCCCCTGCCCTGTCATAGACCCAGGCATGCGGCAACCGCGCTCCGGGTGTGGTGGTGGGGTGGTAATAAAGCTCCATGTTCTCGCCGACGGGGGCGGTCGTGCCGTCGCTGACCACAGCGCCGGAGGTGTAACGCTGGTTCATCTCCACCCCGTGGCAGTCAAATTCATAGACCTTGAAGTCGATGGCTTTCCGCAGCGCTGCACGTTGCACTTCGCCTTCGGGAGTGGCGTCGCAACGGGCGGCCATGCTTGCCTCGATCCGGTCATGGTCGACGCCGCCGTCCATCCCCAGCGCCTCGAAGATCGGGCCGAATTCGGCAATCGACTGGTTGGCGCGCGTCACGATTTGGCGGGCAACAGGGGCGCGTTCGACGCTATAGCTGTCCAGAAGCTTGGGTGTTGCCTGACCCTTCAATACGGCGGCAAGTTTCCAGGCGAGGTTGAAGGCGTCTTGAATCGAGGTGTTTGAGCCGAGGCCGTTCGAAGGCGGGTGGCGATGCGCCGCGTCGCCCATGATGAAGACGCGGCCCGACTGCATATGAGTGGCAAAGCAATTGTTTACCGTCCAGGTATTGGCGCTGATAAGGTCGATCTCCAGGTCCGGCACGCCCACCAGTTGGCGCGCGACCTGGGTCGCCATTGCCTCATCGACGACCGGGGCAGGCTGGTTGATATCGTAGCCCCAGACGATCAGCCATTCGTTCCACGGGCGGACCATGCGGACAAGGCCCATGCCGATCCCTCCCACATCCGCGCCGGGCTGCATGATCCAGTAAAGGACCGATGGCCTATGCGCGACATAGCGCGACAGATCGGCTCGGAACAGGATGTTCATCGACCCGCCGACACCCATCTTGCCCTCGAACGGGAGGCCCGCGTGTTCGGCGACCAACGAGTTGCCGCCGTCTGCACCGACCAGGTACTTCGACCGTACCGTGAAATCCTTTCCCGTCAGCCGGTCGCGACAAGTGGTGATCACGCCATCACCATCCTGGACATGGCTGACATATTCCGTGCTCATCCGGCTTTGTGCCCCCTTTGAGCAAGCGGTCTTGAAGAGGATCGGCTCCATGAAGGTCTGGGGCAGATCGTTCATCTCACAAGGGCTGGCGCGCAGGTGGCGGGCCTTCGATTCTGGGCTGGTTCCCCAGGATTGCATACGGCCAAGTTCCTCACCGGCCAGCGAGACGCAGAAAACGTTGTTCCCCATAAGGTGCTGGGGCGCACAATGCAGCATTGCCTCAGCCTCGACCTCCGTCCCAAGGTCGCGCAGCACCTCCATCGTGCGCTGGTTGGTTATGTGCGCGCGGGGGGTGTTGGCCAGCCAGCGGTAGCGGTTCACCACCAGCGTCTCGACGCCATAGGAAGCCAGCAGCGCAGCGGTCGCGGACCCGGCGGGGCCGGTGCCGATGACAAGAACGTCAGTGGTGATGTCAGCCATCTTTGGCTCCTTCCAGGATAAGGCGGCGTTGGACGGGGAAAAGGGCAAGGCCCGTGCGGTCGTGGATCAGGCCCCATAGCCCGCGGGGGGCGAAGAGCATGGTGGCGATGGCGAGGATGCCGAGGGCAAGAAGATACCAGCTGCCATAGTCTGCGAACGCGGTCTGCAGGCCCCAAAAGATCAGCACGCCGACGATCGGGCCTTCCAGCCGCCCGATACCGCCGATGACGGCGATGAAGATGACATAGGCAGTCCAGTTTGCGACGCTGAAGGCCGCGTCGGGCGAGATGCGGGCGGTCTGGACGTAGATGAGCGCTCCGACAAGGCCGGTCATCGTGGCCGCAGCCAGGAACACAATCCATTTGACCCGCCGGGCATCGACGCCAACCGAGCGCGCGGCGTTGTCATTGTCGCGCACGGCCGCCAGCGCCAGACCAGTGCGTGACCGCAGAAGCGCATAGATCGCGGTCATGGTACCGACGGCCAGCACGAGGGCAAGCCAGTAGGCCAGCACGTCACGGGCCGCCGCATCGCGCAAAGAGAAGAGGTCGGCAATGGTCTCCACCCCGATGATGTCCGAAGTCGCCTCTCGTGGCAGGCTGGTGCCTGTGCCGCCGCCGAGTGTCTTCCATTGGGCGACAAGTAGGCGGGTGACCTCGGCGATGACCCAGGTTCCAATAGCGAAATAGGCACCTTGCAGGCGGAAGGCGAAGAAGGCCATCGGGATGGCGAGGAGGAAACCCGCGACACCGCCTAGAAGGATCGCTGGGACCGGATCCCAGCCCCACAGGATCACTCCGGCGAACATCGCATAGGCGCCGATGCCCACAAAGGCCTGCTGGCCGACGCTGACCATGCCGCCGAATCCGGCGATGAGGTTCCACAGTTGGGCCAGCGTCAGCATTGTCAGGATGAAGAACAGGTCCTGGATCAGGCTGCGCGAGGCGAAGGCTGGCAGGATGAGACCAAGGCCGATCAGCGCCAGAGCGGCAAAGGCAGCAAAGGTTGCGGCGCGGGTGCGGGTGGTGACGCGGTACATGTCAGTCCACCGCCCGCGGGAAAAGGCCACGAGGCCGAAAGATCAGGACAATGAGGAAGGCAATGTGGCCTGCCAGTATCTGCCATTCCGGGTTGATCTG
>JALOTD010000078.1 GCA_025458105.1 Tabrizicola sp. | reverse complement strand
CGTGTTTGCATCGGTGGTGGGGCGGCTTGTGCCCAAGGCAGCCGCCCAGACCGCCCACGGGACCAAGGCCTACGCTTACGATGCCGAGCACAAGCTGGCGCAGCTGGCGATGACCGGAACCATCGGGGGTGGGTTCTACCAGGATGCCGAGGCCGAAGTGACCGCGCTGGTCGCCGCGGCCGAGGCGGTGGAGCCGCTGTTTCTGGCCAAGGCCGCCGTCCATGTGCGGGCCAAGGGCCACATGAAGGACACGCCTGCACTGCTGCTTGCAGTGCTGGCGTCCCGCGATCCGGCGCTGTTCGCGCTGGCTTTCTCGCAGGTCGTGACCTCGGGCAAGATGCTGCGGACCTTCGTGCAGATCCTGCGGTCGGGACGGACTGGGCGGAAATCGCTCGGCTCGCGCCCCAAGGCGATGGTGCAGGGCTGGCTGAATAGTGCCACGGATGCGCAGCTGATGGCGGCGATGGTCGGGAACGACCCGTCGCTGGCCGATGTGATCCGGATGGTGCACCCCAAGCCGGAAACGGCGTCGCGGGCGGCCTTCTACGCCTGGGCGATCGGGAAACCGGCCGACACCGCGGCGCTGCCGCAAGTCGTGCAGGACCTGATCGCCTTCCGCGCCGGGGCTTCGGCCAAGGTGCCGGAGGTGCCGTTCCAGATGCTGTCCGACCTGGTGCTTTTGCCCGAGCAATGGGCCAAGGTGGCATGTCGGGGATCGTGGCAAATGCAACGGCAGGGGCTGAACATGCTGCACCGCAAGGGCGCCTTCACGGTGACCGGTGCAGCGCAGCATGTGGCAAAGGCTTTGCGTGATCCGGCCTGCATCAAGGCCGCGAAGGCAATGCCCTATCAGCTTCTGGCTACGCTGAAGGCTCTGTCGCCCGAAGTGCCGGACGTGCTGCGCGATGCGCTGCACGACGCGATGGAGGCTTCGGTTGCCAACGTGCCGGTGCTGAAGGGCACGGTCGCGGTCTGCCCGGACGTGTCCGGCTCGATGTCCTCGCCCGTGACCGGCTACCGGAAAGGGGCGACCACTGCGGTGCGCTGCATCGACGTGGCGGCCCTGGTCGCGGCGGCGGTGGTGCGCAAGAACCCGGACGCGCGCGTTCTGCCCTTCGAGGTGGGCGTGCGGGATGTCCGGCTTGAGGCGCGGGACACGATCCTGACCAACGCCGAGCGCCTTGCGGCGCTGGGTGGGGGTGGGACCAACTGTTCGGCTCCGCTGGCGGCGCTGAACAAGGCGGGCCTGGCGCCTGACCTGGTGATCTTCGTCTCGGACAACCAGTCCTGGGTCGATGGTCGTCAGGGCGGGCAAGGAACGGCGATGATGACGGAATGGACGAAACTCAAGGCCCGTAACACGGCGGCAAAGCTGGTCTGCATCGACATCCAGCCCTACGGGACGGCGCAGGCGGCGGAACGGGAAGACGTGCTGAACATCGGCGGCTTCTCGGACGCGGTCTTCGACCAGATCGCCGCCTTTGCCAAGGGCCGCATGGGCCCCGACCACTGGGTCGGCGAGATCCGGGCGGTCAAACTGTAAATCCCCCTCCGGCCTTCGGGCCGGGGGGACCCCAACACCCCGGCGAATGCAGGCGGCACTACAGTAATCTTCTGGTCGCGGGTTCGAATCCCGCCGCGTCCAACCCGGCGCGTAGCTCAGTCCGGTAGAGCAGTAGACACCGTGTCGCCGACCCTTGTCGCCGGGGCTAACCGAATGAACGACCTGGCGAATGCCGGTGGAACTACAATTGGTCGCAGGTTCGACTCCTGCCCGCCCAACCAGGCGGTAGCTCAGCGGTAGAGCAGTTTCCGCAAGGAAAGGTTCACCCCCTTTGTCGCCAGGACCAGAAGAAGGAGAACGACCCGGCGAATGCCGGCAGGACTACAGGTTAGAGCGCCGGGAAACCGGAGGTCGCGCGTTCAACTCGCGCCGCGAAAGCGTAGCTCAGTGAAAAGACGTCCTGCCAACCTTGTCGCCGGACCCGAATACCGGGGCGAATGCCGAAGGGACTACAGCGCACCACAGTGGTGACCCTGTGGGGTTCAAGCCCCCACCTATGCGTGCGGCCATCGGTGTGGCCGGGGGTCCCAGAGTCTCTTCATCCTTGTCGCCCCGGTCCTGATGGAGGGTAGCTCAGTTGGCAGAGCAGCGGGTTGTTACCCCGCGGGTCGAGGGTTCGAACCCTTCCCCTCCAGCCAGAATATCCCGGGGGAATGCCGGGCGGATTACAGCTCCAAACTGTCGCCGTCTGCCCAATCCCTTGTCCCCCGGACCCGAAACACCCCGGCGAATGCCGTGCGGCACTACAGGCTGTCCCCCTCGTGGTCGCGGGTTCGAACCCCGCCGTGCGCCCATTCGCACGTAGCTCAGCTGGATAGGGCACGACGTGTCGCCAAACCCTTGTCGCCCGGGCCAGAGATATGAGTGAATGAGATGATGACCGAAGCAAACCACCCCATCACCGGGGACGATCTGAAAGCCTGGGGCCACCGCCCAGGCCCCGCCTTCCCAGGCCTCCTGGCCCGGGCCAATGCTGCTCTGGCCGAAGGCCGCGCCATGGACAGCGTGCGCGAGATGCTGAGCGCGGATCTGCCGCCCCCGGCAGCGCCGACCTTGCCGCGCCAACCGGCAGGGGCCGTTCCCCTGAACATCAACATCCGCGCCGAGGATCCGGACGAGGAAAAGAACCTCGCCGACGTGACCGCGACGATGACCGAGGTTCTGAAGACCCCGACCGCCGTCGCTGGCTCGATCATGCCCGACGCCTGCCCGGCGGGCCCGCTGGGGACGATCCCGGTGGGCGGCGTGGTGGCGACGCGGAACGCGATCCATCCGGGGATGCATTCGGCCGACATCTGCTGCAGCGTGATGATCACCGACCTTGGGCATGTCGACCCGAAGGCCGCGCTCGATGCCGCGAGCGCCATCACCCATTTCGGCCCCGGCGGGCGCGATCAGGGGAACCGCTATACCGTCTCGCTCGACCTGATGGACGAGTTTCGCAGCAATCCGTTCCTCAAGGACGGGCGGATGATCCATGCCGCCCAGGCGCATATGGGCACGCAAGGGGACGGGAACCATTTCCTGTTCATCGGGCGCAGCCGCGCGACGGGGCGGGTGGCAATGGTCACGCACCATGGCTCGCGCGGGCCGGGGGGGCTTCTGTACAAGTACGGGATGGAGGTCGCCGAACGCTTCCGCCGCGAGCTGTCGCCCGCGACGCTGAAGCAGAACGCCTGGATTCCGGCGGACACGCAGGAAGGGCGGGATTACTGGGACGCGCTGCAGATCATCCGGCGCTGGACCAAGGCCAACCACAACGCGCTGCACCAGTCAGTGGTGGAACGACTGCGCGCCAGCCCGGGGGACCGCTACTGGAACGAGCATAACTTCGTCTTCCGGCGCGGGGATCTTTACTACCACGGCAAGGGGGCGACCCCGGCCTGGGGGGACTATGCGGCGGATGCGACGGGGCTGACCCTGATCCCCTTGAACATGGCCCAGCCGGTTCTGGTGGTGCGCGGACGCGACGCCGGTCATGCCTTGGGATTCGCGCCGCATGGCGCGGGCCGCAACTTCTCGCGGACCGAACACAAGCGCCGGATGGGAGGGGTGACGCCCGACCAGATGCTGGCGGCCGAGACGAAGGGCCTCGACATCCGCTTCCACGCCGGGGCGGTCGATGCCTCCGAACTGCCGTCCAGCTACAAGCCCGCCGAGAAGGTGATGCGCCAGATCGCCGACTACGGGCTGGCCGATGTCGTCGACTGCATCGACCCCTTCGGCTGCATCATGGCTGGGGACCTCCCCCCTGCCTGGCAGAAACATAAGCGGACCCGGCGCTGACAGCGCCGGGTTCCCTAGCGTCAGCCGTCCTGGTCGTCAAAGCCAGACAAACGGCATAAGGGTCAGGGCCATGTCGCAGATGAAGGCATTGGAACATCTGGCGCAAGTCACGCTGCCCAACCATGCGCTGCGCAGATGCAGTCGTTGGCCTGGTCCGCGCCTGTGAAGAACTGCCGCGGAAGGTCCCTAATCCGCCGTCACGGCCTGTGGCTCGGTGGTCTGCCCACCATTCGTGCGCTCGATCAGATGCGCCAGGGCCTGAAGTGCGGCAGCCGTATCGACCGCGCCGGACCGACTTGACTCTACAGGCACCAGCAATAGCCAGGACCTTGCGACGGGCTTCCGGGTCATACTGAATAACCGAGAGACATCTCAAGGGATGAGGATTGCGCCGATCAATGGCGGCAGGTCATCCCTTCGCGCCTTGCCGTGGTCGGCCCGACCCGGCATCGACCCCGATCATGGCGGCTTTGGGCAGCCCGATCAGATCGCGCCTCCCTTTCAGGTACAGCCTTTCAGGTTTCAGGGTCAGAGTAGCCGCAAGCACATCCATCGGTCCTGACTCCGTGTGCACGGCAAGCCCAGCCAGGCGCGTTTAGGGGCAGGTGCCCCCTTCACTATTGTCCTTTGACCATTGCCGCACTTCAGCGCGACCAAACCCGATTTCTCTCGACACCCCACGGCCTCGATCAGGGCCTTAAGTGGCAATACCACGCACCGGTTCGAGATCGACGGGGCAGACTTCGCCGTCAGATGGTGACGCGTGACATCACCGACGGCTTTCAGCGCTGCGCCGTCCGCAGGCGGTTGCTTTTGGGCAAGGCCCGGCGGCCAGCCCGCATTGGTCCACTTTGTCACCAGGGTCGGGCCCTCACGCCAGTGAAGCCGCAACGCGCTATGTGGTCAGCTACGGTCGGCCTTTCCCGAAGCAGAGCCAATGAACGAGGACCATTTCATGCGCCACGCCGTCGCGCAGCAAGTGCAAGCGACGACCCCAAAACCCCGATCCGCGCCCCTCGACTTCGAGACCACAGCCACCCGTACGCCATCGTCAACAAAACGATACCTATCAATGCGGTGGCGGTGTAAATGGTGCCAGAGCCGCACTCACATCCTTCATCTAAGTTATTGTTTTTTATTATATCTTAAAGCAAACAATAGAGCAATACCCCCAGTTATACCCCCAACGCTCTGCTGTTCGTTACCATGCCGCCTCCCACAGCAGCCGATAGAAATGGACGTAGACCGAACGGTGGACGAGTTTGACTGCCCGATTGACCTAGTGTTGACCTCTCAGACTAAAGACGGCCGGGAAATCACCCGATCAATCAACTTCGGCAAGTAAGTTGGGCCACCATCCTCCATGAACAAAACGTTCTGATCTTCAAGACCAGACTTCGTAGTTGAGCCTGCGAGGTTGAGCAGGTCGTTGAATGTCGTGACCGACAGAATGAAAGAGTTAAGGCTTATCGTCATGTCGCCGAGCTGTTTCTCAATCTCCTTGATCGCCTTATACAAACCGAATTTTGGGTCCGAAAGGCTCAGGTTGCGTATGCCTTTTGGATCGATGAAAGATAGCCACTGCTTGCCGGTTTCATCGTCCACCAACCACAGCAAGAAGTCAGGATAGAAGTTACCTGCCAGGGCAAATCCGAGGCCCTTGGCCCGGTTGTCGGCATTGCGCAGAAGGTAGAGGCTGTAACCCTTCAGCCTGTCTTTTCCTGCCGAAGATTCGTAGAATGCCGCTAAATCCTCGACGAACTGCACCTCACTCGGCTCTCCAAGCGCGAGTGGCCGCATCTTGAGCGGAACGGCTGCATCTTTGCTCGGTGATAGCAGGGGGTAGTAGAGGTGCTGGCCAAAGCTGATCGCCACCATATTTGGTGCGCTCCATTTGCTGGCCTCTCCGAGCTTTCCCGACGCAACTAGCGCGGATAGGGCCTCTAGCTTTGCCTTGTACTCGAGGCCGTCATCGGTGTTCTCGATCTCGAACTGGTATAGCTTAATGATCGATCCGGAGTCCTCTGTGACCGGCGCAACATCATAGAACTTGCCTTCGTAGGCCGCCTTCAGGCCCTGATAGAACCTGTCCGTGTAATCGGTGAGCAGCTGAAGCATGATGCCCTGCTGACGGAGCACATCTGAAAAGCCCGACACCTCCAGTTCCGCTTGGGGGATCAAGAGGGTGTACCAGCTGTCGTCGCCAAGGCAAAACTTGCAAAGGCGCTCTCGGTCGACCTTCAGATTGCTCCAGCTTTTCAGTAGCTTGTATTCCTGAACGGCGGTGAACACGGCGTCCCAATCAAAGCACGCGACTGCCGCCTTGCTCAGTTTGCCGCGATGTCGCTTGTCCGGTGCGCTGGCAGTTGCGTTAGGCGTGGTAGTGATCGCTTCCACCCGAGGATAAAGGTCCAGCACAACGTGCGGAGGCTTGATCTTGCCCGCGAACTCGGCCGGGACATCGTATAGCATCGGAAAGTGGACGCGCTTGAAGCCCTTGATCTGATTGTCTTTGTAGCCGTCTTTCAGCTTCAGCGTCTTGAGCCGTGTGCCTGACGGCAGGTTCGTTCTGGTCTCGAAGTCGAGCTGAATGATCTCGTCGCTCGGCGTGATACCCTCTTCCTTCAGGTAGTCCTTGAATGTGGCCATGTAATTCGCGCGGACACCGAAGATGTTCAGAGTTTCAAGGCGTTCCATGTGCGTTCCCTTGGGCCGCTCAGCGGGGAGCGACCGTTTCAGCGACATGCCACGCCCTTTCAAGCGGACGCCTCGGCCGAAAAGCTGGATGATCTGGGAGCCTTCGCCTTGGCCCATGTTCAGCAGGCCCATGGTCGAAACCCGCCAGCTTGACCACCCTTCGGTGAATTTCCGCGACCCGATCAGGATGTTCAGCTTACTGTCTCTCTGGTTGATGGTACCGAAGAGGCCAGTCCCGAAATCATCCCCTTCGGTGTCGAAATCGCTTCTGTCCTCAGCGTTCTTGAAGAACCCTGAATCGTCGCCGATGTTGATCAGGCCGAAAGGATCGGACGATCCAACCCGCAGGGCCAATTCACCCTTGCTGTTCCTCAGGTTCACCAGCTTCAAACGCTGATGGGCATTCGCGTTGAACAGCCGTTTCAGGATATCGGCATAAATCGTGGCGGCATCGCGCTGCATAAGGGGCGCAAAGCGCCCGGCGAAGATGTCGTTGCCTTTGGGGTCTAGAAGCCGCGCCTTGTCAGCAACAAGATCGGCAATCCAATTGGTCGCTTCGTTGGGACGGTTCAGGAACCAGGCCAGGAACTTGATGACCTCGAGGATGTCGCTGTCCTCACCGGCCACCGTGTTGCCAACGAAAACCCAAAGGGGCTTCTCGATGTTGAAGTCCCTGATCTTGTTGCGGTGCGTGTCCCAGAGCCAGAGCTGCTGGTAGAAGCTAAGCAGGCAGGCCGTGAAATACAGGTCGCCGTGCTTGTCGTAACCCTTGTCGTCCAGGTTCAGGATCAGGGACTCTTTCCCGTACCCGTCGGCATAGAAATACTTGTAGCTGTAATCGATCAGCACGGCCTTGGCGTAAGCCTCGCGGATGCCGTCGATCTTGGCGCGGGCCCGATCTTCGGCCGTCAACTGCAACTGGGCGCGCTGCGTGTCGTCCAGTTGTTTCAGCGTCTTGTCGAACAGCCGCTTCGCCTTGGCCTTCAGGATGTCATCCTCGGCCTTGGCAACCGTCGATCCTTTGGCGACCGATTGGCTGAAGGTCGCGCTGTATTCGAACGCGAAACCGCCCTTCACCAGCGCCGCGCGACGCGCCATCCAGACGCCGCCCGCGCTGCCGGTGCCGCGGTGGCCTTCATCGACCAGCACCAGATTGTTGCCTTCGAACGCGCCGGTAGCGACCGTCTTGTCGCCCATCTCGTCGGCCAGCTTCGTGACCTCGATCACATCCACCCAGCCTTTGAACAGCGAACCGGTCTGGTTCTTGTCGAAGACATGGGCGTTGATGCCGGACTCGCGGAATTCCTCCAGATGCTGGCGCGACAGGCCCTCGTTCGGGGTCAGCAGGATAATCCGGTCGGGGAACAGGTTGGCATTCCCCGCCTGGAAGTAATGCAGATACTGCAGGATGTTCACATGCAGGATCAGCGTCTTGCCGCTGCCGGTCGCGTTCCAGAAGGCCAGCTTGTTCAGGTCGTCGGCGCTGTAGTCCTTGAAATCCTCGGCCCCATCCTCCGCACGATACTCGGCCATCTGGGCGTTCAGACCGTCCAGCAGGTCCTGCCGACGGTTGAAATACCAGTCGAGGTAGATCTCGGTGAACAGGAGTGACAGGTACTGGAAATACTTCATCGTAAGCACTTCGCCGGTGGCGGCGTTGCGGCGATGGGTGATCTTTTGCCAGTGGGCGACGATATTCAGGTCATAGCGGCGCAGCTCCGCCTCGGTCACCCGGTCCATGTTGAACAGGTTGCGCGTCAGCTCGTGGAAGAACTTGGTCTGGCCGTCGTCGTCAATGCCTTCGTGCCGGTCCTCGCCCAGCCGCGCCTTCAGCGTCATCAGGCCATCGCCGTGGAAATGGCTCAGCATCCAGCGGTTCAGCACCAGCTCCTGATGGAAGGTGCGCTTCTTCTTCGGAGACCGCGCCATCAGACGTCATCCACGTTGAACATGGCGTCCAGGAAGGCGGGTTCGATCTGGCGCAGCATCAGCTTCTTGACGACGCTGCCTTCTTCCTCGGTCGTTTCCACCACCGAGGGGATGTTGTGATCGCCGTTGATGTAGACCACGTCGTATTCGCTGTCGGCCGGGTTGATCGCCAGCTTGTCGCAGAGGCGCGTTAGTTCCTCGTAACCGATCTTTTCGCAGTCGCGCCACAGGATCAGGGTCTTTTCGCCGGTAGGCAGCCAGCCCTCGACCGTGACGAAGCCCTGCTTCAGCTGGATGTCGATGCTGCGGACGGTCAGGCCGATCAGGTAGTTGAAGGTCTCGACCAGATCGACCTTGCGCGCCTCCCAGGCACCGGCGCTGTCGACGGAAATCTTGAGCGTGTAGTCAAAGGGCTTGCGGAAGTCCTGGACGGAGAGGAGCGATCCCTTTGCCTCGACATCCAGCATGTAGCGCATCAGGTAATCGTCGCGCTTGTCCGCGCTGAAGCCTTCCAGAAGGCTGGCCTGCGCGTCCGACCGCTTCAGGTCGAGGTTGTTCAGCGCGTCCTCATAGCCCTCGATCTTGAGCACCTTGAAGGCATGGCTGATGCCGGTTTCGGGGGCGGTGGGTTTGCCATCCTTCCAGTCAGAAGAGTAAACTACCTTCTGCATCCGCGGATGCAGAATATTCTCAAAGTGGTCGCCTATATCAATCAGCATATAGCGAACACTGGTCCCGAGTGAACGGTTTAGCTTGATTACCGAGTGCCCGGTACTCCCACTGCCAGCAAAGTAGTCTAATACAACTTCACCGGATGACGCAGTTATTTCGATAAGCTTCTGTGCAACCGGAGTCGGCTTTGGATTGGGAAAGCTGCCGCGAGCCCCAAAAAGGTGTGAGACCTCTTTCTCGCCATCTGTGAAGTCTGTTATGACCGATTTGACAACATCACTGTCAACATTCTCCAAGAAGCGCTTGAACTGAGGAACCTTGTTTTCGTCTTCTCCAAAATGGATCAGGTGACGGTCGACCAAGACGTCAAACGAGAGTGTGCTCGGACGTTCCGGATTCGGGGTCTTCCGCCACAGCCAGCCACGAGCGGGTGCAGGGCACGGCAAGTTTGTCGTTGGATGAAGTGGCTTGTAGAATCGATACTCGTCGTTCGTAGGGTCTTTGTGCGCATTAGTCAGTGTATTTGCATTCGGCCACGAAGGATTATCTTCACGGTAGACTCGAAGGCGGGCCCCCTTGGCCCTCGCATCCTTTGGGTCAACCCACTGGAACTTCTCATCGCGGTAGTCAGCAAACTTGTACTGTTTGATACCTTTCCATGGATCAAGACGCTGCGTCTCTTCATCCCACGGCAGCCCGAGAACTTTACACTCCTCCTTGAATTTAGCCGCCTGTTCTGAATAGAGGTTGCGCAGAGCTGAACGCACGACATCTATCGGCGGGAAATCTTTGTTCAGCCTTGCGGTCAAGCTTTGAACTTCCTCAAACCCTGGCTTGGCTATCCGAAACATCTTGTGTGTCGCCGCTGCAATCTCTCGGTCCACCGCAAATGCTAGGATGTACTCATGGTTATGAGAGAACGCCTTCGCATCGTTATGAGTCGTGTTTTTCACCCAAACGAGGTTGTCGAGATAATTCTTCGTCCCAAATCGATCCTCCATCATATTCATCAAGCGATGGCTGGTTCGATTGTCTTCGTCTTTATCGTCGATATGAACGTAAAACACACCATCCCGCGAAACCATGCTGCGCGATGCTTGGATTCTGTTATCCAGCATCGTTAGCCACGAGGAGTTACGAAATGCATCCTTG
Organism: Tabrizicola sp.; assembly: GCA_025458105.1. GTDB lineage: Bacteria > Pseudomonadota > Alphaproteobacteria > Rhodobacterales > Rhodobacteraceae > Tabrizicola. The sequence continues at coordinate 22,898 of JALOTD010000078.1, read as the reverse complement.
TAAAGAAAATCGCTTCCCGTGTTATAGGGAGGATCAATATAAACGCATTTCACCTGCTCCCGATACCGGTCCCCCAACAGCGTCAACGCCTGAAAATTGTCGCCATGGACCAAGAGCCCGTCGAGGCTGGCATCGAGATCGGGGATCGCCTTCAGCAGATCGGCCCGGAACCCCGCATCAAACAGCGCGGTGTCCACCATCAGGAAGGGCGCGGCCTTCAGATCCTCCACCATCCCCGCCGCTGCCGATACTCGCATGCCCAGATCATGCCACTGCGCCCATTGCGCGGGGTTCGCCGCGATGGCGGGGTAAAGCGCCTCCGGCACCCGGTCCAGCGTCACGCAATACTGCGCGGCCACCACAAATTTCTTCTTCAGCCACAGCTTCTTCTGGAAATTCTCGATGCTGGCGAGGAAGGTGATCAGGTCCAGCGCGATGGCGCGCAGGCACTGGATCATCCGCAGGTTCTTTTCGATGGCGGCAAAGGCCTCGGCCCCCTGCACATCGTCGAGGTTCATCACCTCGTTCTTGATGTAGAAATCCAGCTCCCGCCGCAGGAAGCCGCCCAGATCCTTGTGGATGAAGTAATCGGCGGTGTTCTTCTGGGTGTAGGTCGTCAGATGCTTTTCCAGGACCGTGCGCTTGGGGTTCTTTTCCGTGGGCGCGCGGGTGGTCAGCGCCAGCCAGCGCGCCCTGACGGCATCATCGTCCAGGATCGCAGTAACGGCCTGATCGACCAGCGCCTCTTGCTTGGTGCCCTTGGGCTGCGGGGCATAGTCGAACCGTATCACCAGCGCCCCATCTTCCTCGGCCACCGGCTGGATGGTCTCCTCATAGGTCTCGCCATCCTCATCCGTGCGGGTAACGGTGCGGGCAGTCGCCAGCACGAAGCGGCGTTCCTTGTCATTGTCCTTGCGGTTGTCCTTGGCGGTGTCGGCCGCGACAAGGCGGAAGTGGACGGCGCGGCCGTCATCCAGCTTGAAGCTGAAGTTCGAAAAGGACTCGCCCGACTTGGTGTAATACTGGTCGCGGTTAGCCCAGTGCAGCACGACCTCTTCCCCGGAATAGGGGATGGCATAGGTGTCGCCCTTGTAGCGGCGCTGGCTGATGAAATCGCCCTTATCGTAATAGCGCGAGAAGAAAGTGAGCAGGTGCGAGAAGACCTGGTTCTCATGCTCGGACGCGCCTGCGCTGGCGGCGGCCAGCTGGGCGCGAAGGTCTTGGACCTTGGGCGACTGGTCAGCGCTGATGCCCGCGTCTTCGGCCGCCTTTTCGGCCTTGGCGATATCAGCCTTCAGCGTTTCGGTATTCGCCGCAGCCCCGGCGGCCCCAAAATCGAGGTCAGGCCGGTCGATCTGGAAGATTTCGCGCAGCTTGGCAACGAGGGCGTCAAAATTGCTCATTGTTCTTGTTTTCCTTGATGTTACTAGCCCGGATTACACGACAGCCCAGCGGATCGTAAACAGGGTTTCGACCGCGTGACCCCGGCTGAGGCGCTTTTGCAGGTTAGCGATCAGCTCATCCCGCTTGTCGGCGACCTCGTCCTCCTGGTTGAAAATTTCCTGCCGCTGCTTGCGCTGGCGGCGTTCCAGTTCTTGCAGTTTGGCCTGGATGGCCGCTTCTTCTTCGAGGGTCGTGGCAGCCCGCGCCTCGCGCCTCACGGCCTTAATCTGCTCCTTAGTGTCCTTAAGCGCCTTTTCGGCTGCGAAGATCTTGTCCTCGGCCCAGCGCTCCAGCCGGTCGCGGGCAGCGGCAAAGTGCTTGTTGTTGGCATCGAGGGATCGGTTCAGCGTGGCTTTGACGTGCTGGTCAGCTTCGGCCTGAAGCCGATCGGCAATGGTGCTCGCTGGCGGATCGAGGGGGTGAGTATCTGCGCTGACCGAGAACAGTTTAGCGCAGGCCTCGTGATCGATGGAGCGACCGTTGTCGTCGATGCCCGAGAACAGCAGGTATTCCTCGGTCTCGAAGGTCGTCACTGCAAGTTTGCGCAACGTCAGCCAGCCGCGCCGCCCTTTCAGTGCCTCGACGATTGCCACGCGTGTGGGGTGATTGCTCACATCGAACCGCAGTTCGGCCACCGGTGTGTCTGCGGCCTTGGCAGTTGCAATCACATGCTCGCCAAGAGGGTGCGACAGCCGGTAGAGGAAATAGCCGTGTTCGTTCTTGGCTGGGTCTGCGGCCGAGTTCCGCGAGATCAGGTGATAGCGGCCCGGTCGTAGGTCGCGAGTCGGCGGGGACAGTAGGTCGAAGGCCAGATTGGGTTCGTCGAATTTGGCCCTGTCAGCGAGAATGGCGGAAGTTAGATCCCAGAACCGGCGGCCGACGCGATCCAGCTGTTCGCGGGCGTCAGCTAGGCGCAGCTTCAGGCGGGCGTGCACATCCTCGCAGGATGCGTTTTTCGAAGTCGACGCCGGACTCAATCGTTCCCAAGACCTCGTCCGAAGCTCCGAAGACGCCATCGAACAGATTGAACTTTTCGGTCAGAAGGGCGTGGACCCGTTTATCGGCGTCGTTGCGTTCATTCAGGAAGTTCACAACGATCACGTCATGTGTCTGCCCATAGCGATGGCAGCGGCCGATGCGCTGTTCGATCCTCTGCGGGTTCCAGGGAAGGTCGTAGTTAATGACCTGCGAGCAAAACTGCAAATTGACACCCTCGGCAGCCGCTTCGGTGGCGATCATGATCGAGGCATGGTCGCGAAATTCTTCGATCAGTGCGGCGCGGACATCGATAGCGCGCGAACCGGTAATCTGCTCGGCGCTCTTGGGATCGACGAGCCAGCGCTCGTAGATATCCTGAGCCCTCCGGTCAGAATTTGTCCCACTGAAAGTCACAACCTGATTGGCGTAGCCATTACGTTCAAGGAAGTCGCGAAGGTAGTCTTGGGTTCGCCGTGACTCGGTAAAGATCAGGGCCTTCCGTTTTGCACCCATCCGCTCCTGCTCTGAAAAGCCGATCTCCAGGGCCTTGAGAAGCGCCTTTGACTTGGTGTCAGTCTGGATCGAGTTTGCAAGCTGTATCAGGTTGGAAATGTCGTCGATTTCGCGGCTGAGCTTTGCGAAGTCGATTTGCTCGGATCCTGTAGTGTCAGACGGGTCCTCGTAACCCCATTCGTCGAGAATTTCTTCCTCGAGTTCGTTCTCGAAAGAAATCACCTCCGCCAGGTCATCCTTTACCGGTTCCCCCTTCTGTAGGGCCACCAATCGGGCGCGGAGGGTCTCCAGCGTTCCTGCAATGGCCTGTGACGATGATGCGAGAAGTTTCCGAAGGATCAGGACGGTGAGATGTCGCTGTTGAGAGGGTATGGCATAGGTGTCCTCTCTTTGAAGGAAGTGCGTGATGCCGTCATAAAGCGCCTGCTCATTCTCTGCCGGGGAGAACGGCTGCGTGATGGCCCGGCGCTGGGTGTACTTGACGTACTCCAGAACCTGCTTCCGTAGCGTGCGCTTGCAGAAATCGGCAAGCCTCGCGCGAAGCTCGGGCAGATCGCCACCCGCATTCACATATTTCGAACGGAAGCTGTTGGCATCGCCAAAGATGTTTGGGTCAATGAAGTTCGTAAGCCCGAATATCTCCATCAAGCTGTTTTGGAGGGGGGTAGCGGTCAGTAGGAGCTTTTTGCGACCTTCTACTGCACGTTGGAGTGCTTGTCCGATGCGATTGCTCGGGCGGTAGGCGTTCCGCAGCTTGTGGGCTTCGTCGATGACAACCAGATTCCAATCTACTTGCCGCAGCTCGTCCTGAAGCTTTGCAGCATAATGGTAGGACAGCACGACGATCCGCTTCTGTGACAAGGGGAAGGGAATCCCCTCCGTCTTCATCTGTCGATAGGTGCGAGCGTCAATGACGACCGCAGGGAGGTTGAACTTATTGGTGAGTTCCGCAGCCCATTGCTGTCGAATGGCAGCTGGGCAAATGATGATTAATTTCCGTTTTCGCTCAGCCCATTTCTGACAAAGGACAATACCTGCCTCGATGGTTTTGCCGAGACCGACCTCATCCGCAAGGATCGCACCCTCTGCAAGCGGTGACTGAAGCGCAAACATCGCGGCCTCAATCTGGTGGGGATTGAGATCGACCGAGGCGTCGAACAACGACATCGACAACTGATCGTCCGAGCCGGGCGGCGCCAGCTTCGTGAGATCATATGCGGCATATTTGCTGTGGTACGGCGTGAACATGCTCTAGGGGTAGCCGCTCTGAGCCGTACCTTCGAGAGATTCTTTCTGGTTTGTGTCAGATGTACAGCGCGTGCCCCACGACAGATGGACAAGAACGTCTCACCTGGCGTTCAAGAGACGTTCGACAGATCGCCGGTGGTTTTTTCCTTCCACTGACCGCAATTGGGGCGCAGAAGTTCAACTGCGACCCGCAAGGGCGCGTCGATAAGGTCGGCATAGCGCTGGGTGGCGCCGATCTATGTGTGGTCAAGGCGTCGGCCGATCCTTTCCAGTGGGGCGTCGCCAGAGACCATTTAGGGGGGCGAACTTGTAGCGCAATCATGAATGCGAGCGTCGGGGATTTGGCGAGCTTCCGCTTCATTGCCCGAACGCTTTGGATCACCGACAGGCTGGTGGGAAACCTTGCCGGAATTACGAGGTGGCAATCCACGTGCAAGATTCCCGTATGCGCGGGTTAACCTCGCGCCAGTCCAGCAGGTCACTCAGGACTCTCGAACACCAGTTCGGTCAAAATCACCTCCCACTCGTCGCGGCGGAGCAGGTGGTGGTAGTCCTCGTCCCCATCCTCACGCCGCCAGTGCAGGATGGCCGCAACCTCGCCGCGCAGGAAGGTAGTGCCTTCGGGCGGGGCGAAGGCTCGGGAGAGGCGGGCAAGGGTTTGGCCTTGGTCATTGTTGATCTTCCAGCGGTCGCCGTCGCGGATCAGATGGACGGAGTCGCCAGGGCGCGCGGCGGCGATGGCGGCCAGCGACGGATCACCAGGCCGCAAACGCCCGGCAAAGGACAGGTCCACTAGCTTCGGGTCGGGCGGCACATAGCGCAGGCGGGCGCGTGGCAGGGCCGCGGCATCAGGGGTGACGCGGCGGGGCAGGACAGCGTTACCGGGTTGCACGAAGGCATGCGGTCCGTCGGTCAGCACAGTCAACGTAGACCGCGCCCGGGTCATCGCAACATAGAACAGGCGGCGTGGGGCGTCGGCATCTTCGCTGCGCGAGGGGCGATCCCAGCCGCCGTTCAGGATCGCGACATGATCGAACTCCAGCCCCTTGGCGCGATGGGCGGTCATCAGCAGCAGCCCCCGCTGTTCGCCCCGCACATCCCGCGCCCATTCGCCGAACCACTGAACGAGGTCAGGCACCGGGGCGGCCTTTTCCACCAGTTCGCGCGCCAGAGTGCCGATGCCTTCGCCGATTAGGTCGGTCCAGCGTGATTGCGGTTGGGCGTTCAGGATGGCGACTAGATCGGGAATCGTTAGCAGCTGGGTCCGATCCGCCAGCAAAGCACAGACAAATCCCTGCATCTCGCGCATACGCCACAGGGTGAGCGGCTTTTCATTCGCCATATCGATGGGAATGCCCAGCACCTCGGCGTAGGCGCGGACCGGCTCCAGCCGACGCCAGTCGCGGGCGATCACGGCGCACCGGCGCCAGGACCAATCGGGATCGAGCCGGGACAAGCGCAAGAGTTCATCCAGTGCAGCAACCGCCTGCGCGGCATCGCCCCCGGTGTCCAGCAGGGTGACACGGCCATGCGCTACTGGGTCCAGCGCCGTCCAATCGCCGCCCGGCACCGCCTTGGCGCGGGCGCGGTTCACCGTGATATCGTGACCCGCCTTCATGCGCTGGGCCGCTGGGCCAATCACAGCATTTGCCGCTGTTATGATATGGGCGGTGGAGCGGTAGTTCTCGGTTAGCCAGACAGGCTTGGCGGCATAGTCGGCCTCGAACCTTCGGATGAACTCGATGCTGGCCCCAGCGAAGGCGTAGATGTTCTGATCATCGTCGCCCACGGCAAACAGGCTGATGCGCAGGTCATCCTCCAACGACCGCCCCGCCACGGCGCCGATCAGGGCGTACTCCTCGGGGCCGATGTCCTGATATTCATCCACCAAGAGCCAGCGATAGCCCTGGATCAGCGTTTCGCGTAGCGCCTCTGCCTCAAGCTTTGTCAAACCTTCCCCGCGCAGCAGGGCTACTGCCTGCATGACGATGCCATCAAAGTCGCGCGGGCCCTCGTGATCGCCTGCAAAGCTCGCCCCCATCAGCCGCATCGCCAGCGCGTGGCATGTGGAGACCGTCACCCCCGCAGCGTCATCCCCAATCAGGCGGCGCAAGCGTTCGCGGACCTCGGCAGCGGCGTGGCGGTTATAGGTCAGCACCAGAATGCCGCGTGGGTCCTCGCGTTTCACGCGGATGAGGTAAGCGATGCGATGCACCAGCACCCGCGTCTTGCCCGACCCGGGCCCCGCCAGCACCAGGACGTTGGTCTGTTCGCGGTCATCGCGGACGATGTCGGCCTGCACTGGATTGTCGAGCGCATCGACAATCGTGCGCCATGACGTGCCCGTCGTCTGGCGCCGGATTTCCGTGCCGCGTCCCGGCAGCCAGCGGCGCAGAAAGGCGTCGCGGTCCAGCACGAAGTAGTCTTCCGACAGGCGCTGGGCCTGATCCATCGCCTCCAGCCCCCTTTCGGCATAGGCGGCCATCACATGGGTCTGGATCGTCGTCTCGCCGTAGTGCTCTTCGAGGGGCGCGAAGTGCTGCACGGTGAAGGGCCCGCCCTTGGGGTTCAGATGCACGGTGATTGCCGGGCGAAATACGGTCAGGCCCCGGCCCAAGGTAGCTACTTGCTGTTCGTGCAGCCACAAAAGCGCGCGGTCCATCAAGCGGGTCATGTCCTTGACCTCGGCCCGCAACAGCGCGTCACCGTTCAGCGCGTCCAGCATCGCGCCAAGGGTGGTTTCCACCTGAATGTCCTTGCCGCGCGTGCCTTTGGCGACCTTACCCGTCAGATGCGCCAGCAGCGCCTGCGCCCCCTGCCGCCGCAGATCGGCGGTACGGGCGACCACGGGCCATGACCGTTCCAGCCGCACGAAGATCGTATTCCGGCTGACCTTGCGGAGCGTCAGGTTCCCCCGCACGCCATCCTGATCGCGCCCATCCTGCGCCATGCCGCGCAAGGCCGTTTCCACCAGATCGGGGCGCACTTGGGCGTGGCCCTTGTCGCGTAAGGCCTGACAGGTCTCGGTGAGATTCAAAGGTTGCGCCTCTGCCCCTTCGGCATCCGGCACGGCCTCTTGCATCATGGCGATCAAATCGGCCTCCATCCGGGCCGCGTGATCCAGACGGCGGGCCGAGGCATCCTCGACCCCCAGATGAAGATAGACCGTGATGCCCGTGTCGTTGCTGGCGATGCCCATCACCTCAAGATCGGCAAAGGCCCGGTGCAACTCTCGCCCCGATAATCCACAAGCGCCCGTCAGGTCATCCGTGGAGACCCCAGCGTCGACAGGCGCGTTCATCACATGGCGCACAAGGTCCATCAGTTGGGTGCGCCTAACCCCGGTGATTTGCGCCTTTTCCAAAATGGCCGAAGCCTCTTCCACTGACCGGATGCGCAGCGATGACGGGAACACCTGAACCCGGTTCTCCTCGCGGGAAAGCAGCGTCGCTTCTTCCAGCCAGGCCACAGCAGTTTTCACGCGGGTGTCGTCGGTGGTCTTGTCGCGCTCGAACTCCTGATCCTTCTCCTCGCGCACGATCTCGCCCGGCGTGGCCACCACTTCGCCCGACTTATGCTTTTCCATCCGCCGCAGCGCCTTCAGGATTGCGCCGATCTCATGCCTTGCCAGACGCGAGCGGGCGGACAGCGAGAATTGCCGCTCCACATCCTCGGGGCTGAATAGCAGCACGCAGTTGGCCGGGCCGCGATCCCGCCCCGCGCGGCCTGCCTCTTGCAGGTAGTTTTCCAACGACCCCGGAATATCGCCATGCACGACCAGCCGGATATCCGGCTTGTCGATCCCCATCCCAAAGGCATTAGTCGCTGCGATCACACGCAACTGGCCGGTCCTAAACGCCTCTTGCACGTCGCGTTTGCGGTCGGGCGGCAGTCCAGCGTGGAAGAAGTCCGCCGCCAGCCCCTGCCCTTTCAGGAACTCCGCCACCTTTTCCGTCGCGCCGCGTGTCGCACAATAGACCACAGCCCCCGATGCACCCTCGGGCGGCAAGTTCGCCTCGATCGCCGACAGAATATCGGTCAGCTTGGTCGCCTTCTGCGTAGGCAGCACTGCAAAGGACAGGTTGGTCCGTACGGCACCGCCATCCAGCAGCATCAGGTCCACCCCGAGGCGGGTCTGGAAGTGGTCACGGATGTCGCGCACCACCTCCGGCTTGGCTGTGGCAGTCAGGCACAGGACAGGCGCTGGGCTGTCGCCGGAGAACTCCTTGATGAAGCGGCTCACATAGCGGTAGTCAGGCCGGAAATCGTGGCCCCATTTGCTGATGCAATGCGCCTCGTCCAGAACCCAAAGCCCGACCTCGCGCTGTTGCAGCACCGTGCGGATTGACGGCGAGCGCAACTGTTCGGGCGAGATCAGCAGCATCGCCGCATCTCCCATACGTACCTTCTCCAGCGCGTCATGACGTTCCGGCAGCGACAGCATGCCGTTCACTGTGACGGCACTGGAGATTCCGGCCCGCGCCAGCCCCTCCACCTGATCAGCCATCAGCGCGACCAGCGGCGAAATCATGACTGTCAACGCCCCGGTCTTGTCGAACCGAGACAGCGCCGGGATCTGGTAGCAAACCGATTTGCCCGTACCGGTGGGCAGGATGCCCAGCACCGATTTGCCCGCCATCGCCTCGGCCACAATCCGCTCCTGCAACGGGCGGCCCATGTCATCAACCGGCTGCGGGCGGAAGGACGGAAAGCCGAACCAGCGTTCGAGTGCGGCGTTGGGATTGTTCTTCTCCACGCACCAGGCGCAGCCCGGATCGCCGCAATTGGTGTCGCGCAGATGCCGCACGATCCGCCCCGCCTGCGGAAACTGCATCCGCACCCAGGGCGGCATGACCGAGTCTCCGCCCGCGACCGAAATCCACGAAAGCGCATAGGCCATCGGCCAGCTGTTGCGCGGATCGGACAGGCGGCCAAGGGTCTGGTTCAACCGATGATTGCAGGCGCGGCCGTCCAGCAGGCGACGGATGGCGGCATGGGCTGCGGCCTCATCCGGTGCAGGGCCGCGTAAGGATTGGAGCAGCGCATCGAACCCGGCCGAGGCCTCACCCCGCGTCGTCAGATGGTGATAGGCAAGCACCACATCGGGCGCCTCCTGTGCCAGCCGGGTGAATGCCGCGATCTGGTCTGCCAGCACCTGCAGCGCCAGCCGCGCGTCCTGTTCGGGGTCATTCACATGGCCGACCTGCAGCCGCCCATCGTGATAATGCTTGACCAGATGGTGGTAAGGATTGCGCGGAAAGGCCAACGGGTTCAGCCACAGCGTATCGATAGGCGCAGTCCCTAAACTCTCAAGCCGCGCCCGGTTGGCCATCAAGTGCGGGAGGTCGTGGCGCAGGATGTTATGGCCAACGAGATGCGCTGCGCCGTCGCAGAACTCTTCCAGCCGGTCCAGGGCGGCATCCAATGCGGACCCTTTGTGAACCATAGCGCGCACGCCCCGCACCGCCGCAAAGGCAAAGACGCTGGCTGACTTAGGATCAACCTCCAGATCGATCGAGACACAGGTCGACAAGAAAGGGGAAGTGTCAGGGTTCAAACGTTACGACCGGGCTCTCGTTGCTGAGTAATTCATCAACCCATTGATAACCCTGCTCCTCATGGAAGCAAGAAAGGGATTGTCCTGACTGCAAGCTCATGCGTTCTTTCTGCCAGAAACTTCCCAAAGCACTCGGGTCGGGTAGGCCCTAAATGAAATTGGCCCCTCGGAAGCCGAGGGGCCAACATGCTTTGCGTGGCTTGCTGATGGCCGTGAGAGACTTAGGCCCGAGCTTCTCCGCGGATCAAGTCGCGCTGGCGACTGGGGCGTCTTGCAGACTTCATTGGCGAGTGCGACCAGCGTCTTGCGGAAACCATGCGGGTGAAACCGCGGCAAGCCTGCGTTAGCGAAGGCATTGCCAATCACCTCACGGAGCTGCGTAGTCCCCTGATAGGTCTCGCGGGACAGTCCAGTCACCGCGAACTCACCGTCGACAACACCCACCGTCGGTTTCGGGAAGAGTGCATCCTGCGGACCAAAAAGCATGTCCCTAACGAGGAACTCGACCCAGCGGATGCCTTCGTCTTCACCTCGCGCGCGTCCTGGTAAACGCAGCAAGCAGCCACGTCGACGTGCTTAAGGCGAAGGGAAGCCAAGGCCCCGATGCGCGCTCCGGTCAGCATGAGAAATGCGAAGAGCGCCTTGTTGCGACGCTCGATCGGCGTGACCTCAGGCATCAAAGAGAAAGCATGGCGGCACTGCTCGATCGTCGGGTAGTGAACCTCACGCCGCGCATGTGCGGTCCTTGCATCCTTGGCGTTGATCGAAAAGTACTGAACATCGCTGTGCTTGATGCGCGAGCGGTAACCAGGCTGGTCAGCCAGCCAGCGGAAGAAGGTCTTCACCCCACGCAAGATGCCGTCGATCGTGGCTTTTGACAGAGACTGCTTGGTTTTCGGGTTGGTCGCCGCTTCCAGCTTGCGCTTGAAATCGACAGCCTGGTCGACACGGAACAGCTTGAACGAGCGCACTCCGGTCGAGACCTCAAAGCGGCGGACCGCTTCAAGTTCCTTGTCGACAGTTTTATGGTCAGCGCCATCCGCTTCCCGGCGCCACACGGCGAATTTGCGCTTCATCCGTTCGTTGGTTTCATTGAGTTTGGTGGACATGTCAGGCTCCGTTTTGAAGTTGCAATTTGAGTGGGGTTAGAGGGGATCGCTTAGGGTGCTTTCGGCTTGCTCGGCTTGACCTCGAAGAACCGGGCAAAGTCGGGAAGCTGACGCAGACTTGCGACCCGATGGATGACTCTGCCGCAGGAGGGGCAGAGGCCCGTCAACTGCAGTTTGCCGGAGCTGAGGGGGGTGCAATCGACCATGCCGCCAAGGGGCGTCTGGGGCGTCTTGCAGCGCAAGCAAAGCATCTGCTCGGGCTTCAAGGGCTGCTTGGCGCGCTGGTGCTTGGCGGTAAGCCAGGCCTTGAGCTCCGCCCCAGGAATCAGAAACGGACGCTCGGCCCGGAGGATCGGAAGGCCGACCTGAACGTAATTGCGGATCGTATTCAGCGAAACACCGAGGCAATCCGATGCCTCCGCCATCGTATAGCAGCGGGCGGACTTGATGGTGTGGGGACCCTTGCGTTTGATCATGCCGAGCGCTCCTCAAAGAGCGCCCGGATGTCTTCGGCGCGCCAGACGGTGGTGCGCGGGCCAAGCTTCAGGGGCTGGGGAAACCGCCCCGAGCGTACACCCGCCCACCACGTCGACTTCGAAACGGGGATCGGACCAAATGGGGCCAGAATGGCCGAAAGCCGGACGAGCCCGGTCTTTGGAAAGTCAGGGAAGGACATCTTCGTTCACCTCGGCGCAGAGAAGTCCATTGCGGGACGAGGTGAGTTTCAGCGATCCGTTCAAACGCTAGGAGGATTAGCTATCTCGCTGAATGAATAGCAGCAACACATTGTTTTAATTATCTTTTAGTGGCAAAAATGAGGAGCGTTCACGCGGATCAAACTTGGTGCCTTTGGTACCACCACTCGAAGGCTGCTCCTGGACCTCGGTGGTCGCCGACAACGCTTCCGGCCTGAAGCGATTTTGCAGCGCAAGGTAGAATGTACGGTCGATCGGAAGCTGGGTTTCCTCGACCCAATCGAAGAAGGCCTTGAGTTCAACCTTCGCCGTGTGATCCTCTGGATCAAGGCCCATAGCATTTGCGACAAGTTCCAGCCGGTCCTCCAAGAAGTACAGAAGGGTGTCTCCCTCGTCCGAACGACCGTAGGTCTCGCAAGCCGCAAGAAAGCTTGCCTTTCTAGGTTCACGGCCGAGGCTCAGAAACACCAGATCATTCAATGAGACAGATGCAAAAGACGTCCAATATGGGAGGTCGATTTCTTTCCCAGCCACCGCCCAGCCACCCACGAAATCCTGGGGCACGAACGCCTTGAGGCGCCGCAAAGCGATCGCGGCAGATCCTAGCCTTCCGTGTTCATCATACATTGGGTTCAGACTTGGAGCCTCACTTTCCGGCGAGATCTCACCAAGCTCTCGGAGGGACCAAAGCTCGAGCCGCTCTTTTGTTTCAGCGCGCCACTCGGAGAGTTCGTTTTCGAACCGGCTATAGACCTCTGGAAAAGTGGGGCCGATGCTTGGGAGCGAAACAGGCCGCTGCCAGTGCGCCAACTCTCCCAGCGAGCTGTCGATGATCCGCCGGATCAGGCCACCCTTTTCCAAGTCTTCTACCAAAGGCCCATCTTTCCTTCGTCGATCAGGGCGATCCGGCCAAGGCTTCGAGTTTATCTGCCCACCAAGCCGCCATCCGCACGCGTTCTTCCCAATGTTCACCCCTAGCATAGGCGCGGCGAACATCATTGGCTTCGACGTGAGCGAGCGCCCGCTCAATCGCGTCAGGGTTCCAAAGGCCGCTTTCGTTTGCAAGGGTCGAAAAGGTCGCCCGGAAGCCATGCGCCGTCATTTCTTCGGCACCATAGCCCATCCTGCGCAGGGCCGTATTCAGGGTGTTCTCGCTCATGACTCGCTTGACCGAGACAAGCGACGGAAGAACGAATTCGGTATGCCCGGTCAGCGCCTTCAGATCCTTCAAGAGAGTCAGCGCCCGATCAGGCAGCGGCACGCGATGAGGGCGACGCATCTTCATGCGCTCAGCAGGGACCGACCAGACCGCAGCAGCAAGATCGAACTCGGACCAACGCGCCTGCCGCAACTCACCCGGACGCGGCACAAGCAGCGCCAGAAGTTCCAGGGCAATCTTTGTGACGGCCTGTCCATTGTAGCCTGCGATGGCGCGCAGCAACTTGCCCAACTCGACAGGCTCGACGATCGCTGCGCGTGGGCTGGCCTTCGGTCGAACAAGGGCATCGCGGAGGGCGTAAGTCGGATCGGGCGTCGCGATGCCTGAGGCAACGGCAAACCGAAACACTGTGCCCATTGTAGAACGCAAACGCCGCGCAGTTTCATGGGTTCCTCGCGCTTCGACCTTGCGAAGGCAGCGCAACACCTCAGGCGCGGAAATATCGGCGATCGGGCGTTCGCCCAGATCATCGATGGCCATGCCTAGAAGCCATTCCAACTTGCGCATGGTCATATCCGCGCGCCCTTCGCGGCGGATCTTATCGAGGTACTCGCGGGCCTGAGCGGCAAAAGTCACCCGGTCCTGCACCTGGCTCCGCCGCTTCTGCTCTTGCTTGGCCTCACTTGGGTCGATGCCATTAGCAACCATTGATCTAGCAGCGTCACGCTTTGCTCTCGCTTGAGCCAGGCTGGTCTCGGGGTAGGGGCCGATCGAGAGGAGTTTTTCTTTGCCACCAATCCGGTACTTGAACTGCCAAAGCCGAGAGCCGCTTGGCTTCACCAGTACGAACAGCCCGTCAAAGTCGGCGACCTTGTACGGTTTTTCTCGGGGCTTCAGGTTGCGAATAGCTGTGTCGCTCAGGGGCATTGGGGGTATCGCCTTTCCCAAGCTTCGGTCGATACCCCCAGCGATACCCCCAAATGGCGTGGATCGATGCGGACGTCGTCGGAGCGTATCGGACAAACAAATCTCAAAAACCCTTGTATACCAAGCGTTTCGTGGTGCCCAGAGCCGGAATCGAACCAGCGACACGCGGATTTTCAATCCGCTGCTCTACCAACTGAGCTATCTGGGCACGCTTTGGTGGCCGCGTGATATCCAAGGCGCCGGGGGCTGTCCAGAGGGAAAACGCCCCTTAATGCGCCTTCGGATCCTCGGGCTCTGGCAGCCCGTCTTCGGCCTCGTCCTCGCTGTCGGCGGTAATGCGGTAGCTCTCGGTCAGCCAGCGGCCCAGGTCGACATCTGCGCAGCGGCGGGAACAGAAGGGGCGGTACTCCGTGGCGGTCGGCTTGCCGCATATCGGGCAGGTCACGGCAGCACCTCGGTCAGGGGAAGTCGGTCGCGCTTGCGGGTCAACTCGTACAGGCCAAGCGTGGTCCAGCCCGCCAGGTTCGCCTCGCCCTCGGCCTTGAACGCGGCCTTCAGCACCTGATCCAGCACCTGACGGTCGCGTTTTGGGATCGGCGCGAAGTCGATCACCACCTGCCCGCCCAAGCCCCGCAGCCGCAACTGACGCGGCAAGTCGCGCGCCGCCGCGATGTTCGCCTTCAGCGCGGCAGCCGGAGTCGTATCCGGCCCCGTATTCACATCCACCGCCACCAGCGCTCGTGTCGGCTCGATCATCATGTGGCCGCCGCCTTCCAGCACCACCCGCGGGCCTCGCAACGCGTCCAAAACTTCGGCCACTCCCTGGCGGTCAAAACTGCCGGGATCGGTGTCGGCCTCGTCCACGGCAGGGTCCAGCCAGTCGCGGAACGCCAGATCATGCGCGCCCGGCCCGTCGACCAGCAACTCCGGGCTCCCCGTCATATCGGCCAGCACCGCCTCGGCCAGTCCCCGCATCGCTGCGATATCCTCGACGACTGCCTGGTCCTCGGCCTCCAGGCAGCCCGACCGCAGGATCAGCCCCAGCCGAGGCTCAGCTCCCGCCATGCCCGCTTCGGCCAGCGCCGCCAGCTCTGCCTGCCGCGCGTCATCCTTGATCCGGCGGCTGATGTTCAACCCCGGTGCATCCGGCGTGATGATCGCAAAGCGCGACTTGAAGAGCAGCCGCGTCGTCACCGGAGCGGCCTTTCCCGCCTCAGTCGGACCCGTGACCTGCACCAGAAGCCGCTGACCCGGCGCCACGCCCGAGATCTGCCGCAGAAACCCCGACCCGCCCGGCAGTTTCACGAAGATGCCTCCCTGGCCCTTCACCGGCCGGTCCGCCACCGCGCGGTAGATCGCGCCCGGCAGGATCGCATCTCCCTCCGGGTCGATCGCCAGCTCTTCCAGCCGCCCGTCCACCATCAGCGCCGCCGCCTGCCGCCCGGCCAGCTCGTCCAAGACCAGAACCCGACCTTTCATGACCGCCTCCAGACCGGGTAGCCTACCGCCGCCAGCAAGGCCGCCGTCTCGGCCACTGGCAGACCCATGATGCCCGTGTAACTGCCCTGGATCCACGGGATGAACGCCCCTGCCAGCCCCTGGATGCCATAGCCGCCCGCCTTGCCCTGCCATTCCCTGCTGTCAAGGTAGGCGTTCAGCTCGGCATCCGACAGCCGCTTCATCCGCACCACGCTCAACGACTCACGCATCAGCACCCGTTCGCCCCGGCGCACCGCAATCGCCGTCACTACCTGGTGCCGCCGCCCGCCCAGCGCCACCAGAAAGCTGGCCGCCTCGCCGCTGTCCTTGGGCTTGCCCAGAATGCGCCGCCCCAGCGCCACCGTCGTATCGGCGCACAAGACCACATCCTCCGGCCCCGCCGGCACCGCCAGCGCCTTCTCCCGCGCCAGCCGCAGCGCATAGGGCCGCGGCTGCTCGCCCTTCCGGGGGTCCTCGTCGATGTCAGGGGGCAGGATCAGGTCCGGGACGATCCCCATCTGCGCCAGCAATTCCTTGCGGCGCGGACTGCCAGATCCGAGGATAAGCCGCATCACTCAGTCCCGTGCAACTTGGCCCGAAAACCGGTGCCCACTTTTCGGGATGCGCTCACTTGAAGCGATAGTTGATGCGGCCCTTCGACAGATCGTAAGGGGTCATCTCGACCTGCACTTTGTCGCCCGGTTCTCGAGTTCGACCCTGAATGTCGCGTTCGGCAGGAGTTCCTTCACGACACCGGGGAATTCGAGAATGTCTTCCTTGGCCATGGTCTCTCCATTGCAAATAGGCCCGCAGGGGATGTCCCGCAGGCTTCCGGCGCGCCGTATGCCCCCGAAAGGGCCGGTTTTCAAGCGAATTCGTGTCGTCCCCCTGCCAGAAGCCGCAGCCGCAGCTGCTTTTCAACCTCCAGCACCAGCAGGAAGGCAACCCCGACCCCCAGGATCAGCGCCCCCTCGTGCAGCGGCACGGCGACCGTGCCCAGCGACGCCTGCAGGGGCGGCAGATAGGTCACGCCAAGTTGCGCCAGGGTGATCACCAGAACAACGGCCCAGATCACCGGCGTCCCCTTCACGGCCCGCCAGGTCAGCGAGGTGCCATGCAGCGCCCGGATGTAGAACAGATGGAAGATCTCCAGCACCACCAGCGTGTTCATCGCCATGGTCTGCGCCAAGACCTGCGAATGGCCCTGCGCGATGGCATGGGTAAAGACGGCAAAGACCGCCCCCGCGAACAGCCCCGATACCAGCAGCACATGCCACAGAAGCGTTCCCGACAGGATGGGGGCGTCACGGGGCCGGGGCGGGCGGCGCATCGTCGCGGGTTCGGTCGGCTCGAAGGCCAGCGCCAGGCCCAGCGTGATCCCGGTGATCAGGTTCACCCACAGGATCTGCACCGCCGTGATCGGCAGCGCCAGCCCCAGGATCAGCGCCAGAACGACCACCAGCGCCTCGCCCGCGCTGGTCGGCAGTTCGAACCCGATCACCTTGCGCAGGTTGTCATAGACCGTCCGCCCCTCGCGCACCGCCGCCTCGATCGTGGCAAAGTTGTCGTCGGCCAGGACCAGATCCGCCGCCTCCTTCGCCGCCTCCGATCCCTTGCGCCCCATCGCGATGCCCACATCCGCCTGCTTCAGCGCCGGGGCGTCGTTGACCCCGTCACCCGTCATCGCGACCGACAGCCCGCCTGCCTGCAGGGCCGCCACAAGGCGCAGCTTGTCCTCGGGGCTGGTCCGGGCAAAGACATCGGCCTCAAGCACTGCGCGCGCCAGGGCCGCATCGTCCATCCGGTCCAGCTCGGCGCCCGTCAGCACCCGGTCGGGATGCTCCAGCCCGATCTCGCGCGCGATGGCGGCGGCGGTTCCGGCATGGTCGCCGGTGATCATCTTGACTGCGATTCCCGCCGCCCGGCATTCCGCGACCGCGGCCACCGCCTCGGGGCGGGGCGGGTCGATCAGGCCCAGAAGGCCCAGGAACCGCAGCCCCTTTGGCGGCGCATTGCGGTCAAGCCGCGATGCCGCGCCCTCGGCCAGCGCCAGAACCCGCAGGCCGCGCCGGGCCAGATGGTCGGCCCGGTGATGCCACAGGCTTGCGTCGATCCCCGCGCACATCGCCAGCACCCGCTCCGGCGCGCCCTTAACATGCAGGACAAAGTCATCGCTCAGCACCGCCATGAAGCGATGTCGGCTGTCGAAGGGAATGACGTCACGCCGGGCGGCGCTATGGTTGCCCTTCACCTTCCCGGCAAAGGCTAGAAGCGCGCCCTCCATCGGGTCGCCATCCACGTGCCAATTGCCGTCTGCGCTGCGCAGTCCGGAATCGTTGCAGCGCGCCGCCGCCCGTGCCAGCGCCGACAGGTCGCCTGCGGGCCTGATCCGCCCCTTTGGCGCATAGCCCGCGCCCGAAACGGTGAAACTGCCCTCGGGCGTCTCGACTGCCACGACCATCATCTCGTTGCGGGTCAGCGTGCCCGTCTTGTCGGTGCAGATGACCGAGACCGCGCCGATCGCCTCGATCGCGGGCAGGCGGCGGACGATGGCCTGCCGCCGCGCCATGGCCTGCGCCCCGATGGCCAGCGTGATCGTCATCACCGCTGGCAGGCCCTCGGGGATCGCCGCCACCGCCATGCCGACCACCGCCATGAACAGCTCGCGAAAGGGCAGATGTTCCGCCACATAGCCCCAGATCAGGGCCAGCGCCGCGACCAGAAGGATGACCCCCGACAGCCAGCGCCCGAAGCGGTTCATCTGCTCGACAAGCGGGGTCGTCAGGTCGGCCACCCCTGCCAGAAGCCCGCCGATCCGGCCGATTTCGGTTGCTGTGCCGGTCGCAACCACCAGCCCGCGCGCCGACCCTTGCGTGACCAGCGTGCCCGACCACAGCATCGAATGCCGGTCGCCCAGCGGCGCGTCGCGGGCCGCCGGATGCGCATCCTTCTCCACCGGCACGGATTCCCCGGTCAGCGCCGCCTCCTGCGCGGCCAGGCCATGCGCCTCGACCAGCCGCAGATCGGCAGGCACGCGGTCGCCCGCCTCCAGAAGGACGATGTCGCCGGGAACCAGCGCCTCGCCGGCAAGGCTGACCCGCTGGCCATCGCGCAGCGCGGCCGCGTGCGGTGCCAGCATGTCACGGATCGCTGCCATGGCCGTCTCGGCCTTGCCCTCCTGCAGAAAGCCGATGACGGCATTGGCCAGGACGACCGCCAGGATCACCCCGGTATCGACCCAGTGCCCCAGCCCCGCCGTCACCGCCGCCGCGCCCAAAAGGACCAGCACCAGCACATTCCAGAAGTGCGCCAGAAAGCGGGTGACGGGCCCCCGGCGCCGCGTCTCGGGCAGGCGGTTCTGGCCATGGCGCGCAAGCCGCGCCGCTGCTTCGGACGTGGTCAAGCCGCCCGGGCCGGTCTCCATCCGGGCCAGGGCGGCATCAACTGTCAGCGCGTGGAACGGGGAAGGCTCGGTCATCTCTCGCCCCGGGGTCAACGTATGAAAAGATACTTAACGCCAAAGACTAACGCTTTGATTTGGCTCAACCTTGCGACTCTGTCCACGCGTGGACAAAGTTGGCCTAAATGGCCCGCATCCAGAATTGCAGGGGCTTCTCGGTCTCTTCCCGGTCGCCCAGATCCTTCCAGCTGAACCGGGCCACCACCCCCGGCAGGGTCTCGTACCCCCGACCCCGCCAGAAGGCATCGTTCGGGCGGTAGACCGCGGGCCGGGCGGGGTGATCGTCAGGGCGGACCACCGAGCAGAAGGCCACATGGGTTCGACCCAGGGCGCGGGCATGTGCCTCTCTTAGATCGATGAACCGGTGACCGAGGCCGATGCCCCGGTAGGGCCGCAAAAGGACAGACTCGGCCCCGTAGAGGATCTGCTCCAGAGGTATGCCAAGGGCCCGAAAAGGGGCTGCGAATTCGGGGGCGTGGTCCTCCATTGGAGTCGAGGTCGAGGCCCCGATGAGCCGCCCCTCATGAAACGCCCCGACCAGCAGCGCCCCGGGATTGTCGCGGTAGGTGTCGAGATACTGCCGTTCATAGTCGAGGGTGCCGTCATAAAGGTAGGGCCAGTCCCGGAAGACGGTGATCCGGAGCTGCGCCACCCCGTCGAGCGCGTCCTCGAGCTCGGCCCCGCGCAGGACACGGACATCGATCTCGTCGATGTTCATCGGCTGACCTGCGCGATCCAGTCGTTCAGGTTGTAGAAGGTGGTGATGCGGGAAATCAGGCCGTCCTGGATTTCGAAGAACCCCCCGGCGGGCAGGATGTAGCTCTGCCCCCGCGCGTCGGGGAGGCCCGGGGCGGTTTTCAGGTAGGTCCCGTGAACGACGAACTCGGCCGCGCCCCGGCTGCCGTCGTCGGTCGCGAAGATCACGAGGTCACGGAGTTCTTCCCGGTAGCTGACCCCCATGTGGCCGCAGAATTCCGCGAACTTCGCCTTCCCTATCCGGTGCTCCCCCTCGTTCACCCGGTGCTCGATATCGTCGGTCAGGCAGGCGAGCATCCCGTCCGGGTCGCCCGCGTTGAAGGCGGCGTAGTAGCGGCGGATCAGGGCGAGGGTCTCGGATCGGGGCATGGCGGTCTCCTTCCCGAAGAAGAGTAGCGGGCCGGAGAGGGCTTTCCAACCCGCAGTGGACGGGTCGGGCGCGGAAAGCGACACGCCCTCCTGTCCACGCGTGGACAGGAGGGCGGCCGCAAATGATTTCAAAGGGTTGCTTGTGGACGTTAGGGTGGTGTTAACCGTGGTGACGGCAACCTTCCGCCCGCAGAGCGAAGGGAACGCCCGTCACCTAGAGAGCGGCGGCGATGGTTTCGGCAATAGGGGTCGTCGGGCGACCGATCAGACGCGAGAGGGTGCGGCTGTCGTCGGCAAGCGCGCCCTTACCGGCCTGTGCGTCGCTGTCGGCCAGGACGGCCGCAAAGCCCTCGGGCAGGCCAAAGCCCAGCAGCGCCTGCGCATAGTCAGCTTGGGGCATCGAGACATAGGCCACGGGTTTGCCTGCGGCCTTTGCCACGGCTGCGGCGAGGTCGGCCCCGGTATGGGCAACGTCCCCCGCCAGTTCATAGGTCTTGCCCGCATGCGCTGCATCAAGCGCGGTCACGGCAATCGCCTCGGCATAGTCCTTGCGGGCGGCAGAGTTCACCCGGCCTTCACCCGCAGCACCAATGATCGAGCCGTGCTGGACCGCCGCGCCAAGCGCCCCGGTGTAGTTTTCGGTATACCAGCCGTTGCGCAGGATCGTGGCTACGAGGCCACTGTCGCGCAGCGCCGCTTCGGTCCCGATATGGTCCTGCGCGAGGATCATCGGGTTCGCCTCGCCCTTGAGGATCGAGGTGTAAAGGATGCGCTTGACCCCTGCCGCCTTGGCCGCAGAGATGGCCTTGCGGTGCTGGCCGACGCGGTCGTTGAAATCGTTCGACGAGATGAGGACCAGCGTCTCCACCCCCTTCAGCGCTGCCGGATCGGCGGTGGTGTAGTCGAAGGCGCGGGTTTCCACGCCCAGATCGGCGGCCTTTTCCGGGCTGCGCGCCAGGGCGATGGGCTGGGCACCGCGCGCTTTCAGCGCGGCGATGGCAAGGCGGCCAAGGTGGCCGGTGGCGGCGGTAACGGCGATGGTCATGGGTCTCTCCCGTTGGTTGACAGGCGGAGAGATACGGGATTACTTACGAAAAGGAAGTACGCACAAATTTGTTAGTGTAGGAGAGGGCCGCACAGGATGATTGACAGAACCGCACAAAGGCTGCTGGACGGTTGGCAGCTGGGGAATGTCCTGGCGGCGGATTGCCCGTCGCGCGCGATTTTGACCCATCTGACCAATCGCTGGGGCACGCTGGTGATGGTGGCGCTGGCGACCGGCCCGCACCGCTTTGCCGAGCTGCGGCGGAAGGTGGGCGGGGTCAGCGAGCGGATGCTTTCACAGACCTTGAAAGACCTGGAGGCGGACGGGTTCGTCCTGCGCACCGCGCACCCCGTAGTGCCACCGCATGTGGTTTATGAGCTGACGGCGCTGGGCCGGGAGGCTGCAGCGCATGTCGTGGCGCTGGTCGGCTGGATCGAAGGGGCATTGCCGGAGATTTTGGCGGGGAAGACGGCGCTGGCGGCGGAATGACTTGCCGGGAGGGTGGGCGCTCCGCCCACCCTACGCCAGCGCGACATCATAAGCCGCAAAGCTTTCATCCGCAGTCAGGATCGGCAGTTTTTCCAATCTGCCTTGCGCGATCAGCAGCCGGTCGAACGGGTCGGCATGGTGCGGTGGCAGGCGGCCAGCCTCGGCCGCGTGGTCCCAGGTGATGGCAAGGGCGGTAAAGCCGGTGCGGGTGGCAATATCGACAATGTCGCCGTCAACCCAAAGCTTGCCCACGGCGCGCTTGATCTCGATTTCCCAGATGCTGACCGCACTCAGGAAGCGAAGATCATTGTCTTGCAGAAGATCGCGCATTCGAGGGGTAAGTCGGGGGTCATCGCTCAAGGCCCACAGCAAGATTTGGGTATCGACCAGGATCATTCCGGATCGACTGGTGCAGAGAGACTTGCGGCAATGTCCGGCGGCAGATCGTCAAAGTCATCCGCTATCCGAATGCGCCCTTTCAGCGCGCCGATCAGTGGCAGGTCAGGTGCACGTGCGGTGGCCGTCAGACGCGCCACGGGTTTTCCATGGCGAGTCAGGATGATCTGCTCGCCACTTTCGGCCCGACGGATCAGGTCGGCGAAACGGGCCTTGGCATCGGCGATGGCGATTTGCATGTGGCACCTCTGACCAGAATATAGGTCAGAATTCGTGGCGCAGCAATGGTGCGCTGTGAGCCACACCCTACGTGGTCGGCGGGCCGAACCGTTCCAGCATCCGCGTCCTGATCTGGTCGCGGGCCTGGCGGTAGGCGGCGAGCTTTGCCTCGCGCGTCTCGCCAAGGCCAGTGGGGTCGAGGATCGGCCAGTATTCGACGTCGAGATGGTGGAAGCGCGTCAGTTCCAGCGCCATGCGCTGGCTGGCGGGGGAGAGCGCGACGATAAGGTCGAACTGGCTGAGGTTATCCCCCCAGTCCTGCATCTCGTCGAAGGACCGCGAACGGTGGCGGCTGAGCTCGATCCCCAACTCCTTGCAGACCGCGACGGAAAAGCCGTCGATCTCCATGTCGTTCTTCACGCCTGCCGACTGCACATAGGCGCGCTGGCCGTACATCTGTTTCATCAGCCCCTCGGCCATGGGCGAGCGGACGGCGTTGTGGTCGCAGCAGAAGAGCACTGACTGGGGGAAATCGCCCAAGATCAGCCCCAGTGCAGGACGCAGATCAGGGTGAAGAGGCGGCGCGCGGTGTCGGTGTCGACCTCGGCCTTGCCCTCCAGCCGTTCGCGCAGGATCGCCGCGCCCTCGTTGTGGATGCCGCGTCGCGCCATGTCGATCGCCTCGATCTGGCTGGGGGGGAGGCGTTTGACGGCGTCGAAGTAGCTTTCGCAGATCTGGAAATAGTCCTTCACCACCTGGCGGAAGGGGCCAAGGGAAAGGTGAAACTCGGCCGCCTTCACGCCCTCTTCGGTGGCAATGTCGAAAACCAGCCGCCCGTCGCGGATGGCCAGGTTCAGCTTGAACGGGCCTGCAGGTGTTTCGCGGTCGGGGCGGGGGGGCAGGGCGAAGCTGTTGTCTTCCAGAAGGTCATAGATCGCAACTCGGCGTTCCTGTTCGATCTCTGGCGTGGGGCGGACAAGGCCGCGCTCGTCGATTTCGATATGGCAGAGGCGGTTCATATGCGGTCCCCGTGGTTCCGCCCGTGATGCCCGAGCG